>DASSMT010000067.1:0-61569 GCA_035688655.1 Polyangiaceae bacterium | reverse complement strand
GGGCTTTCCCAATGAGAGGCGCACGATGAACCTGGTGCTGTTCACTCTTTCGTTGCACGTGCTGGTTGCCGTTCTGGGCGTCGGCACGATCGCTGCGTTGCCGCTGAGCGTGCGAAGCGCGCGGCGCGCGGGGCTCGCGCTCGACGCGCTCGCTGCGTGGGCACTTCCGCTGTTGCTGATGGCGCGCGTCAGTCTGCTCTTGGGCTTGTTGAGCGGCGCGCTGCTCGATTTCGTCGCCCACGGGCCATTTCACGAAGCGTGGTGGTTTCGGCTCTCGGGGCTGTTGGTCGTGGTCACGGCGCTCTGCTTGGGACGAGGCCGGGCCGCACTGATCCGCGGTCTCTCCGGCGGGCTCACGGCGAAAGTCGCGTTGCGCCGAATCGAGTCCTGGGGCTTTACGTCCGTGATTACGGTGGCATGTATCGTCTTGCTCATGGTGTGGAAGCCATTTTGAACCGCTCCGACGAAAACCGGCTCCGCGCCTTCGCGCTCGACCGCTCGTACCTGGTCGCGCTCGCGTATCGCATGCTGGGCGACGTGGGTCGCGCCGAAGACATGGTCCAGGAAGCCTGGCTTCGTTGGCAGGCGGCCGCGGTCGAGGTCGAATCGCCTCGCGCGTATTTGGTGACAGTGGTCACTCGCTTGTGCTTGCAAGAGCTCGATAGCGCGCGCTCACGCAAGGAAGAGAGTCGCGGCGATCGTCTGCCGGAGCCAGTGGATCTCGAAGCAAGCGGGCTTTGCAGCGCAGAACGAATCGAACGGGTGTCGATGGCATTCGGTGTGGCGCTCCAGAGGCTGACACCAGCGGAACGCGCGGTGCTTTTGCTCCACGACGTGTTCGATCTCGAGCATCAGGAGATTGCGCGGCTGCTCGAAAAGAGCGTTCCGGCCTGTCGTAAACTGCTCGAGCGCGCGCGTCACGACGTGCGCGACGCACGTCGCATGCTGGAGACTTCAGCCGACGAACATCGCCGTTTGCTTCAGGCGTTCGTGAGCGCGGCCGGCGCGGGCGACATGACGTCCCTAGTCGCGCTGCTCGCGGAGGACGCGGTCATCATCAGCGATGGCGGCTCGGAAGGCCGCGGGGTCGGTGGACTCAGGAATCTGAGGAAGCCGCTCGCAGGCGCGGCGCGGGTGGCCGCTTTCGTCGTCGCAGCGACTCGGCGCGGCGGGGCGCTGTTCCAGGTGGAGGAGCACGAGCTCAACGGTCAGCCCGCCGTCGTCTTCTACGACGGCGAACGGCCGTCTGCCGCGCTCCTGCTCGGCGTCGCGGACGGTAAGATCCAGCGCGTGTTCTTTCATGCCGATCTGCAGCGCCTCGCACACCTCGGTCCGCGGCCTGCGCTCGAGCTCCCTGGGCTCGGTAGTACTCGACCGTAGCCGCCCGGTTCGCGACTAGGGACAGTCGCAGCGCAGAGTCTCGCCGGTCGACGGCAGTTCTGCGCTACTCCCGCAGGCGAAAAGGAGCGGGTCGCTCGTGCAGTTCGTGCCTGGTTGGCACACCGTATACATCTCGAGGCAGTCAGTGCCGCCGCCGATAGGATGCACGTCTCTGATCTGGCCACTCGGCATCGCGCTCGGCGCGGCTGGCGCAGCGCTCACTGCGCTTTTCGCATTGCTCACTGCGGGCGGCGTCGCCGAGGGCGTCGACCGGGTCGGGCTAGCGAGGCTACCGGCGTCCCGCCCGGGCTCCAAGCCAACGTCTTGCCGCTGAGGCTGATGACAGCCAATAACGAGCCAACTCAACCCGAACGCAAGCCGCGGCTCCGAGCCCCGTTTTGGCGCGTGATTTGCCATCGAGCGGTTGGCCTCGAGCATCATTGCCAAAGACGCTACGTTCCCACGGGGACCGGGTCAACGCGCTTTTGGCGCGCAAATGCGGGAAGGATCGAATGGCAAAGAGCATTGTGTTGCGCGATAGTGCCCACGAGTTTTGGGAATGCTCGGAACGTAACACTCCGGAAGGCATTGCTGCGGAACGAGGGCGCATTCTCGAGTCGCTCGCTCGGTTCGGATTCCAAACCGAGGGCGAGCCGGTGTCGTGTCAACCGGGGCAGTACCGCATGTACCTCAGGAAGCTGGAGGACGGAAGCAGCGACAACGGTGCCTTCAAGGACCGTCTCGAGAGCATCTCGGCAAGTAAGCTACTGTGGCAAGAGCGCAAGGGAGACTATTACGAAAGAACGGCGCGTTGGGCCTGCGGTGAAACCCTGTTCGCCATAATCGTCGGCATCACGATGGCGATTTTGAGTCACCCGTACCACGCTTGGGTTCGGCGCTTTTGCGCACCTCGGCTGAGACTCTCCTTGTCGATCGCCGGACCGTTGCGACCTCTCTGGTTTGCCCACTTCGATCGTTGGTTGCTCGTGCGTGCGCCCACCCTGTGGGCCGCGCAAATTCACGTGCTACTGCTGCGTGTCTGGTGGGCTGTCCCGACAGCAATGATCATCGACTGGATCGCGAAGGGCACGATGCACCTCGAGACGCCAGTTCGCACGCGCGCATTTCAGGCTTTGATTCTGGCATGGCCGTATCTCTGGTTGGTCGTACGCCGCCCTGACTTTGCTCGAGTCGTTCCGCTACGTTGGCGACCGACCATCGGCAGCTTCTTTCTCGGGGCGCTCCTGGTGCCTGTGCTCAGCGGATGTCTCGGCCGTCTCCGCAAGGATGACGACTTGCTCAGTGCATCCCTCGGCGCTTGCGCATGTGCTTTCTTGGTTATCGGTATCTGTATCGTGCGTGGCTACCGCGGGCGCCTTGCAACGCTCGTGATGGCACTGATAGGGCACTTTCTGTTGGCGATCGTGCTATTCATCGACATCCTCATTCTCTCGTACGCGACCAACGCTGGCGGATATTTGTCGGTTTCCGACGGGCTGGCCGGGGTGTGTGCCGCGGTGCTTTTGGGAGCTGTCGTCGTTTTCCTGGGTGTGATCTTTCGACCGTCTCGCCCATCGCGCACGGCGCTCGAAGTGAAAGTCTTCTTCTGTGCACAGTTGGTTTTCGTCACGCCGGGTCTGATCTGCGCCCTTTGGTCACTCGCTTGCAAAGCAGGAAACCTCTTCACCCCGCGACCGCTCGACACGGCGTTTGCCGTCGTGCTTGGGCTAGCGATGGTCTATCTGTACTATTTCTACGCGCTATCGCCGATCGTCAACGTGCTCGCCAAGAGCGAGTACGAGCCCAAACCCGAGTAGACGCGCGGTGAGCCCACCTTCGGCGGCGGGGCCGATCACTCCCGCTGCACCACACTGCAGTCCGCGCGCACCGAGAAGGCGACGGACGAAGTGATGAGCATCGCAGTTGATGGTCTTGGTGCGATACCCTGCCAAGATGATCGGAGTGCCGCGTCCACGGTAAGCCTACCGTGACTGCGCACGCGAATCGTGTGCCAGTCACTCTCGATGAATGTCGAGGATTGCCAGAAAACTGATTCGAAGCGACGATGCCGATCGGAAGCCCCCTTCGAGTTTGCCCCCGGTCAGATAGCCGAAGGGTACTTGCGACCGGGATTCCGCTGAGCTCCAGGCCGCGCCAAACGTGTCGAAGTGACGGTTTTCGACGACCGAGGCATCGCTTGCGGTCGCGGCCTGTGTCGAGCGGGTGCAGGCTCCGTGCCGCTCGAGGTCATCGCCAACGCTGCTCGCAGGGTTCGAATCCGTGAAGGCGTCCGCCACCTTGATCAGCTGCAGCTCCAGCTCCGTGCCCTGCGCGGCAGTGGCCGCCCGCGCGCGGCCCGGCGTGCCGCCCGCGTTGACCTTTGACCGGCAAGAACGCGGCTATCGAGCTCGCACCGCGAACCGCAATCGTTAGTTTGGTGGTCGGATCCCAGGTGGCGACATTCGCCTGACGCGTGTGGGGCCCTTGCGCAAAATCCCGCACTGGGAAAGGATCCGCAAGTGCATCAGAGGGCTATGGTTCCCCACGTCCGGGTCGACCGCCGGGGCCGTGCGTCTGCCAGCCCACGCCTCCGCGGGCGGCTTGCGAGGAGCCATGGCCGTTAAAGTCGAAGAAAGCGCAGAAGCTCAGGGCAAGCCGCTTTCTACAGTGCGGGTGGCGAGTAAGCCTTTACCCTGGGCGCTCTGGCTTCTCGTGACGTCGTGCGCTTACCTTGCCGCTGCCCGGATTGGCACGGGCCTGCACTTGCCGTCGAATCAGATTGCGATTGCTTGGCCCGCCAGCGGAGTGGCGCTGGCCGCTTTTCAACTTGCGGATCTTCGACGCTGGTGGCTCTTGGCGCTGGGGATCGGGGCGGCAAATATGGCCGCCAACTGGGACGTCGGAACGCACCTGGACGCGGCCGCGCTCGCCACCGTTGCCGATTTGCTGGAAGCGATGGGAGGGGCCTTGGTGCTGAGGCAGTTCGCTCGGGGACAGCCGCTGGACATGACCTTCGTGCGGCATGTTTTGGCGCTGTGCTTGGTGGCGGTTCTCGTGACTCCGCTCTGTGCGATTGTGGGCACGGCGATCCCTTCGGGCAACGGCGCCACGCCGTTCCTCGAGCGTTGGCGGCAGTGGACCATCGTCGACGGCGTTGGGATCATCTTCGTTGCCCCCGCCATCCTCAGTGTGGCTCAGCGATTTTCGGCGAGACAGTGGCCTACTGGGCGGAAATTGCTGGAGTTCGTGTTCTTGTTCGGGGCGACCATCGCGACGACTTGGGTTGCAATCTCGCCAGACATGAGTTCACCGGGCTCGGCCTGGACCTCGCGCTACTTGGTGTTTCCTTGGCTCGCAGTCAGCGCGCTCCGCACCGGTCCCCCGGGGGCCTCGCTCACGGCGTTCGGCATGTCCTCGGCCGCGATCGCTACGGCGGTGACGACGACGGGCGTGCTCACCCACGACATCGCCGCGAGCAGCGTGTTAGCGCTGCAGATCTTCATCAGCGTGGCGACGCTGACGACGCTGGGCATCTCGGCACTGGAGGCGCGTCGCCTGCGCGCACACAGGGAACTGCTACGCGCGAACCGTCTGCTCGAGTCACGCAGCGCCGAGCTCGAAATCGAAGTGCGCCGGCGCACTGAGAGCGAAGCCCGCGTCGCCGGGCTGAAGGACGACTTGGCCGGCATGATCGACTCGATGCCACTCGCGTTGATCGCGATCGATCCTGAAGACGTGATCGGCCAGTGGAATCGACCCGCCGAGGTGGTCCTGGGGATCCCGGGCGAATCGGCGTTGGGACGGCCCGCGCGCGAGGTTCTGGCGGAATTTTGGCCAGCCGTCGAACGGGTACGCGCCAAGCACCACCCGACTGGGGCGGTCGTCAGCGAGCGACTCTATTTGGAGCGAGCTGGCAACCGACGTACGTTTGCGGTCACCTTCTATCCGCTGGCACGTGGCCACGGCGGGGTCGTGATGATTGGCGACGTTACCGAGCAGGAGCGCCTGCAGGAAGTCATCATGCAAACCGAGAAGATGATCTCGCTCGGTGGGCTCGCGGCGGGCATGGCACACGAAATCAACAATCCGCTGGGCATCGTGGCGCAAGCAGCGCAGAACGTGCAACGCCGAACTTCCGGGGACTTGCCCGCCAACCGCGCCGCGGCCGACGCAGCGGGCATCTCACTCAGCGGCTTGCAGGTGTACCTCGAGGCACGCGGGATTCTGCAGTTCATCGACGATATTCGCGCTGCTGCCGCGCGCGCCGCGATTATCGTGAGCAACATGCTCGAATTCAGCCGCCGCAGCCCGTCAGCCAAGGTCGCGGTGAACCTGGTGGACGTGCTGGACCGCGCGCTGACCTTGGCAGCGAGCGACTTCGATCTGCGTAAGCAATACGACTTTCGTCGCGTGCAGATCGTGCGCGAGTATTCGCCGACGCTACCCCCCGTCCAAGGGGTGGTGATCGAGCTGGAGCAAGTTTTCCTGAACTTGATCAAGAATGCAGCCCAAGCCATGGCCATCGGCAAGCAGAGTGAGCCGCGTCTCACGCTCACGACGTCGCAAGAGGGAAAGTACGCAATCGTGACCGTGGCAGACAACGGGCCGGGCATGAATGACGCCACCCGGCTGCGCGTGTTCGAACCTTTTTTTACGACCAAAGAGCCAGGCGTCGGCACTGGCCTCGGCCTTTCAGTTTCGTTCTCGATCATCACCGGAAATCACAAGGGAACCCTCTCGGTACGCTCCACCGAAGGCAGCGGCACGGTGTTCACGGTTGGGCTGCCATTTGCCCCGGAAGGACCTGCATGACGGACCTGGGGCGCACCGTCGTGCTGTTGGTCGAAGACGACGTGGCATTTCGGCGCAGCGTCGCGGCGTATCTCGAGGACAGCGGCTTCAGCGTGCTCGAAGCCGACGATGGCGTCGCCGCGCTGGAGCTCCTGAGTCAACACTTGCCAAACATCATCATCAGCGATCTGCGCATGCCGCGAATGAGCGGCCTCGAGCTGCTCGATGCGCTCAAGCGCCAGCGCATCGAGACGCCCGTGATCATGATCAGCGGGACCGCCGACAAGGTCCTCCTCGCCGAAACGGAGTCGCTCGGAGCCTCGGCTTACCTCACTAAACCGATCGCGGACCTTGCGAGGCTGGAAGAGTTGACGCGGTCACTGCTTTTCGGGGTGCCCGGATGACCGTACGAGTTCTGGTCGTCGACGACGAGGAGGCGATTCGTCGAAATTTCCGGGCCCTGCTCGAGGACGCTGGCTACGCCGTGTCCGAGGGCAGCAACGGGATTGAAGGGCTCGCCGCGTTTTCGCGTGCCCAACCGGATATCGTGCTGACGGACTTGCGGATGCAGTTCGGCAACGATGGCTTGGACCTGGTGGCCGCAATCCACGATCGGGCCGATGAAGTGCCCGTGATCGTGGTCTCGGGCTCCGGCACGCTGAAAGACGCGGTTGCTGCCATTCGATTGGGGGCCTGGGACTACCTCATCAAGCCTGTGCAGCTGAGCGAGGAATTGCTGGTCGCCGTGCAGCGAAACCTGGAGCGTGCGCGACTGCTGCGCGAAAATCGGCTCTATCGCACTCGGCTGGAAGAGATGGTTGCGGACAGAACGGCCGCGCTCGTGACGGCGCAGCAAGCGAACCAAACCCTTCAGGCACGGCTCATGCGTGCACAAACTCTGGAATGTCTCGGGTTGCTGGCGGGCGGGATTGCGCACGACTTCAACAATCTCATCACGGTGATCCGCGCTGGCTTCGACGAACTCGAGAGTTCCCCACACTCAAGGCGCGAGGAAGTCTTCCCGATGATCGATGTTGCGCTCACGCAAGCAGCCAACCTCACGCAGCAAATCTTTGGCTTTGCGGGCCGCGCTCCCTCGAAACGGGTGCTCTGCAACGTGAGCCAGGTCGTGGCAAGCATCGAGAAGCTGCTGCGATCGGCCATAAAATCGGGCGTCACGCTACGCACCGAGCTGGGCGCCGTTCCGTCGATTCTTGCAGACCCAGTGCAAGTTCAACAGATCGCGTTGAATCTCGCGCTCAACGCTGCGGAGGCCATGAACGGTCACGGCGTCGTGAAAATAGTCACCAGCGTGTGCGAGCTTCCGCAGGACCTCGATCAGTTCGTGTCTCTCACAGGGTCAGTTCGCCCCGGACAGTACGTCTTCGTGCGCGTCGAGGACTCCGGCTCAGGGATGGACGAGACGACGCTGCGCAAGCTGGGCAATCCGTTTTTTACGACGAAGGCAAACGGCCACGGCCTTGGCCTGACCACGGTCATCGGTATCGTGCGCGGCCTCGGAGGGACGTTGGCCGTGCAAAGCGCGCTCGGTTCCGGAACGCGCTTTCTAGCGGCCTTGCCAATCGTGGCGAGTGCAGAGGAGATGGCGCCGCCACCCTCTTTCCGATCACGCGGTTAGCAGCGCTGCTTCCGCTGGGCGAAACGACAAACTTTGCCCAACTGCCCTCGACTCTCGTCGACTGCCGACTACTCGTCCGTCGGGCAGCCGCCCAGGTGCAGCGAGCGACAAAGCTCCGCCAAGCCGCGCGATAGCGCCGCGCTGACGATGTTGCCGCCGCCGCCCCGACGCTGCGCGGGAATTTCTGGTTCAGAGTCGATCGTGAAGCAGTCGTCACTCACGCCCAAGGTGGCTTGTGCCCGCCCTCCTGCGTCTCTGAAAACGTATTGCTGTCGAGACTCGTGGCACGTGACTCGGTTCGTGTAGTTTTTCGGATCATTGAGCAGGTTCAAAAGGTTCGACACCTGCGCCTTCGACAAGCGCACGCCGTTGTCGGCGCTCGGCGCTCCTCGATGCAGATCGTGGGCGGTCACGCTGGCCGGCGGCACGGGTGGGAACTTGGGCCAGGTGTTGGGCGCGGGATCTCGGGCGCATCCGGGCTCAGGGAGGACGGGCCACGAACGGTCGGCTGCGATCGCGGTCCCGATCAGGGGACGCACCTCTGGGAGCTCCATGTTCCAGCACGAGAGCGCGCCGCTGTCGTCGATTCCGCACAGTTCTGACGGCGACCCCGAAAGGTGCCTCAGTGCGATCGGGGCGCTGAAGCCGTCCTCCGCAAAGCAACTGGTCGCGCTGGCATCCGCGAAGCACGGGGCTCGTCCGCGACTGAGCTCGCTCACGCGGCAACGTCCGATCCGCACCGGTTCGTAGCTGACGTCGTGGGGTTGGTTCGGGAACACGTTGCCCCAGCAACGCAGCTCGCCGCTTCCCAGCAAGAGGCACTGTTCGCTCACATCCGTGACCGCGGCAACGCCCGAAAGCGGCGTCGCGCGCGTGACGATCGGTTCGCTGTTGTACGGCCGGCCCTGGCTCGCGGGAGCGTTGTCGCCCCAGCACTCAATCGCGCCCGATGCGAGCACCGCGCAAGCATGTTTGGCAAAGACGCGCAGCTTGGACACCTTTCCGAGCTCGCGCCCTGCGCTCGAGAGCACCGGAGTCGGCGTCGCGCGGTTTTTGGTATCGCCAGTGCCGAGCTGCCCGCGATCATTGTTTCCCCAACAGCGGACGCGTCCGTCTTTCCCGAGTGCACACAGGTGGTCGTCGCCGAGGCCCATCTGTGCGACGTCAACCGCCGTGAGTGAGGGCGTGGCGGTACAGGGAGCCTGGTATGGATTGTCGTCATCGCTCAGGGACCACGTGCAGCGCGGCAGCTCTTCGCGCCAGGGCATGCGACCGAAACAGTGCAAGGAACCGTCACGCAAGAGTGCACACGTCGTTGTCTCGTTCACCGTGATGTCCGTCACTTGGCTCAGACCCGGCACGCGCGTTGGGCCGGCACGCGCGGTAAAATCCGAGGTTCCGAGCATGCCCCACTCGCCGTCGCCCCAGCAGCGGAGTGTGCCATCCGAGACGACGATGCAGCGGTGGTTTTTGGCGGTCGCAACGCGCGTGACCTGGCGCAATGCAGCCGTATCGCCGAGCGAGACGCGCGTGAGAAAGCCAGCCCGAAATGAAGCACGCGGTTGACCGAGCTGGCCGAAAGTATTTTCCCCCCAGCACCAGGCGACACCCTTCACGAGGGCGCACGCATGATCCGCGCCGAAGCGCACGTCACTGAGCTCCGTCGCATTCGGAAATGCCCGGTCCGCTGCCAGCACCGCTCGATCGCTCGAATCTCCTGATGCCTGCGCCAAACATCGTGGAAGGCCGCTTGATTTGAGAGCGCACAGAGCGTGCGGAGTGCCGCTCAGGTGGCGCACCTCATGCCCGACCGACTCGATGAATGAGCGGGCTTCAGCGCTGTGGGGCCAACAGCTGACACCGCCGTCACGTCGCAGCGCGCACTGCGTATTGCTTGCGGCCGCGAGCTCAACTGCGTCCGTCACCTGGACCGGCGCACCCGCAGCGGCCTGCTGGTTGCCGAAGCAGGTGACCTGGCCGGAGCCAAGGAGCGCGCACGTTTCCCGATGGCTGAGTGCAAGGCTCTTGGCTGAAGGCAAGGTTGCGACGACCACAGGCCCGCCCTGGTCGTACACGCAAGTGATGCGGCCCGATCGCTGAAGGGCGCACACATCGTCCGAACTGGCTGCGACGTCGGTCACGTCGCTCAAAAGGAGGCGTCTCGGCGTTGCCCCGCCACCCGCTTGGTTCCGGACGATTTCCGCGCCCCAGTAGAACAGCTCGCCGCTCATCGTGACCGCAAACATTCGCTTGTTCGCACCGACGAGTTTGCTGACGCCCGCGAGCGGGATCTGGCGTGCCCATTGCTCGTAGCCGTCAGTCGACTGGCTGTGGTCGTCTCCCCAGCACCACACTGAGTGGTCCTCGAGTAGAGCGCAGCTCGTCCAGAGTCCGGTTGCGATCGCGGTGACGGGCCGCTCGAGCTCCTGGACACCCTTCGCCGGAGATGCGCCCACGGGGAATATTTCGAGTACGGGTTGCGGTGCCGCAACGCGAGCATCGCTCGCGCGTGGCTCGATCGGGGTTGGTTGTGCCGGTGCCTCCAATCTGGCGGCGTGGCAACTCAACAGGGCCGCCGCGCCCCAGATCGCCCGTTTGGATTTAAGCATTGAAGACTTTGACCGTCAGCGTGCGCGAAAGTTCCCCACCCTATAGTTCGAAGTATTGGCGCTCGGCCAGTGCCACGGCGCGCGCTAAAAATCCAGATTCAGGGCGACCGTGTCCGACACTTCGGCTTCGATGACGAGGGTCGCCCGCAGTGCGAACAGCTCATCACCACCCAAGCCCATGCTGAGGGGGAACCAGCTCGGTCCGCGCGCCTGCCAAGGTGTTCGTGCAAAGTGATTCGATTTGGTCTCGAGCTAGTTCGGGAGCTGAATGGGTGGGAACAGATTTTCGAACTTCTTGTCCCCATACGCGCCCGGGAAATAGGTCTGCCCAGCATACGAAGCGAACCTGGGGGGCATTTGCGTCGGCGGTTGGTCGTAGACGTACAGCCACAGGCCGGTCGTCGTGCGAGTCGGCGTGCCGTAGTGGCTGTTGGCGAGGGATTGGACTACGGTCTTGGTCAGGCATTGGCGCACTTCCACGTCTTGCCCCAGCGCGAGACCGTCAAAAGCGCTTGCGGAAGCGTTGGGAGATCCCGGCAACGGCACCAGGAAGGAGGCTCCGACCTTGCCTTGCGCCAGGCGGCCATAGCCACGGTTGCAAACCTGGAACGTGACGCTGAGCGTCTTGTTCGTGGCGTCCCACTGTGCCGAGGCGCTTTTGACGTCCATCCGTGCGCCGGTATTGTTCGCAGGCACGTGCAGGGTCGCGGTCTTCGAATTGTTGTCCGTCGCGACCTCGGCGGGCGTGCCGAAATAACTGACGCTGAGCTTGAACGTATCGCCTTCCCAGGGAGGATCGAACCGATCCGGGCCGAAGGGGAGGGGAACATAAGTATCGGCTGTTGCGCAGGCACCGGCGGCCAACGTGCCCTCGAACGGCCGTCCTCCCGTGCCGGCCTTGGCGAGCGAAATGTTGCTGTAGTTGCGCGGCCCACCGCTGAACTCACCACTCAAGGTGATCTGATTCAAGTTTGCCGGCTGTGCGCCGTTGTTGCACAGCTTGATCGCGGAGGTTACGACCACAGACCCGCTCAAGCTCACATTGGCCGAGAGCTCCGTGATCATCAGATCCGGAACTGGGGCCAGCTTTTCGAGCACGCTCGGCTTCAGCTTGGGCGGAGGTTTCACCGGCGCGGCGGTGCCAGAGGCCGCCGCCAGCACGCTCGAATCGCCGGGGATGACCGGGGCGCGGCTGGAGCTCTGCGCGTAGGCGCTGCTACCGAGGGCAAGAACGGTGACAATGGCTAGCGAGATCTGAGGGTTCTTCACGGAGTTCTCCAGGGTGGAAAGATAGAGGACTCAGGCGGTAGTGGTCCACCACGATGCACGGCGTAGCGTTTCGCCATGCAACTCCAACGGCGGTCGAGCCCTAAGTACGACGGGCGAGGGGGGAGGGCGAATTCACGTCAGTGGATCACTTCGCCTGGTCTCGAGCGCGCACTGCCTTGATCGCGCGCGCCGCCGCGCACCTCGTAGGTGCAGCAGCGCTTTGTAGGTGCAACACTCTACCAAGTCTTGGTGACGCTCGACTGACTAGCGATTGTGAATGGCGAGGGCCCGCTGCGTGCGTCGTCACTTGCCGAAGCGCGCCGAGGATTGCGCGAGCTGCACGTGGCGCTCGCGCTTCTGATTGACGAGGGCGCGAGCGCGGCGTGCGACTGCGAGGATCAAATGTCCGAGCTTGGGGTGCCCGGGGCTGATGTCGGTGGCGATGCCATGGCGTTCGAGCGCTTCACTCGTCACTGGTCCTACGGATGCCACCACGACGTCGCTGTTCAGCGCACGGCGCACGGCGGGCGCCATGCCGAGCTCTTGGGCGACGGATAAAACGTGTTCGATTTGAAGTGCGCTGGTGAACACGGCCACGTGCGCTTGCACGCGGACGATCTTGAGGATGGCCGCCTTCAGCGTCGCCGTATCTTCAGGCAGCGCCCAGCTGTACACGTGGATGCTGCGCACGTCGGCGCCGCGCGTGCTGAGCGCGTGGATCAATTCCAAGTTGCGCGTGCCGTACTCTTGGATCCAAATGCGCTTGCCGGCGACGGGCAAGTCTCTGTCCAGCTTGCGCACGATTTCACGCCAGGTGTTGGGCTCGGGTACGCTGAACGTCGGGCGAAGTCCGAACGGTTTGAGCGCGTTCGACGGTTTCGGTCCGCGACAAACGAGGGTCAGCTTGGACAGCGCCAGCGACAGTTCCGCGCGCGAACGGTAGTTGCACGCGGCCTTGAGCAAAAGGCTTGCGCCGACGCCAGTGAGTAGCACGAGCACATCGAGCGCCCCCTCACACACGGCCTCGGCGAAGGCTTTTGCCTCCGGGATCTCGCTGAGGGGAACTTCTCTCAGCGCCGGTGCGGCGATGACCCGGGCCCCATGCTTCTCGAGCAGCGCTGCGGTCTCGTTCTTCAAGCGGCTCTCGAACGAGATCACTTGCAGCCCTGTCAGAGATTGCGTCACGGCGTCCTCGGATGACACTCCTTGCTAACGTGCGCGGTATTTCGCGTAAGTTTCTGAGCAGGACACCTGGGCGTTACGGTGCGCGCAGCCCGAGGGGCCGCGCGCGGCCAGCACGCGCAACAATGCGTCAATGAATCAAGGCTTTGTGGCGACCACTCGCAAGCGCACGTAGTCGAGCCACCACTGACCATCGTGAAACAGGGCGCTGTGGCAGCGCTCCGATGCCTTTATCCACAGCTCGGGCCAGCGAGTGCCGAGATCTTTCATCAGTTCTGCCTGAAACAATGAAAGCCAAGTCGACAGGCCATCCGTGCCGGCGACCGGCGTCGGGCGCTCGAAGTAGCGGAGCTCACGCACGACCAAGCCGCTGTCTTCGACCAACCCGGCATAGCGACCTGGACTTGGAAAGAACCAAGCCAGGTATGGCGCCGGATCGATGGCCCATTCTCGCAAGATCTCGGAGACGGCGTTGATCACCGTTGCCACGCAACCCGCGCCGCCGAACTCGGCCACGAAACGCCCGCCGGGTCGCAGCGCGCGCTCGACGCCGCGCAGCACGTCCGTGGCGCGCGGCATCCAGTGGAGAGCGGCGTTGGAGAACACCGCGTCGAACTGGTTCGAGTAACCCAGAGCTTGGCCATCGGCGACTTCGAAGCTCAGCTCGCAATATTTCTCGCGCGCGCTCTCGATCATCTCCGCCGAGCGATCGACACCAGTCACGTGGGCTCCTTGGCGTGCGATCTGCGCGGTCAGGGTGCCGGTGCCGCAACCGAGATCCAAGATGGTCTCCCCCGCGCGTGGCGCGAGCCAGCGCACGAGGTCCGAGGCCAGATCCGAAACGAAGGCGGCGCGGTCGTCGTACAGGACAGGGTTCCAGGTGCTGTTCATGTCGAGCAACCTGACAGGCATTTATCATTCTGAATAATGATATATTTAGATGATTATCATGCACTGATAGAATGATAAATCATGGAGCTCCGAGACCTTTCGTACTTCTTGGCGTGCGTCGATAGCGGCAGCATCACTGGGGCTGCACGCAAGGTGCATGTCGCGCAGCCGACCCTCTCGCACGCGCTGTCGCGGCTCGAGGCAGAGCTCGGTGTGCGGCTGCTGTCGCGCGGCGCGCGCGCACCGCTCAGGCTGACCGAAGCCGGGCAGCGCGTCGCGGAGCGTGCGCGCCAGGCACTCGCCGCGCTCGGCGCCGTGCAAGACGACTTGGCGGAGGTCATTCGCGGCGCACGCGGGCAGCTCAGGCTATGCGCGGTGCAGAGCGTGTGCGTGAGCCTATTGCCGCGCGCACTGGCCGCGTTCGCGAACGCTCACCCCGGGGTCGAACTGTCCGTGCGAACGCTCGCTGCAGAAAAGATCGCCAAGGCGGTCGCCAGTGGTCAGGCAGATCTCGGCTTCGTCGCGGGCGCGCCCAGCTTCGCGCTGCGCGACGTCGATCGCGAGCTGCTCCGGCGTGAGGAGCTGGTCGCGCTGGTGCGCAAGGCCGATCCACTTGCGCGTCGCAAAGTGGTGCGTCTGGCTGCGCTCGCCGAGCGCCCCCTGGTGCTCGTGCCGGGCGGCACCTTCACCGGCGAGATCATCCATGAGGCGTGTCGTGCCGCCGGCTTCGCGCCCCGGGTGCTGCTCACTCTGTCCTCCGCCGAAGCCCTGTGTGAGGTCGTGCGGGCCGGGCTAGCGCTGACCATCTTGCCTGCGGGTTACCTGCGCCGAGCCGGTTCCGGAGCCGCGGCTCTTGTTGCAGTTCGGCTCAAAGATCCGACGCCGCGCAGGGACCTTTGGCTCGTTCGCCGCCGGCTGAGCAGCCTGCCGACGCCTCGCGCTGCCACTGAATTTTTACGGTTACTCCGAGCTACTGGGGATTTACAGCGCCAATAGGCTGATTTTATTCAGTTTATTCGCAGATTGACAGAAGCGTGATGGCTCACTATACCTCCCCCGTGCTTTAACCCTCACGCATACGTTAGGGTTAGTGTTACAATGTAAGTCCATGAGCGACCGCAACTCCCACCGCCATCTAGCCATCGTCGCGTCGGGCTCAGCGCCGGATGCATCGGTGCGCGTGCTCGAGCCGTCCGCCAGCGCGAGCGGCGCGAGCGCCGTGAATGTGGATGACGGCGAGCTGCTGCTGGTCGGGGACCTGGCCAAGGCCGTGGGCAAGACGGTACGGGCGATTCATCTGTATGAGGAGCTCGGCTTGGTGCGCGCCCACGAGCGCTCCAAAGGGCGTTATCGGTTGTTCGCGCAAGATGCGCTGGTGCGCGTGCGCTGGATCATCAAGCTGCAGAACCTGGGTCTGTCCTTATCGGACATCCAAGCGCTGGTGCGCGGGCAGAACGACGCCGCGTCCGCCAAGTTCGCGGCCATCCGTCTGCAAGAGGTCTACCTCAGCAAGCTGGTCGAGACGCGCAGCAAGCTCGCAGAGCTCAAAGCGCTCGAGTCAGAGCTCGTGGCCAGCCTCGAATTTCTCTCCACCTGTCACAACGCGTGCGAATCCGAGGTCTCGAAGGTTCACTCGTGCACGAGCTGCGCGCACCACGCTGAGCAGCCGAACCCGCCGGAGTTGGTGGCCGGCAGCCGCGTGAACTGAAGGAACGCAGAAAATGGCGCTCAAATTTCCGATCTACATGGACAACCACGCAACGACGCCGCTCGATAAGCGCGTGCTCGACGCCATGTTGCCCTATTTCACGCAAGATTTCGGCAATGCGGCCAGCCGCACCCATGCTTACGGCTGGCACGCGGAAGCGGCGGTCGAAGATGCTCGGGAGACGATCGCCGATTACATCGGCGCCGAGTCCGGCAAAGAAATCGTGTTCACCTCCGGCGCGACCGAGAGTGACAACCTGGCGATCAAGGGCGTCGCCGAATATTACAAGGGCAAGGGCAACCACATCATCACCACCACCATCGAGCACAAAGCCGTGCTCGATTCCTGCAAGCGCCTCGAAAAAGAGGGCTACACGGTGACCTATGTGAACGCGGGTCGGGATGGTTTGGTGAACCCCGCGGACATCGAAGCTGCGATCACGGACAAGACCATCTTGGTCTCGGTCATGCTCGCCAACAACGAGGTCGGCACGATCCAGCCCATCGCTGAAATTGGCGCGATCACCCGCAAGCGCGGCGTGCTCTTTCACTGCGACGCCGTGCAAGGTTTCGGCAAGACCCCGTTCGACGTGAACCGCATGAACGTCGATTTGGCGTCACTCACCGCTCACAAGATCTACGGGCCCAAGGGCGTCGGCGCGCTGTACGTGCGGCGTTCCAAGCCGCGCGTGCGCTTGGTCGCGCAGATGGACGGCGGCGGGCACGAGCGCGGCAATCGCTCGGGCACGCTGAATGTGCCGGGTATCGTCGGCTTCGCCAAGGCCGTGGCCATCTTCAAGCAAGAAGGCGTGGCCGAGGCCGAGCGTATCCGCGGCCTGCGCGATCGCCTGCACGGCGCGATCAGCAAAGAGCTCGACGCGGTGTACTTGAACGGGCACGCCGAGCGGCGCTTGCCCGGCAACTTGAATCTGTCTTTCTCCTTCGTGGAGGGTGAAGGCTTGATGATGGCGATCAAGGACGTGGCCGTCTCGAGCGGCTCGGCCTGCACCAGCGCCAGCCTGGAGCCGAGCTACGTGCTCCGCTCGATGGGCCTGGACGAAGAGCTGGCCCATTCCTCGATCCGCTTCGGGCTTGGGCGCTTCAACACCGAAGAAGAGGTGGACTACGTGGCAAAGCTCGTGATCGATAAAGTCAAGCGATTGCGTGAGCTCTCGCCTCTCTACGAGATGCATCAGCAGGGCATCGATATCAAATCGATTCAATGGGCTGCGCATTGAATCAGAAGGAACGAACATCATGGCCTACAGCGACAAACTGCTCGATCACTACGAAAACCCGCGCAACGTCGGCACGTTGGACAAAGACGATCCGTCGGTCGGTACGGGTCTGGTCGGCGCGCCTGCCTGCGGCGATGTGATGCGCTTGCAGATCAAAGTCAGCCCGGAGGGCGTGATCGAAGAAGCGCGCTTCAAGACCTTCGGTTGTGGCTCGGCGATCGCGTCTTCGTCGCTCGCGACCGAATGGATCAAGGGCAAGAACATCGACGAAGCGGCGAGCATCAAGAACAGCCAAATCGCCGAAGAGCTCAGCCTGCCCCCGGTGAAGATCCATTGCTCCGTCCTGGCCGAAGACGCGATCAAGAGCGCGATCGAAGATTACAGGGCCAAGCGCGCCGCGCGGCTCGCCCTCGACGGAGCCGAAGCCGCCGCGCCGGCTGCCAGCGCGACCGCCCCAGCCAGCCTCTGAGCCAAAGAAACGCGAGACCCAGCATGCAATCCTCAGCCGCACCCAGCGAGATCCCGCCGTCTGCCTCGTCTGCTTCCTCTCCGTCCGAGCCGCCCAAGTCGCGTCGCGAGATCACCATCTCGGACAAGGCCGTGGCGTTCGCGAAGAAGAAGCTCGCGCAGCGCGGCACTCCGGACGCGGCAGTGCGCCTGGGCGTCAAAGGCGGCGGTTGCTCCGGTTTCTCGTACGTAATCCAGTACGAGGATACGCCGCCGAAGGAGCGCGACACCGTGTATGAAGTCGACGGTGTGCGCTTCTACGTGGACAAGAAGAGCTTCGTGTATTTGGCGGGCTCGCTGCTGGACCACGAGCAGACCTTGATGTTCCAAGGGTTCAAATTCAGAAACCCGCAAGAAGCATCGAGCTGCGGCTGCGGCCACTCCTTCACGGTCCGCTGAGGTGGACCCGTTCGAGACGCTCGGTGTCGAGCCCGTGTTCAGTCTCGATTTGCCGGTGCTCGAGCAACGTCATCGTGATTTGAGTCGCGCGCTGCACCCCGATCGGCACGCGGCCTCGGGTGCCGCCGAGCGACGTCTGGCTCTCGGGCGCGCAATCGAAATCAACGAGGCGTTCCGGATCTTGAAAGATCCCGTACGCCGAGCCGAGGCGCTGTTGGCGCTGCGCGGGGTGGAAAGCGGTGAGGGCAAAGAGCCGCCCGCTTCGCCCGCGCTGCTGATGGAGGTCATGGAGCGTCGCGAGGCCTTGGCTGAAGTTCGTCGGAGCAAGAACGAGGCCGCGCTCGAGCACCTGCGCGCCGAAGTGCACGCGGAGGCCGAGCGCGCGCAGGCGGCCCTGAGCCGCGAATTTGCCACCCCGACCGGGAATTCAGCAGAAATCCTAAAGCGCATCGGCGAGTTGCGCTACTACCGCCGGTTCTTGGACGAAGCCGCGTCGATCGCGGACGATTTGCTCTGAGTCTGTGCAGGGCCCCCTCATGCTGCTCGATATTTTCGATCCCAAAGCCCCCCCGCAAGCCATCGGCATCGATTTGGGCACCACCAACTCGATTGTCGCTCATGTGCGCGATGGTCGACCCATGCCGCTCACCACCTGTGACGGTTCGCCGCTGCTGCCCTCGGTGGTGCACTACGGCAGTGAAGGCTCGGTGCTCGTGGGACGCAATGCCGCCGCCTACGCCACGCGCGAGCCCGAGCGCACGATCGCCAGCGTGAAACGCTTCATGGGGCGCGCTGCGGGAGACGTGGAGACGAAGCGCCTCGGGGCATACAAGTTCGTGCCCGGTGAGTCCTCGGTGGTGCGCTTCGATTTGGGCAAGCTGACGCCGAGCGCGATCGAAGTCAGCGCGGAAATCCTGAAGAGCTTGCGGCAGAGCGCCCTGGACCAACTCACGCATGTCGGCGGTGCGGTGATCACCGTGCCCGCCTATTTCGACGACGCGCAACGCCAAGCCACGCGCGACGCCGGACGCCTTGCCGGTTTGGAAGTGTTGCGCTTGCTCAACGAGCCCACCGCGGCCGCCCTGGCCTACGGCCTGGACAAGCAGGAAAATGGCTTGTTTGCCGTGTACGACCTGGGAGGCGGCACCTTCGACATCACGATTTTGCTGCTCGACGAGGGCGTGTTTCAGGTCAAGAGCACGGGTGGCGACAGCGCGCTCGGCGGCGACGACATGGACCGCGAGATCGCCGAACGCATGCTGAGCGCGATGGGCGCCACCACGCCGCAAACGCGAACTCCGGAGGTGGTGAGCATCGCTCTTTCGGCTGCGCGCAGCGTCAAGCACGCGCTGACCACCGCCACCGAAGTGAGCATCGAGTTGCCGAAGCGGGGCGGGGGAGAGCTTTCGTTTTCGCTCAGCCGTGCCGACTTCGACGCCTGGATCCAGCCGCTCTTGGAGCGCACGGGCAAGGCCTGCCGGCGCGCCTTGCGCGACGCTGGGCTGGAAGCAGCGGCGCTGAACGGCGTGATCCTGGTGGGCGGTTCGACGCGCGTACCGCGCGTGCGCTCCTACGTCCAAGAGCTGTTCGGCAAGGAACCGCTGTCGGACATCGATCCGGAGCTGGTGGTGGCCTACGGCGCGGCGATTCAAGCCGATCTGCTGTCGCGCTCGAGCGACGAGGTTTTGCTCTTGGACGTGCTCCCGCTGTCGCTCGGCATCGAGACCATGGGCGGCGGCGTCGACAAGATTCTGCCGAGGAACACCGGCATTCCCGCTGGCGCCAAGGCGACGTTCACCACCTACGCCGACAATCAGACCGGGTTCGATTTGCACGTGGTGCAAGGCGAGCGAGAAATTGCCAGTGATTGCCGTTCACTCGCGCGTTTCAAGCTGACCGGCATCCCGCCCATGCCGGCCGGCCTCGCGCGGCTGGAGGTGAGCTTTCACGTCGACGAGAACAACTTGCTCAGCGTGAAGGCGGTCGAGCTCACGACCGGAATCAGTCAAAGCGTGGAGGTGAAGCCGAGCTACGGCCTGACCGACGAAGAAGTCGAGCAAATGTTGATCGACGCCTTGGATCACGGCGAAAGCGATTTCGAGCGGAGGCGTTTGCGCGACGCGCAGGTGGAGGCGACGCGCATCTTGCTCGCGACCGACAAAGCCTTGGATAGCGACGCGGATTTGCTCGATGAAGCGGAACGTGCGCGCGTCGAGCAAGCGCTGAGCGCCGCGCGCAGCGCGGCTTCCTCGGCGAGCCATGCGTCGGCCGTGGAGAGCGCCATCAGTGCGCTCGACGATGCCACGCACGACTGGGCCGGGCGGCGGATGAACCGCGCGATCCAAGCGGCCATCGCCGGTCGAAACGTGGGCGTCGTGGAACAAACCGTGGCCCACGCGGCAGGCATCGAGGCGCACTTGGCCAAACACGGGGAGCGATAGCCGTCATGGCAAAGGTCCGTTTCTTCGAGCACGGGGTCGAGATCGATGTCCCCGTGGGCACCACGTTACTGAAGGCGGCCAAGCTGTCGGGCGCACCCGAAGGGGACGCCTGCGGCGGCGTGTGTGCTTGTTCCACGTGCCACGTGTACGTCGAGACCGGGGCTGACTTGCTCGCTCCGGCCGAAGAGGACGAGGAAGACATCCTGGACAAGGCGTTCGACGTACGGATGAACTCGCGCCTCGGCTGTCAGGCGAAGATTCAGCGCGAAGGCTTGATTGAGTTGCGCATCTCCAAGGAGAGCTTGGATGCCTATTACAACGAGCACCCGAACGTGAAACGTCCCGGCTAGTGTAGCTGTTGCGAAAGAGTACCGACTGGTACGCACGTTGCAGTTCTCGAAGTCGCTGTCGCGAAAACAGCGGAAATTCGAGGAGCCAATGAGCGAACAGGACCAAGAACGAGACACCTTGCCACAGCCAGACTGGCATCGAGAGTGGACCGATCTCACTCCAGCGGTCACTACGCCGCGGCCAGCGCCCGGCAGTTCTGCCGCGGATTTGCCTAACCCAGGCAAATTGGCGGAAGATCGCAGCAATGAAAGCCAAAGCCAAAGCCGCCCCCCCGTCCGCCGTCAAGAAGGTCGCGAAAATTGCCAAGAAGGTCAGCAAGAAGGCCAAGAAGGCAGTCAAGCAGGCCGCGACTGCGGTGAAGGAGGCAGGCAAGACCAGCAAGAAGACAGCCAAGGCCAGCAAGGCCGCCAAGCCCAGTAAGAAGAAGGCCGCCAAGGACAGCGGCATCGTGGCCGCGATCAAGAACGCCGAAGCGAAGGTGAGCGCGGTCGCCGAGGCGATCGTGGAAGTTGCGCAGGAGGAGTTCGAAAAGGCGAAGCAGAGCGTGAAGAAGATCTCGACCAAGAAGAAGTGAGCGCACACCGGCCCACAGCTCAAAAACGCGCGAGATGCCGGCTCGCGACGCCCGCTTCCTGCTGTTTGAGGACGAGGCTTATCCCATCCTGAGACAGCGCCGTATCAAGCCAAGGTCGGATTTTTTCACGATGCGAGTACGGCGACTAGCTTCGGCTTTGTGCGTGAGTGGTGGCCTTCTGCTGGCGCGTGGGGCCCAAGCGGAGCCGTTGCGTCTGCACGGCGTGGCCGCAGCTGCTCACGCCATCAGTGGCTATCAGAAAGACGAGTTCGGTTGGGGCGTGGCCGGTCAATTCGCGCTCGAGCTGCCCTTCGGTAAGAAGTTCGGATTGCAGCTGGAGCTCGATAGTTTGTGGCTTGCCCAGGGCAGTCCGCCTGAAAGTCCCAGGTTCGAGCGCGGGGGCGCGGCGTCCTCTTCGGGGCTGGGTTTGGGCTTTCGTCTGCGGCCATTTGCCGACGGCTATCTCGGGCAATCGCCGAGCGCCGCCGGGCTGTGGCTGGCTGCCGACGCGGGCGCAGCGCTGACCAATGGCCTGACGCGCGCACAGGTGGACGCGCAGCTTGGCTACGATTTCTTGGATCACAAGGGCAAGCGGGCGATCGGCCCGATGCTGTCTTTGGTGCACGTGTTTCAACCCAACGGCGAGGTGCGTCCGGAGGACGCGAACATCCTCCTGCTGGGCGTACACGCCATGTACGACTTTGGTCCTGGTCTGAATCCGAACAGCGACCGGGACCACGACGGCATTCTGGACGACGCGGATCAATGTCCGGATGTGGCCGAGGACAAAGACGACTTCAAGGACAGCGATGGTTGCCCCGACGACGACAACGACGCTGACGGCATTCTCGACAAGGTCGATCATTGTCCGGACATCGCCGAGGACAAGGACGGCTTCGAAGACGCCGACGGCTGCCCCGACGAGGACAACGACAAGGACGGCATCGCCGATCGGGTCGATAAATGCCCCGATGCCGCGGAAGACAAGGACGAGTTCGAGGACGAGGACGGCTGCCCGGACCCGGACAACGACAAGGACGGCATCCCGGATGTAAGGGATTTGTGCCCGAACGAGCCGGAGACGGTGAACGGTTACGCCGACGCGGACGGTTGCCCCGATGAAGACCAGGTGCGCGTGGTGGGTGACAAGATCGTGCTCGATGATCGCGTGCACTTCTACGTGAACAGCTTCATCATTCGTAAGATCAGCTACCCGCTCTTGACGCGCCTCTCCAAATTGATCGCCGACCACCCGGAATACGTTCACGTCTCCGTAGAAGGCCACGCCGACGAGCGCGGTCCGGACGACTTCAACCAGAAGCTCAGTGAAGACCGCGCACGCGCAGTGATGGAGTTCTTGGTCAAGCAAGGCATCGCTCAAGATCGCCTGAGCTCGATCGGCTATGGCTCGACACGCCCGCTGGTCGACAAGAAGAGCGAGTACGCGCTGCTGCTCAACCGCCGCGTCGAGTTCACCGTTACCCGCCAACTGAAACCGGGTGGGGCGCCCGCCGTTGGCGCGCCTTCGCTCAACCCACTGAAGGAAATGGCGCCGCCCAACGCCGACGATACGCAAGACGAAGCGGCACCGCAGGACATCCCCGAGCCGGCTCCCGAAAAGAGCCAAAAAGGCGGCGCAAAATGAGCAAGACTCGCGCGAAGAGCCTGGGCTTTTGGGCTGCGCTACTCGCGCTCGCCTTTCCGGCAGCGTGCGGCAGCAGCGGTGTGGTCGGGGGCAAATGCGCCGCCAGTCACGTCGAATGCCACGGTCAGTGCGTCGATGCGCAAAACGATGCCAACAATTGCGGGGGCTGCGGCCTCAAGTGCAAGCCCGGCGTCAGCTGCGAAGACGCGCTTTGTGAGGGGGTGCCTGCGGACAACGGTGGCGCTTCGGGCAACGGCGGGTCCGGCGGCGGGTCGGGCAATGGTGGGGATTCGGGTTCTGGTGGCATTAGTGGAGCTGCCGGAGACGACAACGGGAGCCTGACCGACGCGCATCCCGACGGAGATGCGGGTTGCATGCCTCCGTACAACACCCCCAACGCTTGCGGTGATTGTCACACCAAGTGCTCGGACACGAAGCCCAACTGCGCGCCGTACGGCAATGACGAGTACGTGTGTGTGGCCAATTGTGAGGCGCCGCTCGTCGCCTGCAACGGTCAGTGCGTCGACCCATCGATGTACACCACTCCCGAAGCTTGCGGTGGCTGCGACGTGAAGTGCACGGTCGACAAACCCTTCTGTTCGGCCGACTCACAAGGCATCTATTCCTGCAAGCCCGCCTGCGAGCCACCGCTCGTGGAGTGCAACAAGGAATGCGTTCCGCCGGTGTTCGACACGCCTGAGGCCTGTGGCGCGTGCAATGCCGCCTGTCCGCAGACCAAGCCGACGTGCTCGCCCGACTCCATGGGCAGCTACAAGTGCGTGCTCTTGTGCGACGATCCGCTCAAGGAATGCAACGGCAAGTGCGTCGATTTCAACATCGATGCCGACAACTGCGGCAGCTGCGGCAACGTGTGTCTGTCCGGGATCTGCCAAGGCGGCAACTGCGTCGGCGCCAAAGACGGTCACATCGTGCTCGCGTGCATGAACTACCAAAACGCAGTGACGAACTCCGCGGCCAACACGCTGCTCGGCAATGCGGTGCTGTTGCCGCAGCCCAAACAAGTGCGAATTCTGGCCTATACCGAGTTTGCCTCGGCCGCGTCACGCGCCAAGGTCGACCAACACATCACGACCGCGGCTGCGGCGCGCGGCAGAAGCGTCGTCATCACGCCGCTGACCAAGTACACCAGCGCCAGCGCCACGCTCAGCATAGCGGACTTCGACGAGTTTTTGATCTACGAGCAGGACATGGCAGATCCCGGCGTCCTGGGCACGGTGGGCACGGTCTGGCAGATGAACTCGGTCCTGAACTCGTTTGCGGCGGCCGGCGGTGTGATCGTCGGTCTGAGCGGCGGCAGCTTCGAGATGGACCAGTTCTTCACCAACGCGCAGTTGCTCGACGTCTCGGGGCAAACCGACGTGACCGGTTCGTTCTTGTACAACCGCGCCTCCCTCGATTCGGTCGGCAACAACGTGATCTCGCCGTTCTCGGCGTTGCCGGACTCCTGCACGTTCACGACCACTACAGTCCCGGACCAGACGACGGTGTTCGTGGTCCGCGACGCGGCAAACGATATGGCGTCGCCGGTGGTCGTGCACCGAGCGATCACCAAGCCCTGACAGCCGGTCCGCGCTCGGACCGGCAGCGCTCAGCTGGCCGAGGTGAGCGGCAGGATTTGTGCACGGAGAGCGGCAATTTGGGCGCGCGCGGCCTCCTTCAGCTGGGGCACGTCCTTCTGCGTCATCCCTGCGGTCGAGATCGGCTTGCCGATGGTCAAGATCCCGCGCGCCTGGCCCGGCCGCCAATCATGTTTGGACAATGCGCTCTCGGTGCCCGCAACTGCCATCGGCAGCACGTCCGCTCCGGTCTCGATCGCGAGTCGAAACGCGCCGTCCTTGAAGGCTTGCATCTCGCCGGTCTTGGAGCGCGTGCCTTCCGGAAAGATCATCACCGGCACGCCTCGGCTCAGCCACTCGGCGCATTTGTCGAGCGCGACCTTCGCCGCTGATGGCGAGGCGCGATCGATGGGCACGTCTTCGACCAGGCGCATGCTCCAACCCACGAATGGCATATTGAACAGCGAGCGCTTGGCCAGCCACTTCATTTCCCACGGCACGTGCGCAATCAAGAACACGTCCGTGTGCGAGCAGTGGTTGCTGATGCACACCGCTTTACCTGGATTCTTCGGGACTTCACCGTGAATGCGGAAGCGCCACAGCGGTGAAAAGAGCACGGCAGCCTGCGCCGTGCGCCGCAGCGTACGGCCGCTCAGGATACGCCGCTTATCGAACCAGAAGGTTGCCAGATACACGAGCACGACCGCGACCCAGCCCAAGGCGGCGACCAAAAACAGCTCGATACAGGCGATGATCGCGAGGATTGTGCGCACGTTTGGACTCGAGCGCGTCCTAACATAACCTTGGCTGCTGTATCGACCCACTGACGCAAAAATGACTGCTTCAGCGACCGCTCCCGACACCAGTGCTCCCGATGCCGCAGCGCGCAAAGCACATGCGCGGCTGCCACTCGCGCTCTTGCTCGTGCTCGGTCTGATCTGCGCCGCGACGCTGTGGGCGCCCCCCGCCGGCCGGACGAGCTGGTTTCTCGAGGTCACCCCGGGGCTGTTGATGGTCCTGTGTTTGGGCGTTGCGTATCCGCGCATGCCGCTCTCGCATTGGGTGTACGTGGGCGTATTCGTGCACGTGCTGATTCTGATTTACGGCGGCTATTACACGTATGCGCTGACGCCACTCGGCAACTGGGCCAAACAGACTTTTCACCTCGCGCGCAACCATTACGATCGCATCGGCCACATCGCGCTCGGCGTCTTTCCGGTGTTCATGGCGCGTGAGGTTCTGTTGCGCAAAACACCGCTGGTGCGCGGCGGTTGGCTGTCGTTCCTGAGCATCTCGGTGGTGTTCGCCTTTGCCGCCTTTTGGGAGCTGCTGGAGTGGTGGACGACTTTGGTGGTCGCTGGCGACACCGGCACCGCGTTCCTCGGCTCGCAGGGCGACGTCTGGGACGCACAGTGGGACATGTTCCTTGCGCTGCTCGGCGCGAGCTTTGCACTGCTGCTCGGCACGCGCGCTCATGATCGATCCATGGCGCGGGTGCCTTATCCGCGTTCCTAGCTCGTCAGCTCAATGGCGATTTCTGGCGATACGCTGTTGGTCGGTGTGCCCATGCAGAACTTCAGCCAAGCTCCGATCACGACTTATCGGCCCCCCGGCGCTTACGTCTTCGTTCGCGACGGAAGCTCCTGGCTGGCGCAGGCGAAACTGACCACGGAAGCCGGGAGCGACGAAGTGGCTCACGGCTCGGATCGTTCGGCGACGGCCTGTAGTTGCCGCGTGGCGGGCGTAGACCATCGCCAAAATGGCTGGTTTTGGCTGCTTTGTGCGGGGGTTGGGTTAGCGGGCGCGCGCCGTCGCTGCGCGGCGCGTAGCCCAGAGCCGCGTCCTTCGCGTGCGGCGTGACTCACGGGCTCGGAGCATTCAATTGCGCGCGCAGCGCGCCCCGGTCGTGTACATGGTGTTGGACGGTTGCGTGCTCGACGTGCCGCTGGTCTGTTGATTGAAGGCGTTCTTTTCGAAGCTGCCGCCCATGAAGTGGCGGAACTTCCCGGTGCCGGGCGTGAAGTTCGCGCAGTCCGTGCACGGCGAGGGTGGAGCATCGCCGTACCAGTCGATGACCCACTCCGAAACGTTGCCACTCAGATCCGACTGCAAGAAGCGCCCGACGCCATCCTTCTTGGCGCCCACGCGCACGAGATCGGTCAACGCGCAGCCGCTCGTTCCATCACCCAGGCAGTCGTAGCTTGCGTTGCTGGCGCTGATGGTGGTGTCGTTGGGCGGGCTGGACCAAGGATAGTACCGCTGCTGTGCACCACCGACCGCCGCGTAACTCCACTCGGCCAGCGTCGGTAGCCGTCCACCATCCCAAATGCAGAAGGCCTGTGCCGTGTACCAAGACAGGCAATTGATGGGGCGGTTTTCGTTCGCTCCCAGCTCGTCGGTCCACGTCTGAAAGGGCAGGCCGCAGCTCACTTGTGCAGGCAAATCGCTCACCAATGACGCATTGTACGACTCGAGCCAGCCCGCGTCGCTCGCATCGTGTGGGTTTTTTCCCGCGCCCAGCGCAGGCGGCTTCTTGCCCGTGCTGTTGTACGCAGTGACGAATTTTCGAAAGCGGCCCACGGTGATCTCGTAATCGTCGAGGATGAAGTCGCTGACGGTCGCCGCATAGCTCGGAGTCGTGTTGTTCAAGCGGTTGAAGTCACCGCCGGACACCGGGTGCGCCGAGCAGCAATTGGTCGTCGCTTGCGCACCACAGCTCGGTTCGAGACCGGCGCAGCTCGGCGGCAAAACGCTCGTCGTTCCACCGGCGCCCGCCGCGTTGGCGCTGGTGCCGCCTGCGCCCGCGCCTGCGCCGCCTGCGCGTGCACCGCTCACGCCTCCGCCGCCTACGCCTGCACCGCTCGCGCCTGCACCGCTCGCGCCCGCGCTACTGCTCGGGCCCGCGTTGCTGGAGCCTGCGCTGCTCGTCCCCGCGCTGCCGGTGCTTGCAAAGCTCCCGCCCGAACTGCTCGTTCCTGCGCTGCCTGCGCCGGTCTCGGCGCTGCCTCCAGCTACGAGCTCGCTTGCTTCGCCCGCGGCTCCCGCGTCACTGGTCGAATTCGCGCCGGACTCCAGCAGACTGCCGTGGCCCGCGCTGGCGAGCGAGCTCTGCGCGCCGCCTAGGCTCGGAGCATTCGCGGTTGTCGTCCCGGCCGTTCCGCCGCTTTCGAGCGGATTTCCGAACTGACGCGCGCTCACACCGCACGCCCCGACCCAAAGTCCGCCAAACATCAACGCAAGAGACAGCCCACGACGACCGCGCGCGCGACGCGTCGCCCGTTCCCCCAGAACAGATTTCCTCATGCCTGCACATTACACGGGAGCGCGCGTCGAGACTCAGCGAGGCAAAGAAATGACCACCACGCACGACGCGAACAAATGACCACGAGGCAACGCGAATCTGTCTCGGGCGCGGCGATTCACTCCAGCGCGTTGTCGCGAAGCCATCGAGCGGCTTGCTCGTGCGCTACGGCGTGCAGCCCGGCTCGGCGCTCCGCGCGCGCAGCTTCGCGGTCGGTGCGTTGGTTGTCGCAAGGCCGTCGCGCACCGCGGTTTGGGAGCTGCTGCTGCCGGTGTACGAGGCCGTGGTCAGTGCGTACAGCGTGAACTCGTACACGTTGCCGCATTTGCCGGAGCCCTGGTAACCATTGCCCTGGAATGACTTCTGCGACGAGCCGGCGGGGACGCTGGGCATGGCCGTCGTGTCGAGCCCCGCGGGCAGCATGAGCGTCGCGGCGGGGATGTTCCAAATCGCCCAATGCACGAACGGTTTCCCGCTCTGGATGACCGTGAGATCTTCCATCGTGAGGGCGTAACTTTGGGTGCCAGTCGGACCCGCGGTCCAATCGAACTCGGGTGATTTGTTGGAGCCACCGATGCTGGTACCAATGTTGTCTTTCGCGAACGAGGGACAAGCGGTGCGGTTGTCTACGGTGCAGTTTGCATTCGCGGTCAAGCCGGGGATCGTCAAGGTGAAGCCACTGGTGCTCGCGCCACCGCTGCCACCACTGCTCGCACCGCCTGCGCTTGCACCCGCGCTGGCCCCGCCTGCGCTGCTTCCGCCGCTCGCGCTACCCGCCGCTGCACCACCGCTGCTCGCGCCACCCGTAGCTGCGCCCGCCTGCGCGATCGTGCCACCCGCGCCGGCTTGACTCAAAGCTCCGCCAGCGGAGCCGCCTGCGCTCGTGACCGAGCCGGCAACGTTCGAATTCGTGTTCCCGGCGTTCGAGCCCGTGCTGCCGCCGCTCGTGGCGCCAGCCGCACTCGTGCCCGCGTCCGAAGTGGAGCTGCAGGCCGTGGCGGTTGCCAAGCAAGAGAACAGGATTGGATAAGCCCAGCGCGAAAGCCCGTAACTGTTCATGCTAGGCGCTTAGCACGTGTCGAGCGTCGATGACGAGACGAGATCGGTTTTCTTTAACCGTTCTTCAACTCGTTCTGCGCTGCGTTTCCGCGCGAGTCTGCTCGACGCAGCTTCGACCGGGCGAAGGTGGAATTTTTCAGTTCCTGCGTCGCAAGGGATGAGTCGGCACGCGCACTATTGGATCACCGAGTTCTCGACCGTGATTGGCGTGTCGTCGTGATTCGAGATTTGCGGGTAAGTGGGGTACCAAGAGCCGCCGACATTGTTGGTGATGGTCGAGTCTTCGATCACGATGTTTCCGGAGTGATCATTGGACACGAAGAACACGGCCGAGCCGTAGGCTTTGACTTCGTTGTGCTCGATGAGTGAGCCGAGGATTGTCAAGGTCATCGTGTTGCCGTCGTTGTAGATCGCGCCACCGCTGCCGCCGCCTGGTGTGCCGCTCTGGGCCGGATTGCCCCCGTTACCGATCGCTCGGTTGTAGCTGAGCACGCTATTGATGATGGTCCACGAGACGCCAATGCTGCTCAATGCCCCGCCATTGGAGCCGACGTTGCCGAGACCCTCGGCCCCGCCGAACGTCGAGTTGACCACGTACACGGGTAAACCATTGTATTGCTGGAACGCGCGCACGGCGCCCCCGCCCACATCAGGCCCGTTGTCGGCGCACACGTTGTTGAAGAAGCGCGAGTTCAGCACCTTGAGGCGTCCGCCGCTCGCGAAGATCGCGCCGCCAGCGGGTTCGTTCGCTTCGCTCTTGGCGTTGCCGTCGACGAAGGTCAAGTTCTGCACGCTGAGGTGCGGCGAATCTTGATTGTCGCAATGAGCGCTGGTCCACACCTGGGCCTTGTCGCAGGTATTCATGTACAGGATGCGCCGTTGCCCCATCCCGCTCAAAGTGACGCGCCCGCCACCGTCGAGCACGACGTTGGGCTTGTCGTTGAAGACCTTGGCCGTCGCGCTCATCATGATCGTGATCGGATCGGGGCCGCAATCGAAGGTGATCACGCCGCCTTGCGCCACCGCCGCCACGACCTTTTCAGCCGTGCAGCTCTGCTTGCTGCCGTCGCCGATCACGTGATCCGGCTTGGAGATGTCCGCGAGTCCGGCTTCTACAGGCACCGTCACCTGCTTGCCGTTTCCGGCGGCGGGGCCGTCCGCCGGATTAGTCAGCGGGTTGTCGAGCGGCGCGCTCCCAGCGGAGCCCGGCTGTCCCGCGACAGCGCCGCTGCTCGCTCCAGCGGACCCCGGCTGCCCGCCCCCGCCCAGCCCACTCGCTCCAGCCGCAGGGGTGACGCTCTTGTCTTGCGGCGAGTCTTTGTCGGACCCACACCCGCTGAGCCACACTAGGGCCACAACGGCGAACGCTGCAGCGGATACCTCGGTTGCTTTCATGTGCGGCTCCGTACGCGGGGAATAGCAGTCGCGCAGCAGTAAAGGTCTGCAGCGTCAGCGGCGGGACCCACTCCAGTCTCATCCCGGAGCATGGGCTGGACTGCCGGACTAGCGACAGGGCAACGGCCGAGATCGCTCGTTGATTAAGCGCAGCTTTTGGCGCCGCTACGCACCGAATGCGCGACCCGCTGTGTCATGACATCTTGCCCCACATTGTCACTATCGCCACGAAACCCGGGGCTTCTCGCTGCTCAACTGTCGCTTCGATGCTGGAACTAGTCCGCGGCTGCTTGGTGTCGTTCTTGCTTGGGACGAGACCATGCTTAGAAAAAGGCGTGCGATTCGAGCAGGCATCATCAGCGCTTTCTTGCTCGCTCCCGCGTGCACCATCAAAACCGCGGACGACTACCCGCGCAACGACCCCACGAACGCCGAAGGCGGCAAAAGCGGGTCCGCAGGCGGCAAAGCCGGATCCACGAGCACCACCCCCAAAGGTGAGGGTGGAGAAGCGGGTCAGGGACCCTGTGCGGCCTGCGCGAGCGGTTTCTGCTTGGACGACGGCACCTGCGTGGATTGCTTGCCGAGCAACGATCATTGTCCGCGCGGCCAATATTGCAGCGAAGACCACGAGTGCCGGCCGGGTTGTAAGAACGACACCACGAGCTGCGCCAGTGGCGTCTGCGGTAAGGATCACAACTGTAAGCGCTGCATCGACGATAGCGAATGTACGCCGGAGTTCGTCTGTAGCGGTGGTGAGTGCACCGCTGCTTGCGGCGCGGACGAAGAGGGCACGAGCGCCAGCTGTAGTCGAGGGCTCACCTGCTGCTCGGCGCGGTGCAGTGATTTGACAGTCGACGAGCGCAATTGCGGCGCGTGCGGTAAGTCGTGCGGCTCGGGCCAATTCTGTGGGCGCACTACCTGCGAAGCGGTGGGCGAAGGCGGCGCCGGTGGTGAAGGCGGCCAAAGCGGAACGGGCACGGAGATGTGCATCCAGTGTCACGACACGACGCTCGCGAACGTCTGCTCCGTCGGCAAAGTGACGGTCATCTTGGATACCAGCAAGAACTCGAGCGACGGAAATCGTGTGCCGGGTCGAGCGCTGGGCGCCGCGTTGCAAGCCAAGTGTCCCACCAGCCCAGTTCTGTCGGAAGCCGAACAGGACAGTGTCGAGGCGCTCAACATCACGACCGGCAGGCCCGTTTCGGACAGCAGCGAGCTGCTCGTCGTCGCCGGTGGTCCGTTCTTCCAGAACCTGGAAGGGTACATCGAAACTCAGCGCATCACTCCCCTCTACTCGAGCTCGACCTCCAAGGCGACCGAGTTCCGGAAGGCCGACACGAACGAGGTCGTCGTCAGTCTGCCCATCGACGGCGATCACGATTCGCACGACATCTTCATCATCCAATTCGCCCGCGATCCGGCGAGCGGCTCGTTGATTCTGAATGAACAGGGCTTCTGGTTGAGCGGCACCGTGGCAGGCGCGTACCAATTGATCCATGGGCTTTTGCCCGACCTGAAGAATCAGGACAAGGCTTGGTACGCCTATGAATGGACCGACCGCAACGGTGACAAGGCGCCCAGCCTGGAAGAAATCGAGCTGCTGGATTCGGGTAGCTGAAAGACGCCATTTCCGCACACCGTTCGCGGCACGCCGGCCGAGTCATAACGGTTGAAAGATCCCCGGAGCCGGGCTTACATGCCGTTGCATGCGAAGAATACTCGGGGAACTGTTGATACTGGCGGTGAGCGCCGCTGCCCTTGGCTGCTCCGAGAAGGACGCAACCAAGTGTCAGGAAGCGCTGGACGGCACGCGAAAATCGGTTGCTGCTTCCGATCCCGTGCTCACCGGTCAGTGGCGTGACCGCTCGTACAAGTACTGCGCGGATCAAACGGCACTCGCGACTCTGGACAAAGAAATCACGACCAAGCAAAGCGCGGACGCGGCGGCGAAAGCGGCCGAAGCGCAACGCATCGCGCTCAACACCGGTCTGCTCAAGACCTTCGTGACCTGGGCCAGTGACAACCGCGCGGCCCCCGATCACGCCTCCGTGTCACCGAAGTGCGATGGTGACGATCCGGACGCGGCCGTCGCAAAGAAGCCGTCGACTCCAGCCGCAGCAGAGCGCTTCTGCACCGCGACGCGCACCGCGGGCACGAGCACGCTCAGCGCTCGCTACTGGGAAGCCGACAAGACGATCGTACTGTTTTCGACCAAGGTGCCGGCGCCCGCCAGCTGTGACGACTTGGGCCCCAACAAGGTGCTGAAGTCTTGGGATGTGCCGGCAACCAACGGGCAGAGCGTCAAGCGCACCCGCTGCGAGCTCAGCGGCGCGTTGCAGGGCATGAACGCCGTGGTCAGCGCGGCCGCCAACGCGCAGGTGTTCATCTTTTCACCGAGTTATCTGGCGAAGGACCCGGCTATGAAGAAGATCGCGGGCGAGTGAGGAAAGCTCAGGCTTCCTTGGTCTTTTGAAATTTCAGGCCCGGCCAATCCTTGGCGGTCGTATCCAGATGCCAAGAGTTGCGGGCCAGAAATACCGGTGCGCCCGTGTGGTCGTCGGCCATGTAGCCTTCGTTCCCGTTCAGGAATTTCTTCATCAGCGCTTGGTCTTGGCATTCGACCCAGCGCGCGGTGTACAGACCCGAGGGTTCGAACACGACCGGGATCTCGTATTCGGACTTGATGCGATCGGCCAGGACGTCGAACTGCAGAGACCCGACCACGCCGACGATCCAGTTGCCGCCGATGCGCGGCTTGAAAATGCGCGCCGCGCCTTCTTCGGCCAGCTGCTCCAGTGCTCGACCGAGGTGCTTGGCGCGCATCGGGTCGGTCGGGCGAACGCGCTGCAGCAGCTCGGGCGCAAAGCTCGGGATGCCCTTGAAATGCAGATCCTCACCCTCGGTGAGCGCGTCGCCGATGCCGAGCTTGCCGTGGTTCGGAATGCCGATGATGTCACCCGCGAAGGCCTCTTCCGCCAATTCGCGATCTTGAGCCAAGAACAGCACCGGGTTGTGCACCGCCAGCTGCGTGTCGCTGCGCGTGTGGAGCAGCTTCATGCCGCGGCGAAAATGACCGGAGCACAGACGCACGAAAGCCACGCGGTCGCGATGCTTGGGGTCCATGTTCGCCTGCACTTTGAAGACGAAGCCGGTCACTTTGTCTTCCGTCGGTTGGATCGTGCGCTCGCGCGTCGGTTGCGGGCGCGGGGAGGGAGCCAGCTCGCCGATCCCGTGCAGCAGCTCACGGACACCGAAATTGCTGATCGCGCTGCCGAAGAAGACCGGAGTCATGTGCCCGCCGCGATAGGACTCCAGGTCGAAATCAGGACACAGGCCGCGCGCCATCTCGACTTCTTCACGCAACTTACTGGCCGCGGCTTCCGGGAGCAGTGAATCCAACTTGGGATCACTCAACCCCGAACATTGTTCGCCGGCCACCCCGATGCGATCCCGGACGCGCTCCATGAGCACCAGCTGGTCGTGCAGCAAATCGTAGCAGCCCAAGAAATTCCGGCCCATCCCGATCGGCCAGCTCGCGGGCGTGACGTCGAGGGCAAGCTTCTGCTCGATCTCGTCCATCAAGTCGAACGGGTCGCGCCCTTCACGGTCCAATTTGTTGACGAAGGTAATGATCGGCACATCCCGGAGCCGACACACTTCGAACAGTTTGAGCGTTTGTTCTTCGATGCCGCGCGCAGCATCGATGACCATGATCGCGCTGTCGACCGCGGTGAGGGTGCGGTAAGTGTCTTCGCTGAAGTCCTGGTGGCCTGGCGTATCGAGCAGGTTGAAGGTGTTGCTTCCGTACTCGAAGGTCATGGCCGAAGCGCTCACGGAGATGCCGCGTTCGCGCTCCACTTTCATCCAGTCCGAGCGCGCACGGCGCTGCTCGCCACGCGCTTTGACCGCGCCGGCCAACTGGATCGCGCCGCCGAAGAGCAGGAGCTTCTCCGTGAGCGTGGTTTTCCCCGCGTCAGGATGCGAAATGATGGCGAAAGTACGCCGGCGCTCGACCGAGTCGACCAGGGAAGTCATGGCAAATCTGGCGGCGTACTAGCAGCCGCTGCCAGCAAGAACAACCTGGCCCGCAGTTTCCCGCGATCAGGGCCCTTCCTTCTTCAGTCCGATCACGATTTCGGGCTTGGAGCCGTCGATCACGACTTTGCGCGTGCCGTAGCCCGGTAACCCCGCTTCGTAGGCGTGGCGCTCGCCCGGTTTCAGCTCGAGCACGAACGGTGTGACGCCGACCTGCTTGCCGAAATGGAAGAAGCGCACCTTCGGCGGTCGGCTCTTCACGGTCACTCTGCGGATCTCTCCGTCCGCGGCGCCTGCCGGCGCGGCGGACGCGGCGGACGCCGGGCTCGGCGTAGCATCCGCCGCGGGAGTGGCAGCCGAGAGCGAAACCTGGCTCGTGGCCGATGCCGTGCCCACCGCAGCCGCCCCAGGCGCGGCTTCAGCGACAGCTCCCGGCTCGGCCGCGGCGGGTGCAGTGCTGGGCGCGCGGGCCGCCTGTTCCGCAAGCGCATTGGCGGACGCGGAATCGGCGAGCGCGGCTCGGTTTCGGAGCAGTACGCGATAGCCGAGCACGCTCACGACCACCAGGCCTGCGGCGAGAACCATCAGCCATCGACCGAAGCCAGAGGACTGTGCCGCTGCTGCGCGCGTCGCGCTCTCGGCGGTCGCCGAGAGCGCTGGTGCTGGCAGCGAGCCGCGCGGCGGCGGCGCGGATGAACGCGCAGCGGCGGACGGCGAAGCGATCGGCGGCGGCGGCGGCGAAGACGGGGGCGCAATCGGCGGCGGTGGCGCTGAAGGCGGGCGAATGGGCTCCGAATACGCGGCGCTCGGCATCGGTGGCGGCGTGGAGTCGCGCTGTTCGGGTTCGGAGGGCTCGCTGTCGTCAGCGAGCTCGCTCGGCGGCGTCGGCACGGGCAAGCCAATCAAGGTGGCTGCCATGGGGCGCATGCTCGGGAGGCCGGTACCCGGTTCACCCGCGGGCTCAGGGGTCGGCTCGGGCGGCGGCGCTGCGGATGCGCTGAGTGCGAGCCCTGGCTCCGGCGTGGATTCCGGCGTGGGCGCGGGCGGCGCAGCGGACGCAAGCGGAGCAGTCGGCGGCTCCGAGGGTGCGCGGGGGGTGAATGACACACGCAGTGGCTGCTCCATGACGTGCGTCACTTCGTTCGAGTCGTCGAAGGGGTTTTGGGCGCTTTGCGCGCTTTGCGTATCGGAGACGTCGCCCCAATCCGTGTCGATATCGTCGGTTGACGGGGGAGTGGACGGCAGCATGGCTGGAGCATCACTCGCTCGCCGAGGTGGCACCGAAGACGACAGGCCCTGAACGCTCTCGCGCTCCAATTCCTCCTTGCTCACGACTTCCTTTGGGTCTCACACACGCGAAATGGGGTCAAGCTTTGCCGCGCGAACTCGCAGCAAATGCGTAAATTAAAACTTTTCACTGCGACGGAAGCGCGGCCTCGTCAGAAAATTCAAGCCGCGGGCGGCGCCAGAATCAAGACTTTTGGCTCGCTGAACTCTTCCACCGCGTAGCGGACCCCCTCGCGACCAAGGCCCGAGTCCTTCATCCCGCCGTAGGGGAAGTTGTCCACGCGCAGCATGGGGGTGTCGTTGATCAACACCGCTCCGTAGCGAAGACTGCGGAAGGCCGTGAGCGCACGCCCGACGTCGTTGGTGAAGACGCCGGCCTGCAGCCCGAACCGCGAACGATTGCAAGCCGCGAGCGCGTCGTCGAACGAATCGACCGCTTCGACCACCGCGACGGGGCCGAAGATCTCATCGCGACAGATCCGCATTTGTTCGGAGGTATTGCTCAAAATCGTGGGGTACACGACCTGACCCTGGGCATGCCCGCCGAGCAGCACGCGCGCTCCGCCCTCTTTCGCCTCTCGCACCCAGTCGAGTACGCGGGTGACGTGCTTGGCTTCGATCAGCGGACCTACCATGGTCTCTTCGCGCAGGGGATCACCGCACACCACGCGCTCGCTGAAATTCACGAAGCGCTCGACGAACTCGCTGAACAGCTGTCTGTGCACGAACACGCGTTGGGTCTTGATGCACACCTGACCGGCGTTCGCCCAGCAGCTCTCGGCCACGCGCGGCACGACCGCGTCCAGGTCCACCCCTCGATCGATGACGCAGGGCGCGTTCCCGCCGAGCTCGAGCAGCACGGTCTTTTTCCCCGCGAGGCTCTTCAGCCGAAAACCGAGGCTGTCGCTGCCCGTGAACGACAGCACGGCCATGCGCTCGTCCGTCACCAGCTTCTCCGCGACCTCTGGCGGCATGTGCAGCACGCTCAGCAATTTTTCCGGCAACCCCGCCTCGAGCAGCCACTCTCCCAGGGCGTGCGCAGTGAGTGGGCTCTGCTGCGCGGGTTTCAAGACGGTGGGCGCGCCGAGCGCGAGCGCGGGTGAGAGTTTGTGCGCGACGAGGTTGAGCGGGAAATTGAAGGGCGCGATGGCTGCAATCGGGCCGCGCGGCACGCGCTCGAACAGGCACAAACGCCCTTCGATGCCTGGCAATTGGTCGATCGGCAGCACCTCCCCGCCGATTCTGCGACTTTCGCCCGCGCCGAGCGTGAAGGTGAGCGCGGCCCGCGCGACCTCCGCGCGCGCGTAGCGGATGGGTTTGCCACTCTCACGCGTGATGAGCTCGGCCAGTTCGTTCGATTTCTCGCGCAGGGTGTGCGCAATGCGTTCGAGCAGCGCCGCGCGCTGATGTGTCGCAGGTCGCGGCCCGGACTCGAAAGCGACGTGTGCTGCAGCTATTGCAAGCTCGAGCTCGTGCGCGCCGGCTTCGCCGACTTCGGCGACTGGTTCGCCATCGTAGGGGCTCTTGATCAGTTGGAAGTGAGCCGTGTTGCGCATTTCTCCAGCAACTTGAGTCCGATATCGCTGCAACATTCCAGTGTCCTCTCAGCTCGAGCGTTTTGAAGCGCTAGTGTGCAACACGAAACCCTACGCGCCTTTTGTAGCAATTCATCGGGCATTTGCCCGAGATGTGGCAGTGTCGAAACGAAAAATGCTCAGTGTAGGTGCGGAAATCGCGCTTTACACATGCGAAGTTCGAACCGTATAAACGAAGACGCATGAGGATATTGGCCGCACTCGTCCTCGGATATTTCTTCGTCGTCGGCAAAGTCGGCGCGGGGTTGGGGGCGGATCCGGCCAAGCCCGAGGCGCTGCGTGGCGGGCTGACCACTGCCGCTCGCACTGATCTCGATCACGCGCTCAGCCTGACCCTGGTCGAGCCGCCCGCTCCGTTCGACGCCCGGCTCGATACCCCGAAGCGCAGCGTCGCCCCCGGTAGCCGCGTGATCTCGTTGCTCGCGGGCTGCCGCTCCGTGTCCAAACCCTACGACTTGCTCGTGCACTTTCATGGCGCGCCGCCCGTGATGGAAGCGGCCTTCGAGCACTCGGGGATCGACGGGGCGCTCGTCATCTACAACCTGGGCCTCGGCTCTGGCGCGTACGAAGATCCGTATTCGGTTCCCAACTCTTTCGATCAGATGTTGGAGAGCGTGCGGCTCGGCGTGCGTGAGCTGTGCCCCACCGCCGCCCAACCCAAACGCGTCGCACTGAGCGGCTGGAGCGCGGGCTACGGGGCGATCCTGCACATCATCGATCGCGCGAAGGACGCCGCCCGCGTGGATGCCGTGTTGCTCGCCGACGGCATGCACGTCGGCTTCGAGCCGCTCGGTTACCGCAAGGTGAACGCCGCCTCCATGGCGCCGTTCACGCTGTTCGCAGACGAAGCAGTCGCGGGTAAGAAGCTGTTCGCGATCACGCACTCCACCATTCAAACCCCGTACGCGAGCACCACCGAGACCGCGGAGTTCTTGCTCGACACGGAGGGCCTGCCCGTCGATCGCAGTGAAGCACCAGGGCCACGCCCGGGTATGATTCGCACCTCACGCGCCGACCGTGAAGGCTTTCACATGCTCGGCTTCGCCGGTGAAGACAAAGCCGCGCACTGCGATCACTTGTTCGCCTTCGGGGACCTGCTGCTCACGCCACTCCGCGAGCGCTGGTCCAAGAAGTAGACTCGCGCTCGCCCCTGCGCTCGCCTGGCGCGGAAGTGGGACCGCGCTCGGCCCCAATCGGCTCATTTACAGGGCAAGAAGACGCTGCCGCACTTCTTCTTGGGCGCAGCTACCGTGCTCGGTGTCGTTTTGCTCGCTGCCGCAGTCGTGGTCGTGGTGCCCGGCTTTGCGTTCGTGGCGGCGGCTCTGGGAGCGCTCGCGATCGACTTCGGTGCAATCGGGCCCGGGGTGACGACAGGTGCTTGCGCAGACGGACCGGAGGGAGCCTTTGCTGGAGGGGTGCTGCTTGCGGTTGCTGCCTGCGGGGGGCTGGCCGTGCCGGAGGCAGCCGGATGGGCGGCGGGTTCGAGCGCGGGCGCAGGCGCGGGCATCGCGGCAGAAGCCAGCGCAGAAGTGGCAGTGGTCGGAGCGGGAACGGGCGCGGAGGTGGCGGTCGAGCTGAGCGCGGGGGCAGGCGGCACTGCGGGTGTGGCGCTCTCGGCGGAGAGCTCGCTTTGGTGGTGCCGGTACAGTGCGGTCGCGCCCACCGCGGTGAGGGCAAAGCAGATTACGGCTCCGCCGATGAATAGCGCCGCCGTATTGCGCTTGGGGCTGGGCGGCGAAGGCTCGTTGGGCTCGGGGTGCTGCGCGCTCTGGACCAGCGAGCTGGCAACCGGCTCGGCTGGGCGAGTTTCGACCGGTGGCAGCGATTCGGGCTGAAAAATCAGGGGTTGAGCAATCGCGGCCGCGACGCCCGCCAAGGCCACTGCGTTCGGACTTTGCGGAGCGAACAGGTTGCGGGCAATGGCTTCGAACGCGCTCGCCATCTCGCCGACGGACGCGAAGCGTGTTTGGGGGTTGGCTGAAACAGCGCGCTGAAACCAAGCATCGAACGCGGGGTCGATCGCCGTGCCCAGCTCACGCGCGCGCAGCGAAGCCGAATCGAGCGGCGCCGTGAGCTCTTGCCAGAGCGCGCCCGGATCGATCGGCTCGACCCGCGCTGCGCGATGCAATGGCCCACCGCTGAGCGCGAAGAAGGTGACCAATCCGAGCGCATAGATGTCCATCGCGGGCGTGGAGCGCGCTTTCGGATCGGCGGCATCGGGAGCGACCCAGCCCACCGTGCCGCTCCAGCCGGGCGGCGGCGGGCTCGCCGCGCGGAGCAGCGCGACGCCGAAGTCGCTGATGCGAACCCAGTTCGGGTTCTCGGGCGCGACGAACACGTTTTCCGGCTTCAAGTCGCGATGAACGAGCCCAATGCCGTGGGCGGCGGAGAGCGCGCGCGAAAGCACCGAAAATGCGCTGGCCATGTCCGCGGGGGTGAGCGGTCCACGTAGCCGCACGCGATCGGCGAGCGACGACCAAGCGACACGTTCGGTCACGTAAAAGGGTCGCCCCGAATTGGCATCGATGCCGAAATCGTGCGTGCGCGCCACGCCGTCCACGCCGAGCCCGGAGGCCGTGCGCGCGGTTTGCTGCACCGCGGACCAGAGCTCGGGTTCTGCGAGTGCATTGGGCCAAAACAGCTTGAGTGCGAAGCTGCCGGTGCTGTGCATGTCGCGCACGCCGTACACTTCGCCCGTCTCCCCGCTGCCGATGAAGTCCTGGATCTGCCAGCGCCCGGCCAGGATCGTACCGGGGTTTACCAGCGGTTGACCGCTGCTCACGGCGCGCTCCGCACGCTTTGCACGGCAGTCATGATCTTTTCGGCGTCGGTCTGCGCCTCCGAAGTCACTACGAAGCCGAGCCCAGTCACCGCGCGCTCGACCGTGACGTGCACGACGAAGACGAGCAGGGTGCCAGGACCTTGTTCGTGCAGCTCGGGATTGCTGCCGTTGCCGGTGGCTTTGCCGACCTCCCACAGGTCCACTCGCGCGCCGCCGGCATCTAGAGTGATTTGCGGTTTCTTGAGGCGCCTCTTCAGGGATTCGAATTTCACTTTTTCGATCCCCGAATCAGCGGAAAGCTTCTTCAGGGCTGCGAGCACCGCGGCCTGGTCGCTGCCGGGGAGCTCGAGCGCGGTCAGCACCGACTTGCCTTCTGGGCTCAGCGCCAGCGAGCGATCACTGAGCTTGGCGTATTTCCAACCCGTTGGTGGCACGAGCGTGCTTCCGTGGTCACCGATCGCCAGCTGAGTCGTTTCGCTGGCCGTACAGTTCTCCTCCAGCGCGACGCATGGCGGGGGAGCGGGTGGCGGCGGAGGCGGGGGCGGAGCTGGGGGTGCTGGAGGCGCGACCGGGGCTGCCTGCTGCGCATGGCAACCGGGCACGCTTCCCGCCGCGACCGACGCGGCCAAAACCCACAGCCAGAACTTAGGCGCCAAAGCACCTGTCACAAAAGCACAGATCGCCGAGCCGCGCGCCCTGGAAGGTGGCGCGGGCACGGGGCCGGGGGCCGTGGCGAGAGCCACGCGCGCTCGACTTGCCAGAGCTGCGCTGTCGGGTTACGCCTGCGCCGCCTACCGAGCCCCGCGAGGGGAGGTGGAATGTCCACCTTGGGAAGTCCGGTGAAAATCCGGCACGGAGCCGCCGCCGTAACCTGAGTATCCGCACGCCGAAGAGACCAGTGAAGGTCGGGACCCCCCACCCTCGCGAAGGTGGCGGGCGGATGAGAGGGAAGTCGGAAGACCAGTCTGTCGGCGCGTCGAAGCACGCAAAGTGGCTTCGGCGCCGGTCCAAACCACGGAGCGCGAGCTCGCTCGGGAGTCTAAATTGGTCAGCTTACGCGGGCACGCCCTCGGCGTGCTTCTCTGGACTATCATCCTTTCTTCGGCTTGCAGCGCGGGCGACGGCGCCGCGCTGGACGGCCAGCACGCCTGTTCGTCTCGCTTCGCGACCTCGGTCGAGTCGTTCACGCCGGGCCCGGGGCCGACCTTCGGTCAGGACGAGTTGCCCGCAATCGTGCTCGGCCCGCCCAAGGGAGCCGGACCCATCAACGGCTCGCTGGACGTTGCGACGCTCGGCAATGGCGGCTCGATCACGCTCGGATTTGCTCCGAGCTTCATCGTCGATGGTCCGGGGCCGGACTTCATCGTGTTCGAGAACGCGTTCTACGTGAACGGCGATCCCAACCTGCCGTACGCCGAATTGGCGAGCGTCGAAGTCAGCGACGACGGCCAGCATTTTCAGGCGTTTCCGTGCACGGCCAGCGAAGCACCGTTTGGCGACTGCGCCGGCTGGCATCCCGTTTACGCGAACGCGGACGAAAACGCGATCGATGCCACGGACCCCGCGGTCGCAGGCGGTGACGCCTTCGATCTCGCCGAGCTCGGCCTGACGCGCGCCCAATACCTGCGCATCACTGATCGCGCGGATTTGACCGGTACGAATGGAACCTTCGATCTCGACGCCGTGTCGATCGTGAACGCGGCCTGTCCATGACCCGCGTCGGCTGGGGTCACGCGCTGCTCGCGTCTCTGCTCTGCGCCTGCAGCGCGACGGGGGTCACGCCCGAAAACCAGGGGACTTCCGTGGTCCCGGGAGAGTGCGGTCGAGGCCTTTTGGTCGTGGAATCCGACTATCAGTCGAGCAATGTCTCGCTGCTCGATTTCGACGGCGGCGTGTTGTCGGAGTCTCTGGCGAGCTCGAGCGTCGAATCCTCGGGCTTCGGCGTGCGACTCAGCGGCGATGTGGTCCCGCCATCCAGCCTGCAAAATGGCCCTGAGATCGTGCTGATCGACCGCTACCCGGCGGGTGTGTTGCGCTTCATCGAGCTTTCCACCGCGCATGTCCGGGCAGAGCTCTCGCTGGCCACCGGCTTCTTCTCCAATCCGCAGGACTATTTGCCGCTCGACCCGGGGCGCGCTTACGTGGCCCGCTACAATTCCAACGCCAACGCGGGACGACAAGCGTGGGATGCCGGAGGCGACGTCTTGGTGGTCGATCCCAGCGTGCCGGCGATCAGCGGGCGCGTCGATCTGTCGGCGGCCCTCGCTGGTGAGCCCGCGCAGTTTTCGCCTCATCCCGCTCGTCTGCTGAGCGTCTCGGGTCGAATCTTCGTCTTGCTCGCCGCGTACGCGAACGACTATTCGAGCGCGACCGCGTCTCGCTTGGTCGAGCTCGATCCCGAGACTGATGCGCTGCGTTCGACGCTCATTCTCGACGGACTGCGTGGCTGCACGGGGCTTGCCGTATCCCCGGACGAACTCACGCTGGCCGTGGCTTGCCCCGGGGACGATCTGCACAGCTCTCGGCCCAAGCTCGACGGCTCGGGCTTGGCGTTGCTCGACATCGATGGCGAGCCGCGGCTCGCTCGACGCTTCGAGGCCGCCGAGTTGGGCGACGCGCCGCTCGGCTTCAGCCTCGCCTACGCCGCTTCCGACGTGCTGCTGTTCAGCACCCTGGGTCGCTTGGACGAGTCGGGCGCGGTGGGTGCGCAAGATTCATTGCGCCGCCTGAACACGACCTCGGGTGAGGTCGAAGAACTGCTGAAATCCATGGGCGAGCCGTTCACTTTGGGCGGTGTCCGCTGCGCGCCGTCTTGCGGCGCGTGCTTCGTGACGGACGCCAAGCGCGCGGGTGGAAGTGTGCTGCGCTTCGCAGTCGACGCCGCCGGAAACTTCGCTGAGTTCACCGCGCACAAAGCGGAGACCCGCGTGGGCTTGCCGCCGCGCTACTTGGGGGCGTTCTGAGCGTCGTTCAACGCGGAGCTGACGGCCGACGTCACCTCGGCAGAATTCGGTAGGGCCCCAGCGGCGGCGGAATTCGCGGACGCTGCGAGCGGCGCTGCGGCTGCTTCGCTCGGGTGATCGCCCTCGGAGACCTCGGGATCTTGCAGGTCGCCTTCCGCTTCTTGATCGTGATCGTGATCGTGATCGCGGTGGTTGGTCTTGCGCGGGGCTTCGCCGGGGCCTGCGTAGTCGACCCAATAGGTATTGGTGTCGCGCACGTCGAGATGCACGAACGAGGAATTCGGGTAATAGCCCACGCCCACCGAAGTCAGCGTGCGCAGGTAGTCGCGCAGCGTCGCGTTATCGATGCCTGGGATGCTGAAGTCGACGGCGCGGCTCGACTTGTGCCTCGAATCTTCGAAGTACGAGCGCGTGCGGTAGCCGCTGACGATTCGAATCGGGCGCGAGCCGAAATGATCACTCACCTTGGCCAGCAGGCGAATCAGCCTGGGATCCGTCTCGGGGCGGCTGCCGGTGGCCCCGAACAGCTTGGAGACTTCGGTTTGCGCGGTGGGCGTGACCTTGCCCTTCTTGTCGAGCGCATAGCCCCGAAAGTGTCCCGAGTAGGTGTACAGATCCAGATAGCTCTTGCGCAGGCCTGCGTGAGGGAGCTTCCCTTGGCGATTGAAGTCCGCTTCGATGCTCGCGATCGAATCGCCGGGCCGCGGGATGACGAGCACTTGTCCGGCCTTCAACGTCGCGCGACGCGTGATGCCGTTCGCGGCGCACAGCGCCTCGACTGAGACTTTGTAGCGCTTGGCAATCGATTCCAGGCGCTGTCCGGAATACACCTTGTGCGTGCGCGGGCCGTCGTCGTCGCTGTCGCGATCGCCGTCTTGGTCCTTGTCGTCCTTTTCGCTGCGCGTCGACGCCGGGATGACTCCTTCACTCGGACGTTGCGGCGGGTAGAGCGTGCGTGCGCGGGTGCCGTCCGGATCGTCGAGCCCAGGAATGGTCAGCTTCTCGCCCGGCTTGAGGCGTGCGTTCTTCGACAGGCCATTGGCCGTGCGGATCGCCTCGACGCTCACGTTGTAACGCTTGGCAATGGAGGTCAGCCGTTGGCCGGCGTAAACCACATGGAAGCGTTGGGGCTCGCCGCTCTCTCGCGCACTCACCGGCAATGCCCAGAGGGCGCCGACGAGTGGCAGGAGTGCGAAGCGATGGCGTTTGAGCTCGGGCATCAGGGGTGGAGGACGGGTCGGGGCAGGTGGGTGGGCGCGGGAGTTCGGGTTTTAACCTGTATACGGTCCCGATCCACATCACTTTGCGTGTCGGCGGGGGAGAAACGCCCCGGCTCCGCCCATCCTGTAAGCCGCCCGCCCGCTTCCGGGCAAAATTTGGGAGGTTTCGCCGCTACTTTGCCAATGTCCGCGCAACCGAGACTCGCCGCCGGCCGACTCCTTGACACAGCAAAATTTCAAGGCCGACTATCCCACTTCCCCTTCCAGTCCCCTCCCGCCGGCCCCGGCACCTGCGCGCGCCGTCGTGCTTTCCGTCTGATTTTCTCATGACATTCCGCATGCGTTCACTGGCGTCGCTGTTCGCGAGCGCCGCCCTGTTACTGCCGCAGGTCGCCCGCGCCGAACCAAGCCCAACGGAAATTTCCGCAGCCAAGCGCGCTTTCGAGGGCGCGCTCAGCGCGGAGGCGGAGGGGCGCTGGGCGGACGCCGCGTCGAAGCTGCGGGAGGCCATTGCGGTCAAGGACACTCCGGGCCTTCGTTTTCATTTGGCCCATTGCGAGACCGAGCTCGGACAGCTCGTGGAAGCAGCCCTGGAATACGATCGCGCGCTCGAGCTCTTACGCGCAGGCGCCAACGCCCCAGACGTTCAGAAGTTACTGGCTCCTGCCCGCGCTGAGCTGCTGCAACGCCTGCCCCGTCTGATCCTGGAGTTACCGGCGGATGTGCCGGTTCCCCTGATCTCGATCGACAAGCAGCCTTACCCAGCGAGTGAGCTTGCGCTCGGCGTGCCGCTCAACCCGGGTCGTCACGAGGTGCTGGTGCAAGCGGCGGGGCGACACCCGTTCGAACGCGCATTGAGCTTGAAAGAGGGGGACCGCATCGCGCTGCCCGTTGTTCTGGCGGTCGCTGCAGTGCCGAGCACGGAGAGTGAGACGAGCCGAGCGTCCGAGCCCGTGCCGGACGCGAGCTCGAGCTCCAGCTCCAACGGGGCTGCGGAACGGCCCAAGGGCGGCGCATCGTCGGCCAAGTTGTATCTGATGATCGGTGAGTCGGTGCTGACCGCCGCCGGGCTCGGGGTCGGCATCGGCTACGCGGTGGCGCGGGGTTCCGCCACCGACCGCATCACAGCAGCGCAAGCGAGCATCGACACCAAGCCCGGCGACCACTCTACTGCTTGCGAGACGCCAGCCGAAGATCTGGTCGGCGACTGTTCCGATTTGAACGCAGCGGTCGATGACCACGATCGCGCAGTGCTTCTGTCTCAGATCGGCTTCGTGACTGCGGGGGTCGGCGCGGCGGCACTTTTGACTACGTGGCTGTTCTACCCGAGCCCGCGTGCGCGGGCGTCCGGGGTCAGCCTGTCGCCGATGGCGGGTCTCGGCCGCATCGGCGTGTTCGGACGCTTCTAGCGCCAAGTGGGTTCCGGAAACAAATGCGCTTTCGGGCGACTCGAGGGGGCGCGGTTCGCCCCCCACGGGGCCGCAGCGCTTCAGCGGGCGAAGTACTGAGTGGCGCGCTTTTGACCTTTGGTCTTGAGCGCCTTCTGGGCGATCAGCTTCTTCACCGGGAGGTTGAGCTCTTTCGTCACAGTGCCCATGCCCGCGGCAATCTGCTCGATGCGCTGTCCGGCGTTGCCTTTCACATAGTCGAGCAGACGCCCGGTGAGACGCTCGATCTCGCCCGGATCACGCTTTTGCCCCTTCTCGCGGCGGCCGCCACCGCGCACGGGCGCGCTCGAGATGGCGGCGCGGGCACCCCGGCCGCCGCGGCGCGGCGCGCCGCCGCCACCCAGTGCTTCGCGGACGGTTTCCATCGCGGAGTCGCGAATCAATGCGCTGAGCTCTTCGGCGAATGCCTCGACGCGACTGCGGATACGATCGTTCACAGTGTTCTTTGCCATGACGGCCTGATTATTCAGTGTGCAATCTCCTGTCAACTCATAAGCGCGTTCGAGTCCCTGCGTGGCAGTCTGTCGCGCTCGTGTGTCTTGCATCGTACGCACGTGTTTACACGCTTACCGGTATTTCGGTTTGTTGCGGATCGCCCCTCACGGAAATCGAAAATGGGTTGAACAACGTGGATATCGAACCCTGCGCGCGATGGCGCACTAGGACTCGATTCTGCTTTCGCCCTGTTGTGTAGACCCGCTCCGCACACGGACCCCGTGGTCGCTCGGACACAGCCGCGCCGGCGAGACCCGCGTGAAAAGCCCAGTCTTCGGCGTTTTCTGCTTGGCTCGATGATTGCTGTTCGAGGCTTTCGTCAGCTCGGCTGTCACACCACATGCCGCCAGAGCGACAGGTGGACGGAGCCTGTGATCTTCGAACAAGGAGTGTTGAAAATGACGATCTCGAAACGCGCTATTCAGTTGCTGGCAATGTCGTTGAGTGTTGTCAATTTGCTCACTTCGGGTAGCTCGCTCGCCTGCGGAGGGGACTGGTACCCAGAAGTGCAAATCGACCCACGCATTCGTGGCGTGGCGGAAGCCGAAAAGGCGCTGGCAAAAGGCAATTACGTAGCGGCCGCCGGTAGCGTTGTGCGTATGATACCGCATATCGAAACGTTGGGTCGCAGTCGAGACCCATTGATTGTGCGCGCGGAGCGCGTGCTTTCAGTGGCTATCGCGCGTGAAGACGGCAGGCTCGCGCTCGAGCGCGAGGTCCCGCGCGAGGTCCTCGGCCACTGGTCGGGCAAGAGCGCAGAGGAGCGGCAGAAGAATTTGTCGTGGTCGGTGGGCGCGCTGCGACGCGAGCTTGCGTTGCAAAAAGACAATCCGGGCCTGCAGACCGATCTCGGTGAAGCCCTAGCGAAGCTACCGGACGGGCGAGACGAGGCGCGCACGATCCTCGAATCGCTGGCGGCGCGTGACTTGATTGGCTCGCCTCAGGGCTACAAGGCGCTGGCCGAGCTTCGCCTACAGCGCGGGGACGAGGCCGGGCAAAAGCTGGCCATGAAGCGTTGCGAAAGCATGGCCGCGACGAGCGCGGTGTGCCGCTCGAGCGCGCCACAGGCGAGCTGAGGGTGAGCCTCGTGCGCGCGAGCTTTCAATCCTGGTTGCTGCTGCTCGCGGGCGTGGTTCTCGGCGCATGCTCGCGACACGACCGCGCGCAAGAGCACGCTCTGCTCCAGGCGAGCGCACCGGCCAAACCGAGCGCGCCACCCGCGCCGAGCGGGCTTGCCCCGCAGGCGTCACTCACTCGCGGAGACGCAACGCGCGGACGCGAGCTCGTCGAGCACTTCGAGTGCAATCGCTGTCACGAGGGGACCGGCCTGGCTTCGGCGCCGCCAGCCAAGAACTGCTTCTCGTGTCACGACCAGATCATCACCGGCAGGTTCCCGGTGAGCGCCGCTGCGTTGGTCCGCTTTCGGCCGCACGTCGCGAGCGCACGTGAGGCGCCTTCGTTGACCGCGCTCGGGGCGCGCTTGCAGCAGCGCTGGCTGATCGAGTACTTGCTCGCGCCCCGCGATTTGCGCCCGAGGCTGATGCCCACGATGCCTCGGCTCGCGATTGACGCGGCCCAAGCCGCAGACATTGCCGCGTATTTCAGCGCACTCGCTGCCGAAACTGCGGCGCCATTGCCCGGAGCGGGCAGCCCAGGGAGGGGCCGCGAGCTGATGGAGCAGAAGGGCTGCGCTTCGTGTCATGCTTTCAGCGGCGTGTCGCCGTTCCCGGCGAGCACGGCGCCAATGCCGGAGGGCAGCGAAGCGATGCGGGCGGCAACGCTGGCTCCGGATCTACGCTTCACCCGCGAACGCTGGGGCCGCGCGCAGCTGCTGCGCTTTTTGCTGAATCCGCGGGCGATCAAGCCCGACACTCGCATGCCGAACTTCGACTTTTCGCGCGACGAAGCTCGAGACATCTTGGCCTATGTGTTCGATTCGGAGCTCGCTGCCGAGCAAGCAGCGCCGTTCGTGCGCTTGCCGCTGCTGACGCGCCGTGTGTCCTTCGAAGAGGCCAATCGCCGTGTGTTCTCACGGACCTGCCACCACTGCCATACCGACGCAGAAGCCGCGGGCGGCGACGGAGGACCGGGCAACACGGGTGGCTTCGGCTTCGCGCCCCGCGGGATCAGTTTTTCGTCCCACGCTGCGATCCTGTCCGGTTATCTCGATGCTCGAGGCGAGCGCCGCAGTTTGTTCGAGCCGATGTCGGACGGCACGCCGCGCTTGGTTGCAGTCTTGCTCGCTCGTCATGACGAGCAGCGTTCGGTCACGAAGGATACGCTGCGAGGCATGCCACTCGGGCTCCCGCCACTGTCTGCCGAAGACATTCAGCTGGTCGAGAGCTGGGTGGCACAGGGGAAACCACTCTAGCGGCCAAAGCGTTGCGGTCGTGCGCACAACTGGTCTAGGATTGCGTGCGCGGGGCGACTTCCGCATTCCCTCGCGCCAAGCAATGAGCTTCGATCTCAGTATCCGTGATGCGCTGTTACTGGACGGCAGTGGCAAGCCGCCGCGAGTTGCCGACGTGCACATCGAGGGCGATCGCATCGCCTTGATTGGCAGTGGTCCGAGCGGCAAACGTGAGATCGGCGCGCGCGGGCGGGCGCTCGCGCCCGGCTTCGTCGACGTGCACGCGCACGACGACGCGGCCCTACTCAGCACTCCGCGGCTCGAGTTCAAGTTGCTGCAAGGCGTGACCAGCGTGGTGATCGGCAACTGTGGCTTCAGCCTTGCGCCGCTTGCCGAGGGCGGCCCAGAGCCACCCGGCAACGCCAGTCTTTTTCCGGGCTTTCATCGGCGCTTCTCCGACGTGGACGGTTACCGAGCGGCTTTCGAGGCAGCGCGCCCGGCAGTGAACGCCGTGACGCTGGTCGGCCACAACGCGATTCGCTCGCAAGTCATGGGCAACGACGAACGCGAACCCACGAGCCAGGAGCTCGCGCGGATGCGCGACCATTTGCGGCGCGCGCTCGAGCAAGGCGCAGCGGGCCTTTCTACGGGGCTCATCTATCGCCCCGGTCGGGTGGCGACGACTTCTGAAATCATCGAGCTTTCGCAGCCGCTCTCCGAGTTCGCTGCGGTGTATGCCACGCACATGCGCAGCGAGGGCGATCGACTGCTGGAGTCGGTCGAAGAGACGCTGGGCATCGCCCGCGCGCTCGGCTGCCGCGCGCAGATCTCGCATCACAAGGCGGGTGGTCGACGCAACTGGGGCAAAGTCTCGGCGTCGCTCGCGCGCATCGATGCTGCCAATGCGGACGGCGTGGACGTGAGCCTCGATGCCTACCCCTACATCGCGGGCAGCGGCCCCATGTTGGAGTATTTCGATTTGAACGACATCGACTTGGGCTTGGCCTCGATCATTCAGATCGCTTATTGCCCCGCCTGCCCTGCCTACGACGGACGGCGCCTGACCGAGATCGCGGCGAGCGAAGGCATTGGCTTGGGCGCGCTCGTCACCAAGATTCTGACCTTGCCGGGGGCAGAGCGAACGGTCGCGATTACCTTCACGATGGACGAGCCAGACGTCGAGGCGAACCTGCGTCACCCGCGGGTAATGGTCGGCTCCGACGGACTCCCGATCCCCGAGGGCCGCCCACATCCACGCCTATATGGAACCTTCCCGCGCGTGCTGGCCGAGTATGGGCGCAAGCGGGGCCTTTTTTCGCTGGAGACCGCAATCGCCAAGATGTCGAGCGTGCCCTGCGCGCGCTTCGGCCTGCGCGATCGCGGCCGTATCGAAGTCGGCCAATTCGCGGATTTGCTGCTGTTCGACCCGGTAACGATCGCGGATCGCGCGACCTACGCCGACCCCGTGCAATACCCGGTCGGCATCGATCTGGTGTTGGTCAACGGAGCCATCGCTGCCGAAGGTGGGAGAACGACCGACGTTCGCGCAGGTCGGCTGCTGCGTTTCAATCACTGAACCGGCTGGCTGCAAATGACTCCCGGTGAGACACTGTTTGCTCGCAGCGGGTAATCCAGCGCTGAGAATGTCCGTTAGATCGTGCCGACCCCCTAGGTTCAAATGGCAGATCCTCGAATTCCGGTAGCCGGTCATTTCAGCTTCTCCGGCGCACTGAAAAACAACCAGACTTTGGAGCGCTGGGTAGGTGTCGAACACGACAGCGGCCGGCGCGTGGTGCTCGCGGTCGCGGACGCTGGTCGCTTGGCGACGCTCGACTCGGCGCGTGGCGTGAAGCATCGGCACCTGACCTCGGTGCTCGAGATTGCGCGCGATGTCGACGCCGGCAGCGTGCCCAGTGGTCGGGCACTGCGGCCGGGCTTCGGCGTGGCCGTCGCCGAGTTCGTCCCCGGCACCACCTTGCACGGTGAGCTGACGCGCGCAGCCATGAATCCGTCCAAGGCGGTGGCTTGGATGCTGCGCATCGCCGATGCGCTGCTTGCGCTGCACGAGGCAGGCGCGGTGCATGGCGCGCTCTCACCACGCAGCGTGATAGCGCTGCCCGAAGGGCGAGCGATCGCTCCCGTTTTGTCGCAGCTGGTCGCTCCGCCGATCGGCGCGTATTGCCCGCCCGAACGTCTCAAGGGTTCGGCCGAGACGGCGCCCGACGACGTGTGGGCCCTGCATGCCACGCTCTACGCCGCGCTGACGCGGCAAGCGCCATATGGTGCGCCCACGCGCGACGCGCTCCTGAAGCAGATGCTCGCGGGTCGTCCGAAGCCCCTGTCGGCGTTCGGCGTCGACGAACCCGTGCTGCAAGAAATTCTGGATCGCGGCCTCGCCTACGAAAAGCGCGTGCGCGTGACGGAGTTGCCCGAGTTGATCGCCGCGCTCGATGCCTGGGAACGCGACCCGCGGGCGATGCCGGCAAAGCGTCAGATCCCGGCGCGGCCCCAGACGCGCCCCTTGAACGCGATTGTGACGCCGGCCGGCAAAGATCGCGACGATGGCATCGTGATCGACGGCGCTACTTTACCCGACGATGAGGGCAGCGAGCTCGAACCGAAGCTCCCGCCACCGGTGCCGGCTCCGAAACCGGCGCCGCCCGTCGGCCCGGTGCTGGGTTCAGCCACCGCTTCACCGATTGCGGTCCCACCCTACGTGCCCGTGGTGGTGCCCGTGGCGAAGCCGAACGAAGCGCTCGCCGGCGGTCCAGGACTGCCGGTGAATGCGGCCTCCTTGCTGAGCGCGGCCGGGACGGCGGCCGCATCGATCAAGAAGAGAATCTCGATCAATCCCTTCGAACGCAAGCGTTCGGTCTGGCCGCTGGTCGTCGCCGCCGCAGTCGTCGGCGGAGGCGGCGTTTATTTGGCGATCGCTCCTGACGCTCCGGCACAGCCGCCGCAGCAGCAGGTCGCGGCGCCGGCGGCCATGCCCGCCAAAGCCCCGCAGCCGGAGCGACCGAAGCTGAGCGCGGCCGAGCGTCGCGACGCGTGCGTCGCATCCTATTTCGATCCGGGTGCCTTCGAACCAGCCCAGAATTTCGCCTTCATTTGTGACGACGGCGATTTTCGCGAGGCCGCGACCCAGCTTCAGCGTCTGGTGCGCACGCCGGCTGTCCACCCGGACGGCAACGCGAGCGATGCCGGTGTGCACAGCTCTGGCCTGGACTGGTACGAGCTGCCCGCAACCGCCATCATTCGCAAGTCGTGTTGCGAAGGCGCGACGCCAGTCTCGTTGCCTCAAACGCCCGCCTGGTGTGAACAGCTGCAAGGCGTGGTCCGCCGCATCGCGGACGACAGCAGCAAGTCCGGAGATCTGGCGCCCGCCGCGCGCAGCTTCGACCGCGCCGTGGCCTGCCTTTTTGCTAACCGCGTCGGCAAATTGTACGGCTACGACCATGCGCCCACGCCGGCCAACCGCGAGGCTTTTCAGCAATTTTTGAGTCGCGCCGCGATCAGCGAGGCGCGCCGGTAGTACTGGTCGGTCAGCGGCAGAGCAGGACCCGATCCTGCCAAAACCGACTCATAGTACTAGGTGTCCATGCCCCGCATCGTAGTGCTCGACGGCTATACCGTAAATCCCGGCGACAACCCCTGGACGCCGCTCGCCGAACTGGGCGAGCTCGTCGTCTACGAGCGCTCGGCCCCGAGCGAGGTCGTCGCGCGTGCTCGCGGCGCGGACATCGTGCTCACCAACAAGACGCTGCTCGGGCGGGAGGCATTCGCGCAGCTGCCGCAACTCCGCGGGGTGAGCGTGCTGGCCACCGGCGTCAACTCGGTCGAGCTCGACGCGGCCAGCGAACGTGGCATCGCGGTTTCCAATGTCCCCTCGTACAGCACGGCCAGTGTCGTGCAACACACGCTGGCGCTGCTGCTCGAGCTCTGTAACCGCGTCGGTTTACACGATAGCTCGGTGCACGCGGGCGATTGGGTGCGGTCCGTCGATTATTGCTACTGGAAGAGCCCGCTCTTGCAGCTCGAGGGCAAGCTGCTCGGTGTCGTCGGCTACGGTGCGATCGGGCGTGGGGTGGCGGCCGCGGCGCGTGCCCTGGGCATGAGCGTGTGCGCGGCGCAGTCGAACCCGAGCCGCCCGCAAGTCGCAGACCCCGACCCAGTGCTGCGCCTGCCCTTGGACGAGCTATTTCGTCGCGCGGACGTGATTTCACTCAATTGTCCGCTCACCCCGGAGACTCGGCATTTGGTCTCCAGCGCCCGGCTCGCATCGTGCAAACCGAGCTGCCTGCTGCTCAATACGGCGCGCGGTGGGTTGATCGACGAAGCCGCGTTGAGCGCCGCGCTTTCGACCGGCAAGCTCGCGGGGGCCGCGCTCGACGTGCTGTCCAGCGAGCCGCCCAGCGCCGACAACCCGCTGCTGCACGCGCCCAACTGCATCATCACCCCGCACGTGGCTTGGGCCAGCTTGCCCGCGCGACAGCGACTGCTCGCGATCTCGGTCGACAACGTTGTCGCGCTGCTGGCCGGAAATCCGATTCACGTCGTCAATCCGGAATACGCCCGGCACCGGCCTTGATTTTGGCCGCACCGCCCGCGCCAAAACCTGGGTTAGCCTGCGCCTCGGATGTCCAGCGCCTTTCCCTTACTCGTCCTGCAAACTTGCGTGATCATCAGCGCGTCGCGGCTGATCGCGCGGCTCGCCCGTCGCCTCGGTCAACCGGCGGTGATCGCGGAGGTGTTGGCGGGCATTTTGCTCGGCCCGTCGTTGTTTGGGCGCGTGGCACCGGGCACCTTCCAGCAGCTGTTCCCGAAGGCGTCGCTGCCCGGGCTGTCTCTGCTCAGTCAGGTGGGGCTGGTCTTTTTCATGTTCTTGATCGGGCTCGAGCTCGATCCGAAGTTGCTGCGCGGCCGGGGCAAAGCTTCGTTCGCGATAAGCGCCGCGGGGATCTGCGTCCCGTTCGCCCTGGGAGCGCTGCTCGCGCTGCAGATTTTCGATGCACAGGCCGAAGCTGGGGTTCCGCGGCTCTCCTTCGTGCTGTTCATGGGTATCGCCATGAGCATCACCGCCTTTCCGGTGCTCGCGCGGATCTTGGCCGAGCGCAATTTGATCCGTACGAAATTAGGCTCGATCGCGCTGGCCTGCGCGGCAGCCGACGACGTCACGGCGTGGTGTTTGCTGGCCGTGGTGGTCTCCGTGGTCAACGCCAAGGGCGGGCTTTCGGCGCTGTTCACCACCCTGGAGGCGCTGGCTTTTGCCGGCGCCATGTTGCTGCTCGTGCGGCCCCTCCTGGCGCGCCTGGGCGCACGCATCACCACCCGCGAAAACCTGACCCAGAACGTGGTCGCGCTCACGTTCGTGATGCTGCTGGCGTCCGCGCTCACCAGTGAGCTGATCGGCATTCACGCGCTGTTCGGCGCGTTCTTGTTCGGCACGATCATGCCGCGCCAGGGGGACTATGCGCACGCGCTCGCCGAGCGCTTGGAAGATTTCGTGGTCGTCGCGATGCTACCGCTGTTTTTCGCGTACAGCGGACTGCGCACCCAGCTCGGTCTGCTGGTGAGCGCGAGTGACTGGCTGCTTTGTTGCGCGCTGATCGCGGTGGCTTGCATCGGCAAATTCGGTGGCAGCTTTTCGGTCGCGCGGCTCACCGGCATGAGCAAACGCGACTCGGCCGCGCTCGGCGTGTTGATGAACACGCGCGGCCTGATGGAGCTGATCGTGCTCAACGTGGGGCTCGATTTGGGCGTGATTTCCCCGAAAATCTTTACCATGATGGTGATCATGGCGCTGGTCACCACGGTCACGACCACGCCGCTCTTGCAGCTCATCGCGCCCCGTTCGTTCGAAGTCGACCCGCAGGCAAAGGTCGATTGGGTGCAGAGCGAGCCCGTGCGTCTGCTGCTGTGTGTCGGTGACTCGAGTGTGGGCCCGGCCATGACACTCTTGGCGGTGAGCTGCGCCGGTGGCTCCCGTGACAGCGGCAGCGCCGTGCTGCATTTGGAACGTCCGCGCGATCGAACCTCGGCTTATTTGCGTCGAGATTCGACGGCGCCCCCGTCATCTCGCGTCAGCGGTTTGCTGCCCGCGTTCGAGACGGCCACGGCGGCCGGGGTGGCCCTGGAGTTCATTTGTTTCGATTCCACGGACCCCGCAGCCGACATCCGTGAGGTTGCGCGCAGCCGGCGTTCGGACTTCGTCGTGCTCGGGTTGCACCGCCCAGTTCTCGGCCAAAATCCCTTCGGCGGAACCGTGGGCCGACTGCTCGCGGATTGCCCGGCGCCGGTCGCGCTGCTCATCGATCACGGCTTCGCTGAAGCGTTCGCCCACGTGCGCACGGCGGGCGCGCATAAAAGAGTGGTCGCGACCGTGCACGGCGCTCCGGGCGACACCCTGGTCCTCGGCTTTGCGGAGCAATTGCTGAGTGACGCAGCGGTATCGCTGCAAGTGGTCTTGGTCGAATCACGAGTCGTCGCCGGGCAACCACTGCGGTCACAGATCGAGAAGCTTGGGTCCAAGTTCGGCACGCGCGTGCAATTTCGTACCATTGAGGCAGACGCAAGCCCGGCGGTGTTACGCACCTGTGCGGCGGACGCCGATCTCGTGGTGCTCGGCCTTTCTCCCAGCTGGGGCCTGGACGTCGACCGCGGCGGAGCCGAGTCCGCGCGCCTGTTCGCCGGATTGGAAGCCTCCTTGCTTGTCTTGTGCGCCCAAGCCTGAGTCCGGCAGGGCTGCGCTAACCCGCGTGGCAGCAGCTGCTGGGGCGCTTGCTTTCGCATTCCTCGCTGTCCTTGACACGCCAGACTTCGCGTGCGCAGCGGCTGGTGCAGCTGCGGAGCGAGTCCACGCACAGTTGTTGCTCGCCAGAATCGCTACTCGCATCGCACGTGGGCGGTGCTTCGTCATCCGGGCCCTCACAACAATCGCTGGGCTCGCACGCAATGCACTCGCACATCCGCGTCTGGCTGATGCTCGCACCGGGCTTGGGCGGCGGGTGGAACACCCCAGTACCAAAGAGCGGGCCTTCGCTCGGGGGTCTCGTGCCACAACTAGGCAAAATCACGGCAAAAATGACTGAAATACAGGGCGCGAACCAGCACGGCGAAAGCATTTCTGTGTGATCGGACACGAACGGTGCTCAGGGCCTTGGCTCGATAGCAGCATACCCCGCGTCGCTTACTGAAGGCTCGTGATGCGCTCGCGCTCGCTTGCAACGACTTGCATCGTCGCGCGATAAGCTTGGTTTCGCTCACTGCTTCGGGCATTGTAAGAAATACAGATGGTGGATTCGGATTTGCAGGCTTGGGAGGCGTTTTTTACCGCCGCCGCCGATCCCTGCTTTCTGATTCTCGTCCAGGCAGACGGTCATTTCATACTCTCGCGCGTCAACGATGCCTGGGAGTGCGCGACCGGCATCCCTCGGACACTGGTGCTGGGCACGCGTGCCGATTCGCACTTACAGCTGGAAAATGCCGAGTTGGCCGTCGCTCGCATGACGGAAGCCGTCATGCTGCAGGCCCCCAGCGAGTACCAACAGGAGCTCGAGTTTCCGACCGGGAAGCGCACCTGGAAGACCCGGCTCGTTCCCTGGCAGGCGGGGGGTGAGCAGTACCTAGCCGGGTTCGCCAAAGACATCACCGAAAGCGTCGCTGCCGAGCGCCATCGCGGGTTACTCGAGAGCAAACTGCTCGACTCCCAGAAGTTGGAGAGCCTCGGCATCTTGGCTGGTGGCATCGCTCACGACTTCAACAATTTGCTGACTGGCATCCTGGGCAATGTCAGCTTGATGCGCCTCGAGCTCCCGGTCTCGAGCGCGCTCTGTGAACACGTCGATCAGATCGAAGCGGTGACGATTCGCGCGGCCGATCTGTGCCGGCAGCTGTTGGCCTATTCGGGCAAAGGTCGCTTCGTGGTCAGGCCACTCGACTTGAGCGAGGTCGCTCGTCAAACGGCGCCACTGCTGCAGCTCTCGGTCGGGAAAAACGCGACGCTGCGCCTCGATCTTTCGGACGATTTGCCTGCCATCGACGCGGATGCCACGCAGATGCGACAAGTCTTGGTCAACTTGGTGGTCAACGCCGCCGAAGCGTTGGGCGAGCGCGCGGGAGTGATCGGGGTCAGCAGCGGCATGTTACATGCCACGGCGGAGTACCTACAGAACACGTTCTTGGCACCGGAGTTGGCCGAGGGCAGCTACGTGTTCGTGGAGGTGAGCGACAACGGCTGCGGTATGGGTCCGGAGACGCAAGCCAAAATCTTCGACCCCTTTTTCAGCACCAAATTCACGGGTCGCGGCCTCGGCCTCTCCGCGGTGCTCGGCATCGTGCGCGGCCACAAGGGGGCGATCAAGGTGTACAGCGAGCTCGGTCGCGGCACGACCATCAAGCTGCTCTTCCCGGCGATGGAGGCCAAAGAGACGCGCGCTACGCCGGCGGCGCCGAGCGCGGCGAGCCTGCAGCGGCGCGGGACCGTGCTCGTGGTGGACGACGAAGACGTGGTGCGAGGCGTCGCCGCGCGCATCCTGGGCGGCTACGGCTTCGACGTGCTCTTGGCGAACGACGGCCGCGAGGGCGTCTTGCGCTTCAGCGAGCATCGCGAGCAGATCGTGGCCATCTTGATGGATTTGACCATGCCGCAGATGGACGGCGTGGATGCGTTTCGCGAGATCCGCGCTCTGGACGAAGATGTCCCCGTGCTGCTGATGAGCGGCTACAACGAACAGGACGCGGTGATGCGTTTTGCAGGCAAGGGCCTGGCCGGCTTTCTACAAAAGCCATTCACCGTCGAGATGCTGCGCGAGCGGCTGATGAGCGTGCTGCGTTAGCCGCGATGGCCCTCAGGGGCGGGTGAGCGCCTCCAGCGCGCGGATCTTCTTGGCCCAGTAGGCCTTCATCTGCTCGGCGGCGTCGGAGGTTTCGATGCGATTGTGCTGCACGGTGACCTGCGATTTCGACGGGCCTTTCTCGCAGAAATCAATATCGATGCGGCTGACCCCGCGACCCCAGCGCGCGCGGATGGATTTCGAGGCGGTGGCCTTGTGAATCGAGAAGCGATCGTCTGCGAGCCATTTGTTGCGTTCCGCAGGCTCGGCCCAAAAGCGAAACAGCTTGGCCAGGGGTAATTCCAAGACCTTGGACACGTCCACCTGGAAGCCGTCGTCGGTCGCGGTATTGCCATTTTTGCCGCGGGCTTGCTCGTAGGCAACGGTCACCATCTGCTGCCACCACGGACCCACACCGTGACGCTGCGCGAGCACGGCCACGATCCCCTTGTGGTCGAGCTCTGCGGCACCCGCAGCGTCGAGCAGGGCGAACCATTGTGCCCAGGACTTGCCCGTGCGGCGCGCCACCGCGTCGCTGCTCACGCCGACGGCTTGTTCGATGGGGCGGATCTTGGCGGGCGTGTCCAGTGTCGCGACGCGCTTGGCTGCTGCGGCTTTGGGCGCGACGACCTTCGCGGCCGCGGTTTTGGCGGGAACCGCCTGGGGCGCGGGCCCAGCCTTGACGATTGCGGCCTTGTCCGCGGCGGCGGCTTTCGATTTTGTAGCCTTGCTCGCCTTGGGTGTGACCGCCTTCACAGTGTTGCCCGGGGCAGGCGCGGTCTTGGATCTGACCACCTTGGGCGTAACCGCTTTGGGCGTGACCGCTTGCACCGCGGGCACGGTTTTCGAGCCATTGGCGTTCGGCTTCGTGGCGGGCTCCCGGGTTGCGATCGTGGGCTTCGGCTTGGCTCTAGTCATCTGGCGCGGCTCATCCCGGCGGCAGGGCGCACCGGGCGGGGAAGTGTAGCGTTTTCGGGGGTGCTCTGTCAGCCTGCTCGGGCAGTGAGCGGCTTTGGCCGGAGAAAGCCAGTGATCACAGCGTATCCCAGCTGAATTTTTCGGCCTCGAACGCGTGGTCGGCCAAGGATTTGATTGATTCATCGACGTTGTTGTCGATCTCGTCCACGTTGGTCTTGATTCGGCGCTCGGCCTGGCGTGCAAAAACGCTGGCAATTTCCAGTTCTTTTTTGGCGCTGTCCGCGCCCCGAGCGCGCACGCTCGAATCGACACGGCTGATCACACACGCGAGCACGAACAGGTCGATCATGATGTCGGCCAAGCGCCGGGTCGCGAACTGCTTCTCGATGATCGCGCGGCCGTGCTTGCGCAAAATGCGATCGGCGGCGCCCGCGAGATCACGCGTGCCGACCTCGAACACCTGAGCCACGCTCTTGAGGTTCGGGTCCAGCTTGGTGAAGGTGGTGCCTTGGCGGTTGTAGCCGGTGGCCATCGAGACGCGTCGCAACGTGTATTCGGAGACCACACCGAAACCCTTGATCGGATCGGTGAATACGCCTTCGAGTGACTTGGCCAGCTCACGCAGGTTCTGGCCGGCATCGTTCATGGCGTTGAGCGCGATGAACAGGCGCAAGATGTCGTTCGTGCCCTCGAAGATGCGATTGATTCGGCTATCGCGGACCACGCGCTCATACGGGTATTCGCACATGTAGCCGTTCCCACCGGCAATTTGTAGTGCCTCGTCCGCGGTCCGCCCCAGCGCTTCGCTGGCGAACACTTTGCTGATCGCCGCCTCCACCGCATAGTCTTCGTAGCCGCCGTCGTTGAGCCCGGCGACCATGCTCACGACGGCTTCGGTCGCGTAACAGTCGACCAGCATTTGCCCGACTTTTTGTTTGATCAAGCCAAACTCTGCGATCGGCTTGCCGAACTGCACACGCTCCTTGGCCTGCTTGGTAGACAGGGAAATCAGCTTCTTCATGCCGCCGACGCTGCCGCCACCGAGGCCGGTGCGTCCGGAGTTCAAGATCGTCATCGCGATCTTGAAGCCTTTGCCGACCTCACCCAAAAGGTTCTCTTTCGGTACGCGCACGTTCTCGAAGTGCACGGTGGTGGTCGAGCTCGCGCGGATGCCCATCTTGTCTTCGTGCGGGCCGTTGCTCACACCCGCCATGTCGCGCGTGACCAAGAACGCACTGATCTTGCCGCGTTCGCCGCTGTCGCCGGTCTTGGCGAAGACCGTGAAGAAATCGGCGATACCGCCGTTGGTGATCCACAGCTTGTTGCCATTCAAGACCCAATCCTCTCCGTCTTTGACGGCGCTGGTCTTGATCGAGGCGGCGTCGGAGCCTGCGCCCGGTTCGGTCAAGCAGAAGGCGGCGATCATTTCGCCCGTGGCGAGCCTCGGCATGTAGCGGGCCTTCTGCTCGTCCGTGCCGAACAGCAGCAAGCCGCGCATACCGATCGAACTATGGGCGCCGATGGTGACCGCGACCGACGCATCGTATTGGGCGACTTGCTGCAACGCGCGCGAATATGCGCTGCTGCCGAAGCCCAGGCCGCCGTGCTCTTCGGGGATCACCAGGCTGAACAAACCGGCTGATTTGAGCTCTTCGATGAACTCGGCGGGAAACTCGCCCTTTCGGTCCCAATCCCGAAAGTCGATCTCGTGCGGGCGAAGCAGCTGATCGAGCGAGCCGAACACGCCTTGCAGCGTCTCCCTTTCGGCGCTCGGAATGGTCGGAAACGGCAGAATCACGTCCTCTTCGATTTGACCCATGCACAAGGACCGCATGAAGCTGACCGTCTTCTTATCGACCACGAGAACCTCCTTCTTTGCTGACAATATGCGGGCCAGGACCGATAGCTGCAACCTCGGGCTTTCCGGCCTATGATCCGAACTCTCGATGCTGCACGAAAAGCTGAGTCCGCCGGAAACCAAGGCCCACGTGTCGGTGGCACGCCTCACACGCTTTTGGTACGTCGCTTGTCAGAGTGCGGAGCTGAGCGAAAAGCCGCTCGCCCGCAGCGTGCTGGGTGTGCCCTTGGTACTTTTTCGAGGGCAGGGCAGCAAAGCCGCGGCGCTGCTCGATCGCTGTCCGCACCGCAATGTGCCGCTCTCGCTCGGGCGTGTAGTTGCAGGTGGGCGGCTCGAATGCGCATACCATGGCTGGCAATTCGAAGACGGCGGACGCTGCGCTCATATTCCCGGCCTGCTCGACGGCGAGGGCAAGGAGCGCCGCGCCCCAGCCGCCGCCGTTCGCGAGCAGGACGGCTTCATTTGGGTCTGCCCGGAACTGGACACGGAACCCGAAGCCGAGCCCTTCTCGTTGCCTGCTGCAGGCTCCGACTATGCGAGAGTCGTGCGCTTCGTCGAAACCGAAGCCACCCTGCACGCGACCATCGAAAACGCGCTCGACGTGCCCCACACGGCGTTTCTTCATCGCGGCTTGTTCCGCGGTGGCAAACAAAACGAAATCAGCGCCACGGTCCGCCGCTCCGCCGAGCGCGTCGAGGTGCAATACGACGGCGAACCGCGCCCGAGCGGCGTGGCCGGTCGCATGCTTTCGCCCGGGGGCGGAACGGTCGAGCACTGGGATCGCTTCATCTTGCCGTCGATCGCCCAAGTGGAATATCGACTCGGCACAGACGTGCACTTCCTGGTCACCTCGTTGTGCACCCCCGAGAGTGATTTTCGCACACGTATGTGGGCCGTCGTGCAATTCAAGACGCGCTTTCCAGCGCGCGCCGTCGCGCGCCTCTTGGAGCCGTTTGCGCTGCGCATCTTCGGTCAAGACGCGCGCATGTTGCGCGCTCAAACCGACAACATCCGTCGCTTCGGCGGCGAGCAGTACCAATCGACCGAGCTGGATTTCCTCGGGCCGCACATTTGGCGGCTATTGAAGCAGGCAGAGTCCGGAGAGCGGGGCGGAGAAGCGGTGGAGCGAACGGTCCGGTTTTTCGCCTAATCCGCCGGGCAGGCGAGCGGAACTCTCGAGCTCGCCTGCGCCATCCGCCGAGTTTTCTGCGTGCAGCTCAGAGAGCGAGCGTGACCTCCGGCAGAGCCTGATCGAGACACGCGCTGAGCTCCGAGCAAGATTGCGCTAGGCAATCGTTGCCGGCCTTCAGCGCGCTGTCGTCATAGGTCTTGGCAGCTTCCAGGCAGGTGCTTTGCGGGTAGGCGCCCTCGGCCGCGTCACAATTCGCGCTGGCTTCGAGATATGCGCTACAGAACCCGTTTCCGAAAGTGCTGGCGGGCAACTGCGCGCGAGCTTCGCTTTCGCATTTGCTCGTGCTCGCGCTGGAGCAGCTGCTGGCTTGGACGCAGGTAGCGACGTAGCCCAGGAAATCGCCGCGCAGCTTGGGGCTTTCCGCAAGTGCGGCTTGGCACGATGAACGGCACGCCGGTGGGTCGACGGTGTCGTTGCAGGAGTGCGCCTTCTCGCAGCTACGCTGGCAGTAGTCTTCTGGCGTGCTGGTGATCGGTTGAAGTTCATCAGTGGCAGATGAGCACGCGCCGAGGACCAGCAAGCCGAACAGTGGGGCCCGAGAACGAAGGGAGAAGCGTTGCATCCAGTGACTCAAAGGGAGGGGAAAGTCTGCTCGAGCAGGGTGGAGCGGCATTCCAACACCGCGCCGTCTACGGTCATC
>DASSMT010000042.1:0-54779 GCA_035688655.1 Polyangiaceae bacterium | reverse complement strand
CCATCTTTGTGTGGGGAGAGGGGGGCTGCTCTCAGGACGGTTACTCGAACCAGGCCGCCATGGGCGAGATCGCTTCGTGGGGATACTTCATCATCGCCGACGGGACGCCAGGTAGCGCCAATGCCTGCGCGGGCGGCCAAGATGGCAAGGCTTTCCTCGACTACATTACCTGGGCCATCGCCGAGAACGGCAAGTCGTGCAGCGCGTACTACCAAAGCCTCGAGACCACCAAGATCGCCGCCGACGGTTTTTCGTGCGGCGGTTTGATGTCCGAGAACTCCTCTGGCGATCCGCGCTTCAGCGCCATCGGCATCACCAGCAGCGGCCTGATGAGCGCGAACAAGGCTCTCTACGACAAGATTCACACGCCGTTCAAGATCATGAACGGTGGGTCCAGCGACGTTGCCTATCAGAACGGGCTCAATGACTACGATCAGATCAGCTCTCGCGGTATCCCGATTGTCTATTTCTCCAAGAGCAGCGCGGGACACGGCGGCGACCTGGGTCAGGCCAGAGGTGACTTCAACAAGGTGAATTTGGCCTGGCTGAACTGGCAACTCAAGGGCGACACCAGTGCCACGGGCAAGGGCTATCTCACTGGGTCGACCTGCACGATTTGCACGAACAGCGGCTGGGTCTCCAAGTCGGCAAACCTGCCGTAGCTTCGGCAAGCGAAGGGCAGCATCCAGCTGCTGTAAAATCGTCGAAGCGGGCGGTGTATGCTCGGGCGGTGTCCGAGCGCGAACCCCCGCCACTTTCCGAAATCACTGCGCGAACGCTGGGCGACTACGACGCAGCAGCCGCGTCCTTTTGGGCCGGTACGCGCGATCACGATGTCACCCAAAATTACGCTGCGTTGCTCGAAGCGTTGGCCGGTATCGCCCCGCCTCTCCGGCTGCTCGACTTCGGTTGTGGTCCAGGTCGAGATCTGATGGCGCTGACCGCCCGCGGGCACATCGTCACCGGGCTGGACGGCTCGCCGGTCTTCGTAGAGATGGCGCGTGCTCAATCCGGCTGCCGCGTGCTCGAGCAGAATTTTCTCGAGCTTTCGCTGGGTGAGCAGCAGTTCGACGGCGTATTTGCCAACGCCTCCTTGTTTCACGTGCCGCGCGCCGAATTGAGGCGGGTGCTGGGTCAGCTGCGTCGCGCGCTAATTCCCGGCGGCGTTCTGTTTTGCTCCAATCCTCGTGCTTTCGAACGCGATTGGGAGGGCTTCCAAGGCGCGCGCTACGGCAGCTTTCTCACGATCGAGAGTTGGCTCGCGGAAATCGAAGCCGCAGCCTTCGTCGTCGAGCGGCACTTCTTGAGGCCCAGCAACAAACCCCCGAGCGAGCAACCTTGGCTTGCCATCGTGGCGCGCCGCCCGCTCGGTTAGCGGGCGCGGGCGCCCGCGCATGCTCGGGTACTAGGGCTCGAGCTCACACAACGTCCGGTAGCCATGCGGGTGACCGCTGACGCCGGTGAAAGATGCCTTGTCGCACGGGCGGTCGACCCAACCCCAGATGGTCGAGTCGGGGTTGTATGCGAGCGCTGCGCAACGGTAGCCACCGTTTGGATTGCCATTGATCCAGCCGAAGCTCGACGACGCGCCGTTCACCCAGGCCCACGCTTGCTGTTTTTCGGTCAGCGCGGCCTGTGAGCACCCCGAGCAATAGCAGGCATTGATGTCCGGCTCAGCGAGCTCGTGACAAGTGAGCCCGAGCCAAGCATCGCTCGTGTCGGTAAAGGCGGCCATGAAGTGGCGTAGAACGAAGTTCTGCTCTTCCGCCGAATCCAGAACCAGCAAATGTCCCGGAACTTTGCCTTCGGTCGCAAGCTGCGCGCACGCGGTAACCGCTTGCTGCTGCGAGCTGGAATTGACGGTGGCGTCGACGTAGCAATGTCGCTCGAACTCCAAACCATGGAGCACTGCGCAGCCCGCCACGGAATTGTCCGCGCCTGCATCGCCATTGAAAGAGCCGCCTGCGCCGCCGTCGGCAGATGCGTTCGCGCCGCCGCTCGCGGATTCGCCCGCGTCACCCAGGGTGGCAGTTCCACCACCGCCGTTGGACGATGCACCGACACCGGCGTGCGAGACGCCTTCGGTGGTTCCTTCATCGCGGCCCGCACCGGGGTGGTCTGCGGCGCCGCCGCCCTCCTGTTCGGAGGCGCCGCCAACGGCTTGCGAGCTGGTAAACCCGGCCCCTGCGCAAGACACCGGCGCGAATGCACAAAACAACGCAGCGCAGGCGCATGCCCACAACGGCCAAATGTAACGCACATCGACTCCATTACAGAAAAGCCCGCGCGTCGACAACTGATTACAGCGATCTTCAAGAGTCTCTAAGCCACTCACGACTTCAAGTGATGTGAGCTTCGGTATTTCTTACGAGTCGTCGCGGGCGAACCGAACAAACGCAGCCACTCGAGCATTAGGCTCGATTTGCGCCCGAACCCCCTGGTCCTCGCAGCGCGGGCGACCCGAGGTGGCTCTCGTCACCGACCCCAACAGCGCCCGATTGAGCGCGCGGAGCCAAGCGTCGCGGAAAGACACTCGAGATCGCTATTTGGTGGTGCAGAAGGCACACGGCGTGTCGCCCCGGAGGCACGTGTGGCAAGCGCGGCTCAGAGTCACGACACGTGAGTGAGTCCTGGTCGAGCCGTGCAGCGACTTCGACCACGATCCAACGACATCACTAGCCAAAGGCCAAGTAGAGCGCTTCCCGCCCGAAGTCATCGCGGCCCCACGGCGTCGCTGGAACATCATTTGCATTCTCGGGTCCGTGTGAAAACACCCCAGCGTGGTTGGAGTCATCCTCACATACAAGCGGTCTCTTGTATTGGCGCCCTGCTGCTGAGCACGGCTGCCCAAGGGGCCGATGGTGCGTCATCGGCACCCAACCCAACTCGCGCGCAGGTCCAAAGGAGCGAGTCCGCCGAGCCGATGTACGCGCGCCAGGAAACCGAGCCGCGGAGTCTCGCGCTAGTTGGCGGCGGCGCAGCACTGAGCCTGATTGGTACACTCGGTGTGGGCATGGCCATAGCCCAAGCGAGCAGGTCGGATGAGACCTGCGCGCGCGATCCCGAGGTATGCGCCGAAGCCGAATTCTACCCCAAGCTGTTCGGCGTAGTCGGCGGCTCGCTACTGGCCGGCGGCATCTTCATGATTATCTACGGCAACCAGCAAGTCCCCGTTCAGAGGCCGACCGGGCTGCAGCTCGTTCCCTGGGCGTCCCCTCATTCGGGTGGCTTGGTGCTACGGCTCACCTCGACCGCCTTTTAGTGCAAAGCAGCGAGCCCCAGAAGGATTGGCTGCTCTCAGCGTCGAGAGTCGCGTGACGGCCGTCCCTGCTCGCCTTCCTGCGGAAGGCTGCGCAACGCGCCTTCGTGACACCACGAGGGGTGCGGCTGGACCCTCGACGCCCGACGCGGGGGCAAAGCGCCCTGGCGCGCGGCCGAGGCTCCTGCGACTCGCTCACGCGCTCGGCGCTGATCGAGGACCGAGCGAGTGCAATTGAACCTCGCTGGCGAACGCGGCCATACTTTGGCTGGCTGCAAGTGCCGCTCGCACGTTGCCAAGGTCGCGCTGGAGCAGGAGCGACACGGGGCCTTGCGCGGTGGGTTCGACGCGGTCGATACGCCGACTGAGCCAGCTCCCGAAACGCCCTCCCTCGAGCAGAAAATGGGGGTAGCCACGACGGTACTCGCTCCAGTAATCCGAGAGCATCGCGCGCAAACTCGGGCCCAGCGCACCATACATTTGGGGGAACCTTTTGCTGAGCGCGCTGTCAGTCGATCCGTAGCGATAGACGGTGCAAGGGCCAAGCTCGTGAGTCCGGCTCCTTGCCGCCTGTTACGCATCGCTTGTGGAGACAACATGAGGCTATTGGTTCGTGTGTCCATTGTGGGGAGTGTTTTCGTCGTCGGTGTGCCTGGGTTCAATGGCGTGCGGGTGCACGATGCGCGTGCTGACGAAGCTCAATCAAAGGTTTCCGAGTGCATGAGCTTTCGGAGCGAGACGAAGGAGAAGTCGATCGTCGTGCGCGCGAAGAATGAATGCGATCGGAAGCTCAGTTGCTCACTCAGCTACGCCGTGCGATGCGAAGACAATCACGGCAAGCGCACGTCCAGCAGCGCCGAGAGTACGCGCTTCGCGATCGCTTCAGAGGGATCGACCGAGCTCCTATTGTCGGCGGGGCGGTGTGAGCAAGCGTGGACGATTGACGCGGTGACTTGGCGCTGTGAGGAGCCGTAGGTCCTGCGTAAGCGCGGCGGGCCTCGGCGGGAGGGCGCTAGTTGGTAACCCAGAGACGCTGGGCCACGACGTACCCGTTCACGCACCCCCCGGCTGGTTGAGGACCGTGCTCGGGCTCCTCGTGCGAGTTCCGCATCCGTTCTCGAGCATGTTGCTCTTCTGTGGCGAATACATTGGCGTCATGCTGATGATTGCCCTGGAGCGCCGCGCGGGCGACGGCCCGGCGCTACACCTGCTGCACGAGATTCTGGTCGATGAGATCGGACACCTTGCGTACAATCACGGACGCCTAGCTGCGGTGCAGCTGGCGTTCGCTCGCGCGCTACTGCTGCCGTTGCTACACCTTGCGGCCGTGCGAGAGCCGCTGCTTGCGGCGCTCCTGCCAGAGCGGAGGGCGTTGATGCGCTGGACCGTGCTCGCCACCATCTCGCAGGGATCGGCGTTCCTGCCGGCGCTGCCCGAACCAACTTCCGCGCGTGGGGCGCCGTAAAAGGGCATGGCGCGGAGTCCTCGGGGCGTCACGCGAGGCACGCCGTGTCACGCGGCCGAGTGGACGATTGCCTTCAACCGTTGAATTGCGCGCGAGTGAAGTTGCGAGATACGCGGTTCGCTGACGCCGAGCTCGGCGCCGAGCTCCCTGAACTTCACGCCGCAGAAATAGTGTTGCGAGACGATGTGGCGCTCGCGCTCTGGCAGCTTGTCGAGGGCCTTGAACAGGGCCTGTTGGGCGAACTTGGCGGCGACCGCAGCTTCGCCGTCGGAAGAGTCGGCGAGGCAACGGTTTTGCTCCCACTCGCTCACTTCGTCGAAGCGGATCACGGCCGGCGGCGGAACGTAGGCGTCGGTACCCGCGGCGGCTTCGGCGCTCGCGCGAGCGCGGCGCGACAGCCAATCTTGAGCGCGCAATTCGTCGAGGATCGCGCCACGGATGCGCACACGCACATACCACTCGAAGCTATCGGTTGGCCCGTCCGGGTGGCGGCGAATGGCGTCCCACAGACCGCTCATGCCGGCCGCGATCAGATCCTCACGCAGAATGTTGCGCGGCAGCTTGCGCTGGAAGCCACCAGCGATCTTACGCACGAGCGGCTCGTATTGACGGAGCAGTCGAGCGCTCATTTGCGTGTCGAGGGTGCGCGCTTTCTCGCCGTGCGAGCCGTGAGCGACGACCGTCGCCGGCGAAGTCGCGGCCGGACGGTGCGCGAGGCGCGCAGCCGTGGAGGCGTGCCTGCGGGCGGGACGCGGCGCCAAGGAGGAGCGCACCATGGCCGTCCGCGGCGAAGGCGGGATGACCGACGCGAGGGGCGGCAGCGAAGCGCGGCGGGGCGTAATCGAGGCGCGAGACGGTTGCAGGGCCTTCGCCTTCGCGACACGGCCGCTCTTCGGGTTCGACGACGGGGCTTTCTCGGCAGCTACGGGCGTTGCGTGGGCTTCTTTAGTGGGCATGTGAGGGCTTATTGCAGTGCCCGTGCCAGCAAGAAATTAAGGGAAATTCTGCAAAAAACGCCGATGTGGGCGAATGAATCAGGGGTCATCGTTGACCCAGTTTGGCTGCGTCGCCCGCGACTTCCCCGCACCTTCGAACTCAGCTTTGGGCGAGCGTTTCGCTCCATTTTGAGACATTCGCCGGGGCTGGGTCTGCCCAGACCTAGCCCCGGGTCATTTTTGAATTCATGTTCGATATCAGCTAATTAGCCACTGTTCGTGAGCTCCCGTCGCATTTTTTCGAGACGGGGAGCATCGTGCGCGCGTCTCATTATTCGAACTAGTGACACTCCTCACCGGAGCGTTCCGCCCGAGCTATCAGGGTTTCAGCTCGAAATCGCCGTCGAGTGAAGCGAAGAGGTCGGCAATGATTTCATTCGCTCGAGAGGCCACGATTCGATGCGTAAAATGGCCTCCGCTGAAGGCGTGCGGCTGTTCCAATTCTTGTTGGCGCAGCGTGACGCCATCGAAGACGTCATCGATGGTTCCGTCGAGGACCAGGAAGAACAGATTGTCGGCGCCGGGCAATGCCGACCGCTGGTCTACGGGCGTCGTCGTTGCCAGGACATTCAAGAAGGCAAGGTCCTGCGAGCCGTAGTCGGTGATGCAGTAACTGCCTTCGGCGCCGACGACCTCTGCAAACCGCGCGGACAACAGGCTCTGAGGAGAAGACTGCGCCGAAGTCAGTTGCCCGCGAACGCACGCGGTATTGGTCACCTCCAGCGCCCAGGGACTGGTCGGTTCGAACACCAGATGCAGCGGCGCCGCCGTACCCACGTCGACCGCAAGCAGCTGTCGCGCAGCGCTGGTTGCCGACGCACTGAAGGTTACCTGTTGTACGTTGGCCGTGGCATCCGTGAGCACCTGCCTGCCGAATTCCCTATGCTCGACTTCGACGCCGAGCGCGACCCGTAGGCTGCCGACCGAGAAGGTGACGGAGCTCACGTCCGTGACTTGAAAGCGCAGCTCGAGCGAGGTCACCTGGTTCTCGAAGATCTCGAGGGCAATTGGCTGCACGTTCAGCAGCGTTGCGTCGACCAAGGTCGTCGTTCCGTTCGAGGTTCTTTCCAACTGAGTCGCGCCCAGGGGCGCTACCTGGAACACGCCCACAGGCAACCTCGCGGACGCTACGTCTTCATCCGTGTTCAGTGGCAGCACGGCGGTGAATGAGTCCGAGAACACATCCAGGAGAGTGCCCGCGGGAAAGCGGTACGAGGCGCCGTCCGAGCCCGTCGCCACGAGCGCCGCCGACAGCGTTCCGATCCGGGCTGAGTCTCCCTCGCTCCGGTCTGGCGAATTCCCACACCCGAGCAGTGTGCTCAGGGCCACGATGATCATGAACCACAACCTCTTGCCATCGTTGAACATTGATGTTCCTTCCAACAGGTAAGCGCTACGAACGACGCAGCGCAGGCAATGAGACCCGGGTTCGCCGACTCGGTTTTCGGCCTCGCACACCGAGCGCGAGAGTTCGCGCGCAGATCGCCGGTGGCGCTTGCCAGCCCCGGTGCCCGGATCTCCGCCTTCCGTTAGTCGCGCAACGAGTGCGCGGTTGACCCACTCATGGGAGAAGACGACTGGCACTTCTACGCCACCCGACCCCTCTATGCCATTCGTACTGACCTTGGCTGCGACTGACAATGGTCATGTTTCCGTGAGGCGTGGGTCATTCAACGCGATCGTGGCTGCGGGAAGCCTCGACGGCTACGATTCATCGCGATTCGTGGGTGCGGCTAGAAAGCCCCGGCTTCGGTGGTGGGCCTTCATTTGTATGGCCTCTGTTTGTCGGTTGGCTGCTCTTTGCAGTGGAGCGGCGTATGGCGGCCGTGCCTGCTTACCGCTCATCGAGTGATTGAGGCGGTGCCCCTGCGGCTCGGGCTTTTCATCGGTTCGAAGCATGCGAGAGGGCGCACGGCGACTACGAATCAATCGAGTTCGGCGGGCACGGCCATGACACGTTTCGCTGCGCCCGCGCGCATTGCTTGCGCACCCTTCGCGAAACGGCTGCGCCGCGCGCTCCCAACGCGCTCGGGTTCATCTCCCGGCGCCCGGCAATCACGCAATTCTGGTCTGGAACAGTCCTTGCTGAAAGAGGGGGGCTTAGTTTTGAAACCAGGAGCAAATCCAGTGACGAGCAAAGGCATGATACGGGGTCTCGGGACGACCCATCGCATTGCAGAGAAATCGGGAAATCCATGAGATTGTCCGCGTCGAGGACGATCGGCGTGTCGGAACCTTCCGATATCGACCAAACATTGACGATTCTCCAGAGCTCGATCGAACCGCGTCTCTTGAGTCACGTGGTTCACGCGGCACGATGTGGGGCGAGGCTCCCTTGGCGCTAAGACGCGCAGCCAGGATTCGCGCCCAAACTCCGCTCGATATTCGCGAGTGCCGCAAACCTGCTCTGAGTCAGCTGTCGAAAGTGTCAAACGGTCAAACGAGGAGAACGGGGATGCGACAACGAGTTCAATGTCTCGGTCTGTGCTTCGTGTTGGTTGGGGTGTTTGGAGGGGCGCGAGCGAGCGCGCAGGCGTCGCTCGGAAACAGCCCTTCGTTCGACCCCGCGCTAGCGGCGGAGTTCGACAGTTACGTCGACGATGCGCTGGACGTATTCGGGGTACCGGGGGCGGCCGTAGCGCTGATCGCCGGAGGCGAGGTCGTGCACGAACACGCCTGTGGTGTGCGTGGCGGCCGCGAGGCGCAGCCGGTCGATCTGGATACACGCTTCATGATCGGTTCCATCAGTAAGTCCATGACAGCGACCCTTGCGGCGACCCTAGTGGATTCGCGATCGCTGGACTGGGATACCCCGGCGGCACGGCTCCTGCCGGGGTTCGAGTTATCGAACCCGGCGTACACCCCGCTGGTTCGCATCCGTGAGCTCCTGAGCCACTCGAGCGGCGTTGCGCGCTACGACACGGCGCTCTACATGAAGGCGCTCGCGCCGCTGGAGCTGGTCTCGGCCGTCTCTCGCTACCCGCTGAGCGGGCAGCCGAGGCAGACGTGGGACTACCAAAACCAAATGTTCGCGCTCGGTGGGTTCGCTGCCGTGCACGCGGCCGGCTACCGCTACGCGGATCGCTCGCTGGAGAGCGGATTTGCGAAACTAGTCCACGACCGCGTCTTTTACCCGCTCGGGATGGCGCGCACGACGCCGGATTTCGACGTCGCGATTGCGGAGCGCGATCACGCTTCGCCACACACGTTCGATCCACTGCTCGACGGGGTGGTCGACGTGCCGCTCGGTTTCGAGCGTTTTGCCACGCCGATAGCGCCCGGGGGTGCAATCTGGTCGTCGATTCGCGACATGGCCCGCTACGCCGTCATGCAAGCGCGCGAGGGGCTCAGTGCAGATGGACGACGAGTCGTTTCGGAAGCGAGTTTGCTCGAGACGCACACCGCGCAAGTTGCCGTCAGTGCCGACGTCGGTTACGGCTTCGGTTGGCTCGTCGCCGACGTCAACGGTCTCAAAGTTCTCACGCACGACGGCGGCACCTCGGGCTTCACTTCTCGCGTGCTGATTTTACCGGACCTCGACTTGGGCCTCGTGATCCTCACCAATCGCTGGGGCGCGGGCGCATTTCAAAACGCCGTACAAGACTACGCTCTCGATCTACTGCTCGGGAACGGCGCTTCGGACGACAGCCAAGCGATTGCCGAAGAACAAGCGCTGCGCGCTCAGCTGGTTGCCGTGGCGGCGGCGACTGCACCGGTGACACGAGCGAGCGTCGCCGCGTACCTCGGTGAGTACGAGCTGGGTGCGTCCGTGCGGTACCGCGACTCGGAGTTGATTCTGAAAACCGAGTTCGGCGAGTTCCCGACCCGCGCCGTCCCAGGGCTCGACGGGGTGTATCTGGGAGTTCACAACGTGGGCGCACTGATGGTGGGCCAGTTCACGACCGACGAGCGCGGTCAGGTCACGCTCACGGTCGGAATCCCCGACATCGAGAACGAGCGCATCTTGCAGCCGTTCACGCTGAAGAAGCGCGAGCATGTGCGGTCAGGCGGACCCTGTCGCGACTCAACGCGAGATCTCGCGCGCCTGAGGGAGCTCCTGCATGGCCGCGGTGCGAGCGTGCCCAAGCTCGAGCGGCCCTTCGACGCGAACGCGGTGCGCGACGTGCGCCGACGTTTTCAGCGTTGAGAAGGGCACAGCTAGATCACGGGGGCCATCGCTCGCACGTGAGGCTCGTGCCTTCAGCGCGTCAAGAATGACAGATCGTCGATCCAGTAGTCGAAAGGCGGTTGATTGGCCCCGACCACGAACTCGATTGACAACAGCGAGTGTGGATCGAACGCGAGCTGCATACCGAACCCGCTTTGCCTCAGCTCTTCCCAGCGCACTTCGTAGTGTTGCCAATCCTTGCTCAACGCGCGCACCGCGCCGTGAGAGTCGTAGCAATCTTGGACGCAGCTGCCGCCAAACTCTTCGGCGACGACCTGGGTCATCTTGACGCCCACGCGCAGGGTAGCTCGACCGCGAGCCCAGAACACGACGCCCGCATAGGCTGAAGCGTCATAGCAACGCCGCGGGGCGAGCTCCACGCCCAGCACTGCGCCCCACTTGCTGAACTTGCTCCCCGAGGTATGCAGGCCGAACAGGCTCGCACCGCGGCCGCCCGGAATGCGCTCCGCACGAAACGCAGAGCCAGCGAGCGGCTTCTGTTGGCCGCTGCCGTCGTTGAACACGATCCAAGTGCCGGCGCGTTTGTCGATGACCAGCAGCCGACCGTCGCCGTCTTCGAAATCGTCGATCGACGCTTGTTGGCCCGAGCCGACCGCTGCCGGCGCGCAGTCGTCGAGCGGCGAAGGCGCTGGGGCCGTGCTCGGAGCTGGCGCCGCGCCCGAGACGTGAGAAGCGGCCGGGGGCTCGGCACGAAGCCTCGGTGGCGCGACCCGGTCGCGCACCAAAAGTACCGCCCCGGCGGCGAGCGTCAGCGCGGCTACTGCGACCGCTAGGCGCCGAGAGCGAGCGTGGAAGTCGCGCTGGGTCCGGCTGCGCAGGGCTGCGAGCGTGGCCTCGCGCGTGCCGCGCGCCGGGCGATCGGCATCGGCCGAGCGCAAGAGCTCCTGCTCGAGCGAGCCCGATTCATCGCGCAAACGCGTGAATATCTCGTGCTCTGGCGGGCTCATCGCGCTTTCTCCAGGAACTCGTCACGCGCCTGAAGGCGGCGCACGGCGGCTCGAAACTGTTGACGGGCGCTGCGCAAGCGCGAGCTCACTGTTCCGATCGGTAGGCCGAGCAGATCGGCGATCTGCGGTACGGTCTGCTCTTCGAGCTCGAACAACACGAACGGCGCCTTGAGCTCGACGTCCATCTCGTCGAGCAAGCCCTGCAGCAGCTGCCGCGCGCGCGCCAGCTCCGCGAGCCGCTCGGGTCCGGGGGCGCTCTGCTCGTCGCGCTCCTCGAGCTCCAGATCGGCAAGCTCCGGCCGCCTCCGCAGGCTACGGCGGCGTGTAGACGCGACCTTCAGAACCGAGCCAAACAGGAACGCTCGCTCGCGCTCCGGCGCGATGGCGTCGAGCTTACGACTCGCCACGAAAAATACCTCCTGCGCGCCGTCATCGGCGTCGGCAGGACTCAGCCCAAGGCGCCGCAAGCTACGCCAGACGAAGTCGAAGTGCTCCTGCATCAACGACGCGAGGCGTTGCTCATCGCTCGAGGCGCCCGCAGGTGTCAGGAAACGGATTGGCAAGCCGGGCTCCGGAGAAACGAATTGTGCGGCAATGTCCTGCACACTCTTAGCATGGCCGGAAGCTCGCCCATCGATCACAGAAACGGAATGGCAGCGGCGTTTTCGGCACCGCTCGCTCGCCATCGATTTTCAAATCGACGCTGCCGGCTGCGGCCATTCCCTGGGCATGGAGCGTTCGGTACCTTGGAGCTGGCTCATTCCGATACTCGCGGCGCTCGCTTGGCTCGCAACTGGCTGTGACGGCTCGACGCCAAACGCCGGCTCGACGCCGAATGCCGGCCCCATGGGGCCGGTGAAAGGCATCTTCGGAGCCGAAGGCGGCGTTCCCGGCGTGGTCGAGGCCGTTCCACTCGCGGGCGCGGGCCGCTCCGCGACGGGCGGCGGCGGCGGGGCCGCCCTGGACAACGTGTGTCGGGGCACGCCGGCTGGCACGCTCGCGCTGATCGATGGTTTCGATGATGGCGACTCGGTTGCAGCGTTCGAGCCGGGGCGAGAGGCTTTCTGGTTCACGGTGCACGACGAAACCGCTGGCACCATCGAGCCGCCCAATTCCTTCCTGCCCGTCGCTGGTGGCTATCGGGGTACCCCCTCGGCTCATGTGAGCGCCAGCAACTTCACGACCTGGGGAGCCGAGCTTGCGGCCAACATCTCGTACAAACAAGCCGTCCGCTGCCCTTACGACGCTTCGGCGTTCGCGGGTCTGCGCTTCGTCGCGCGCGGGAGCGGGCGCGTGCGCGTGCAGCTTGCCATGCCCGGCGTGGTCGACAAGGAATACGGCGGTAGCTGTGACCCGAGCACCGGTCAAGTCTGCTACGATGACCATGGCAGCTTCGTGGCGCTCGACCCAGAGTGGCATGTCTACGAGCTTCCGTGGTCGAGCTTCCAGCAGCGCGGCTACGGCACACAGGTGAGGTTCGACCCAAAGACCCTTCATTCGCTCCACTTCACGATGGAGACGCCGGAGCTGCCCGTCGATCTCTGGCTCGATGACGTGGCGTTCTGGGATGGAAAGCCGTCGAGTAACGGTGGTAGCGGTGGCGCCAGCGGCGGTGGAGGTACGAGCATGGGCGGCGCCGACGGTGGCGGCAGCGCGGGCGCGACCAATGGCGGGACCACGTCCGCAGGCGAAGGGGGCCAGGCGCCCGACATGGCCGGGACAGGCGGAGCGGGCTGATGCGTCGCGCTTTGCTGTTCGCGTTCAGCTGTCTCTCTGCTTGCTCGAGCGCGGCCCCCGCGCCACCTCACGAATCGAATGCGAGTGCGACCGCGCTGCTCGCGCCCAGCCTGCGACGCCTCAGCGTGGCCGAGCTTTCGGCTGCGGCCAGCTCGATCGCGGGACAAAGCGTGGAGCTCGAGCCCGCACTACCACCCGACGCGCGGCAATACGACTTCTCGCGCAGCCTGACGCAGTCGGTCGACGCGCTGACGTTGAAGCAACTGACATCGGCAACGCGCGACCTCGCGCAACGTCTCGACCTCGGCTCGCCGTCGCTTCCCGCCTGTGCGAAGAGCGCCGCGAGCGACGACGCCGCTTGCCGGGCGGAGCTGATCCGGTCGCTCGCTAGCAAAGCATTTCGACATGAGCCCAGCGACGCAGAGCTTGTCAGCCTGGATAAGGTGTTCTCGGCTGGCGCTTCGGGCGCCACCTTTCGTGACGGCGCGATGCTCGTGATGCGCGCGCTGCTCGGCTCGAGTGAGCTGCTCTACGAAACCTCGTTCGGCTCCCAGGCGAGCGACCTCAAAATCGCTCTGACCGACGACGAGCTCGCGAGTCAGCTCGCCTGGTTGATCGCCGGCACGCCACCCGACGCCGAGCTACGCCGGGCGGCCACGAGCGGTGAGCTGCGCTCGGGGGCCGAGCGCCAGCGGCAAGCCGAACGCCTGCTGGGCGATTCGGCCTCCCGCTACCTCTACCGCCGTTTCATCGAGGAGTGGCTGGGCTTGAATCGGCTGCGCTCGCTGGCCAAGTCGAGCGCAGTTGCACCCGACTTCGCGGAGCTGCGCGAGCCGATGTTGCGCGAGACCGAGGCGTTCATCGACGACGCCATGGTCACGAGTGGCGGGGCGCTGGCGCAGCTTTTCGCTGGCAGCTACAGCATCGTGCCCAGCGAGCTCGCGAATTTTTACGGGATCGTCGCGCCGGCGGCGGGTCAACGCGTGTCGCTCGCCAAGCTGGGTCGCGTGGGGCTGTTGCAGCAGGCAAGCTTCTTGGCCACGTTCGCCCATGAAGACGGCAGCGCGCCCGTGCTGCGCGGCAAGGCGGTCCTCGAACGGCTCCTGTGTCGCCAGCTGCCGAAGCCGTCCGAGCTCGGCATCGACTTGGTACTGCCGCCTCCCAATCCGAACGCGACCACGCGCGAGCGCTTCGCGCTGCATGCGCAGGAGTCGCGCTGCGCCGGCTGCCACGACTCGCTCGACGGCGCGGGCTTCAGCTTCGAAAACTTCGACGCCGTCGGCCGAGCGCGCAGCACGGAGGCCGGCAAGCCCGTGGATACGAGCGGCCACCTCGTGGTTGACGGCAGCGACATGCCCCTGAAAAACAGCATGGACCTGGCGTACGCAATCGCCGGTTCCGACGCGCTCGCGAGCTGCGCGGCCCGGCAAGTGGTGCGCTTCGCCGCGGGCAGTGAAAACCCCGACGTGGAGGCTGACTTCGTGCAAGCCACGCGCGCCCTCCCGCCGCCGGAGCGCAACTCTATCCTGGGCTTGTTCTTGGCCTATGTACGTGGCGACTGGTTCGCTTGGAGGGCACAGCCGTGATTCGACGCAAACCCACCCGCCGCACGATCTTGACCGCGCTCGGCGCAGGCGCGGCTCTGGCTTACCTGGGACCGGAGTCGCGCCCAGCTCGGGCTCAAGACGCAGGCGCACGCTACTTCATCGGCATCTACATGCCACATGGCGTGGCGCGCGAGTATTGGCTGCCGCGTGACGGCTTCGACATCGGCTACGAGGGTTGTTCGCTCGCACCATTCACCGACGCGGCAACGCTCGGCAAGAGCTACGCGGGCAGCCTGGTGACACTCGAGGGTCTCGACCTGACCGCGGGCATCGAGGGCGGGACCACCGGTCACGACGGCTCGCGGGTGATCCTCACCGGCAGCGCGCAGAGCGGTCAGAACGCGTCCATCGATCAATTCCTGGCTGTCGAGCGCGGCCTCGGGCAAAGCACTCCACTCGCCAGCTTGGTGCTGGGCGTCGGGACGAGCGCGCCGGAGCTCGGCCAGTGCATCTCGTACGCCAAGGGTGGCGTGGCGCTGCCCAAGCTGATCGATCCCAACCAGACCTTCAATCAGGCGTTCGCCCAGCTCGTCGTCGGCAACGATCCGGTGAAGCTGGCTCAAATCGAACGGGAGCGGCAGCTCGGGCGCAGCCTGCTCGACTACTGGCGTGAAGATCTCGGGCGGCTCAAGGCGCGGGCGCCGCAAAGCGAGCAGGACAAGCTCGAGCAGCACGCGACCGCCCTGCGCGAGCTAGAAAAAGGCCTCGATTCGAAGCTCGAAGGCTGCACTGCGCCGAGCGCGCCCGACGTGGCGACGTTTCCTCGACTCGCCGCCTATGGCGGCGGGGAGCCGTATTTCGACACCATCACCAACCTGCAGATCGATCTGCTGGCGCAGGCATTGAGCTGCGGCGTCACACACGTGGGCACTTTGTTTCTAGCTGATCTGAGCCGAACCCACCTCGACCCGCAATTGCCCGACGACGTGCACCTGGACGTCGCGCACCGTTACACGAGCGGTGGGCGCGCCGGCGGCGGCGATCCGCAATCGTGGGCGCAGCTGGCGCGCCAGAACCGATACACGTACTCCAAGATCGCGCGCCTGGTTGCACGCCTCGATACGCTGGGCATCCTCAATCAGACCGTGCTCATCGCACTGAGTGATATGGGTGATACCAATCGTCACACATCGCGCCAAGTGCCGGCGCTGCTGGCCGGGGGTTGGGGCGGCCGCTTGCAGGGCGGCCGGCACATCGATCTGGGCGCGGCAGGGACCCCCAACAATCGCTTACTGGTCGCGGTGCAACAAGCCTTCGGCGTCGAAAGCGAGAGCTTTGGCGAAGCCAAAGACGCGCGCATCACGACCGGTTCGCTCAGCCTATGACACGGACAGCTGCTTCGAAGCTCATGATGACTCTCAGCAGAGACAATCCTCTTCAGCACACGCTCTCGTGCGTGCTCTTTCCCGCCCTGTTCGCTCTCGGGTGCAGCTCCGCCGAGCCTCACCCGGCGACTTTCGGAGGGCAAGGCGCCGCGGTCGACCCGGGACCCGCTGCAGGCAAGGTCGAAGCCACGAGCGCAAGCGCGGACCCTTGCGCCACCCCGTCCCCCACGAGCCAAGACTCGCGCGTCGAGGATTTCGAAGACGGTGACAACCGCTTGTTCGGTGGTTTCGAACGCGAAGGCTATTGGTACTCCGCGACTGACCACACGCCGGACTCGAGGATCTTCCCAGCCGACGGCGCCTTCAAGGCGAGCGAGTTGCCCGCAGTCGAGGCCACGGTCGACAACCGGATGGCAGGGCATTTCAGCGCACAGGGTCAGAAGGATTGGGGCGCGGTTTGGGGCACCACCCTCCGTCACGTCGCAGACTCGGCCAAGTGTTCGCTCAACGCCGGCCATTTTGCTGGCCTGCGCTTTCGAGCGCGTGGCAAGGGCAGCGTGAGGGTGCGCTTCGGGATGCCGGAAACCGTGGCTTCGGAGTACGGCGGCCGCTGCAGCGAGCGCTGCTGGGACGTCCATGAGCTCGCGTTGCATTTGACCGAAGACTGGCAAAGCCGCGAGGTGCGCTGGGATCAGCTGCAGCAGGAGGGCTGGGGTAAGTCCGTGCACTTCGATCCGAAACGCTTGCTCGGGATCGAGTTCGCGGCCAAGCCGGACAACCTCCCCGCGGACTTCTGGATCGACGATCTGGTCTGGATCTCCGAAGCCAAAGCTCCGTGATGACTCGCCGTCGCTGGCGCCAGCTGTTGATGATCGCCGCGCTCGGCTGGGGCGCACCAGCCTGCGCCACCCAGACTCCACCGGCGGCGCCGCCGAGCGCGCTGATCCCGGCGCGCCTGCGCCGGCTGAGCAACGTCGAGTACGAGCGCAGCGCCAACCGCCTGCTCGGCCTGGACGAGCCGCTGCGCGACGAGTTACCTCCCGACGAGCGCCAAGACGGCTACGCGATCAACGAGCGACAAGCCGTGCCCTCTTACTTCGCGTCCGAGCTTGCGCGTGTTGCAGAGCGGCTCGCCGCGCGCGCGGTCTCCGAGCGATTGCCGAGCCTGCTGCCTTGCCCTGCCGGAGCTCCTTCGACTTCGCCGTGCGTCGAACGAGCGCTCGCCCGTCTAGCGTTTTCGGCGTTCCGGCGGCCGCCGAACTCGGTCGAGCGCTCGGCGCTGCTGAGTCTCTTCCAGCGCGGCGCCAGGACCCCACCCGCTGCGACGACCGACGCTCGCTCGGAAGGGCTTCGCGTCGTACTGGCCACGTTGCTCTCCTCCCCAGACATGCTGTACCTGAGCGAGTTGGGCGATGACGAGTCGCGCACGGATGGCGTCACCACGCTCGCACCTTACGAGATCGCGAGCAGTCTGGCGTACGCCGTGACCGGCGCGCCGCCGGACGCGGAGCTGCTCGCGCTCGCGGCGCGACCCAGGCCGCTGCTCGACGGAGAAGTGCGCGCGCGCCAGGCTCGGCGGCTCTTGTCGCTCTCCTCGACGCGCCATCATTTTCGGCAGTTCGTGCTCGAGTGGCTCGAGGTCGATCAGCTCGAGCGCACGGCGAAGGCCGTTTCGTTGGTCCCCAACTACGACGACGTGAAGAGCCACATGCTCGCGGAGACCTCGGCATTCGTCGACGAGGTGATGGTCTACGGCGGCGCGTCGCTCGCCAGCTTGCTGGCAGCGCGCTTCACGTCGCCCGATGCAACCATGGCCGCGTACTACGGCATCCCGGGCTTCGCCGGGCCGCGCGTGAGCCTCGTCCGGCAGGGGCGTGTCGGGGTGTTCCAGCACGCGAGCTTTTTGTCCGCGCACGCCCACGAGGACGTCACCAGCCCGATCAAGCGCGGTGACTTCGTGCTGCGGCGCGTGCTGTGCGTCGATCTGCCGCGGCCCGGTGAGCTCGGCATCGATACTACTTTGCCGCCGCGCGACGAGCGCGCCACCACCCGCGGACGCTTCGCGGCGCACACGAGCTCAGCGAGCTGCCGCTCCTGCCACGATCGCCTCGATCCGCTCGGCTTCAGCTTCGAAGGCTTCGACGCCGCTGGTCGCTGCCGCACGCGGGAGCACGAGCAACCGATCGTGACGAACGGTGAGCTCAGGCTCGGCGGCCGCGAGCTTTCGTTCCGAGATAGCGCGGAGCTGGCGACCGAACTCTCCGAGTTACCCGAGGCGCGCAGCTGCTTCGCCAAACAAGCCCTGCGCTACCTCACCGGGCGCCGCGCTCCCGAGATGGAACGCTGGTTCGCCGAGCTCGTGGAGGCTCTGCCCTCGGACCGGCGAGAGAGCTTGCTCGAGTGGGTCGTGGCCTGGGTCAAGAGCCCGGAGTTCGTCTTGCGCAGGCAAGCGTCGTGAGCACGCCCATGGCGCGGCGTGGCTTTCTGCTCGCGCTCGGCGCCGGGCTCTTACCGCGCGCAGCCTTGGCAGAGCTTGCGCCTGCCGCGCCGGTCGCGAAAGCCGGGGTTACGAGCCGAGCGACCGCCAAGCGCTTCGTCGCCGTGTACATGCCGCACGGCAGAGCCGCCGAGCTGTTCTTCCCTCGGCCCGGCTTTCGCATCGACTACGAAGACGCGATCCTCGCTCCGTTCGACGACGCTGCCCGCCATGGGCGTTCCTTTCGCGACGATCTGCTGGTGATCGACGGTATCGATCTGGCCGCGGGTTTTCTGACCGGCAACGTCGGTCACGACGCGCCGCGCGTGCTGCTCACCGGGGCCGGCGCGAGCGGGCGCAACGCGTCCATCGATCAATACCTGGCCGTGGAGCAACGGTTGGGCGAAGCCACACCGGTCCCGAGCCTGGTACTGGGAGTGGGCAACGAAGATCGCGGACCAACGACGTCGATCAGCTACGGTCGCGGTGGCGTACCGCTGCCCAAGCTGATCCACCCTGCTGCCACCTTCGACGCGCTGTTCGGCGTGGCCTTGACCGGCTCACCCGAGGCGGCCGCCGCGCGGCGAGCCAGCTCCCAGAGCGCACTCGATTTCTTGGGCGCAGACCTGAAACGGCTGCGCGCGCGGGCACCGGCCAGCGAACGCGAGAAGCTCGAGCATCACGCCACCGCGCTGCGTGATCTGGAGCGCCGCCTGCAGCCACTCGACGAGGCGTGCGTCGCGCCGGAGCGGATCAGCAAGAGCGCCTTTGCGCGCTACCGTTCGTACGGCGGCGGCGAGCCCGCTTTCGACGCGATCACGGAGCTGCAGCTCGAGCTGATCGTGCGCGGCTTCGCCTGTGATCTGACGCGCTTCGCGAGCCTGATGCTGGCCGATCTGTCGCGCACGCACCTCGATCCGCTCTTGCCCGACGACGTGCATCAAGAAGTCGTGCATCGCTACCTCGCGCACGACGGGTCTCACCCGGGCGATCCGGCGTCTTGGCGCGCGCTCGCCCGCCAAAACCGCTACACCTGCTCGAAGGTGGCGCGTCTATACGCCCTGCTCGACCAAGCTGGGCTCGCGCAGGAGACGCTCGTGCTCGCCAGCTCGGACATGGGCGATCCGGCGCGGCACAGCTCGCGCTCGGTCCCCACGTTGCTGCTGGGAGCTGGCATCCGCGGCGGTCGCGTGCTCACCCCGGCTGAGCGCGATCGCGTCACGGAGCAGCGGCTGTATCCGAACAATCGCCTTCTCACCCGACTGTGCCAAGCTTTCGGAGTGGGGGTGATGCGCTTCGGCGACACCGTGCCGGCGATCGCCGAAGGCGTGCTGGACGTTTGAGCGTGGCAGCGCGCTTCGTTTCGGCTTCGAGCTGAACCCCGTTTCCGTGCGTGCGATTGGCGCAAACGATCGCGCAAGACCAACTTCGAATATTCTCGACGCGGTCGCGCGCAGTGTCCGGGGGCTGCTGCGCTGGTGCGTGCCGTTCACAAAATTGTTGTTTGGCGGCGAGAAGTCCGCGCGTCGAGAGACGAAGCGGCCCCGCCTCGAACCGTTCGCCGCGGGCGTACGCATCTCGGTGAACGCGCCTCGCTCGGCAACCGTCAGCAGCACCGACAAGACGGGGACGCGAGCTATCCCGCTGCCTGCGTTGCTTTCCACCGCGCTTGGGATTCGCGGATGATGGCAACGGCTTGATCCGGACCGTCGACGCACTGAGGGATCTCGAAATCCTTCTCGCTCGCGAGTTCGAAGCCCGGGCGCAACATCCGCGTGCGCGCCCATTCGACGAGGTCTCGCCACATCTGGCCAACGAGGATGAGCGGTGTCCCCTCGAGGTGCCGCACTTGCAAGAGCTGCCACACCATCATCGTTTCGAGCACCGTCCCGATGCCGCCCGGCGCGACGACGTATGCGTCAGACATGAGCACGAATTGATGCAGACGCGTGAAGAACGACTCGTGTTCGAATGCCTGCTCCACGAAGGGATTGACCTCTTGCTCGAAGGGTAGCTCCACTCGAATCCCGATACTTTGGCTGACACCTCGCACATGGCGCATTTCCCCCGTCGCTTCGCGCTGCGCAGGGCTCTTGATGTGGACTCTGAACATTGACCAATAGAGCACAGGATGTGCCAAGCCGACGTGGGCGTGGTGTGAGCCGTGATGAAGGCTCAACGCTTGCGCGCCTTTCAGGTGGAGCTCGTACGCGCACCAACTGGGAAGCCGATCCAAGACCGAAAGCGCGGCCGCGCGGGCGCAAACTCTGCGTCCATGCGAAGCATTTGAGCGGGCTGTCGACGCCGTAGCGAGTCGGTCGAAGCTGACGAAGCCGGGGGGCGAAGCTCGCACTCAGTGCTCCCCGAGCGCGTTTGCCGCGAGCAGCCGGATGTCCGGGTGCGGGTCGGTCGCGGCGACTTGGGCGAGCGTCGGTGCGAGGCCAGGGATCTCGGAGAGCCAGTGGGCGAGAATGGTCACTGCACTGGCGCGGAGGTCAGGCTCAGGCTCACGCAGCACCATTGCCGCGAGCGCCGCAGCCAGTACGGCCGACGGTTCGCGCTCGTGGATCGCATCGATGACACTGCCTCTTACGTTCGCATCGGCATCGCCGCACATCCGGGCGAGCAGCGCATCTGCACGGGCACCGGGGATTCGCCGCAATGCCTGGGCGGCGGCGGCTCGAACCGCAGGGGATGGATCGGCTAGCCGCTTCTCGACGAGATCGACGAAGGCGGCGTCGCCCGCGTTGCCGAACGCGGTCAGCACCGCGGATAGATCCGCCTCGGTGTGTGCGGCTTCGAGCTGCTCCACCAGGGCCGCGCGAGCCTCGGCAGCGAGCACCGGGTCTCCGCCTTTCAATCGATACAGCGCGGAACCCAGCCCATAGGTTGCCTGGGTTCCGACATCGGGATCCGCTCTGAGCGCTTTCAGCGCCTGGACGGTTTCTGCGGTCGGCGCCGGTAGGCGGCTGAGTGAACGCGCGGCTTCCATTCTCTGTGCGGGGCCAAGCGGCGAATCGGGGCCGCTCATCTGTGCGAGGATCTTCTGAGTCGCCGGAGTCGAGGCATCCCTGAGCGCTCCGAGCAAAGTGTTCGTCTCGGGCCCTCCCTGCTCGATGTGGTGTCGCACGGTCGCGAGCGCCTTGGGGTCCTCACGCAGCAGCGCGGTGAGCGCGACGAATGCCCGGTCGATGGTCTTCTGCTCCTCCTTGCTGACGTGCGGTTTGCGCGCAAGGCGGAGCTGGTCGAAGACGTCCCCGAGTGTACGGCCGCCGATGCGCTCGCGATCGAAAGCGGCTTCGTCGCTCGTGGAACCAAGATTTCGCAGGCTGGTCGCGTTGTGTAGAGCGGCCAGCCACCCCTCAACCTCGGAGGCCTCCAGCTCGTGAGCTGTCCGGAGAAGGTCGAGCCGAGTTGCCGCGTGGAAGGAAGGCAGCGGTCCCCCGGCCAGGTCCACCTGCACGCGCTCGTCCAGACGGAATGATTCGAGCCGGCCTGCGTCGTCCATCGCGAATTCACTGGAGGACGATTCCAGATTGTAGCTCGAGAGCAGCGACGGCATGCTCTCGTAGCGGAGCTTCCGTTTCTTCGTACTGCGCGGGGACGACATCTCGTAGGCGGCGACGTACCAGCCCGTCGCGTCGTTCTCGCGCCGCTCCCAGGTCTTCGCGCTAACGTCCGTGGAAAGCTGCAGATATTCGCCCAGTGAAACCCAGACACGCGCCACGAAGGCAGGTATCGCGGGATCGCCCTTCGCATCGAGCAAGAGCCCCTGCTCGGAGAACTCGAGGAAGAAGGGATGATGAGCAGCCTCGGAAGACGCTGAATCCGTTGCCTGAGCGTCGCTGCCGGCACCCGCGACGACGCTACCGGAGAACTCGGCCCGGACGATCAGCAGGGGGTGCGCTCGGAGCGCCGTCAGCTTCAGCGGCCCCCGGAAGGCGAGCTGCATGACTGCTTGCCCCGTGTTCGCGGTTACGACGCTCGTCTCGTGCATTGCGTACGTTTGGCTCGAGCCGATGGGGAAGGCCGCTTCCGGGGTTCGAGTTTGCGGAGTCGCCGTCGGGGTTGCCGGCGTCGTCACGCTATGTCCGGACGACGTTGGTTTACGCGACTGGCGCGCCTGTGTCGTGGTTCGACGGAGGCCCGAGACGAGAGCGATGATGATTGCGACGCTCAGGACGACTGCAGCGAAGCCGAGCGCGGGCCGTTGAATGACTGTTCTCATGACGATCCCTCGCGAAGACAGCGCATCATCCCGGGCAGAATGAGAGGAAATCCTGCGAGTCCGAGGTCTTCGGAGGGTCGTCCGTGATCGCCGGAACTTCGGTGAATGCCATGTCGTCGCCGAGTTCGCCGTAGTCGCCGCTGTACTTGAGCGGATCTTCCGTGCCTCCCCCCACGATGGGGAAGGACCATTGGCGCTGGGCGGGCCAGGAGAACAGGGGGACCCGGAGAGTCTTCTTGAAGCCCAGAAAGTGGAGCCGTGCTGCCAGGTCCATTCGCCCACTCATGGTCGAGATCTTCACGCCGGAACTCCAGCTGAAGCCCGTGACCCAGCGGTACTTCGTGGGTTCCATGGACGTCACCGGCGAACCCGCGTACGGCGTCCCGTCGAGGGGCCGGTCATCGGGTGCGCTGAGCCGCATGGCGGCGGCGACGATGGCCGACGGCACGCTCAGGTCCAGTAGATTGATCTCGCCGTCGATCCCGACGGAGACACCGGGTACGCCGGCGCCGACGAAGACCAGAATGGACTGTCGAGCAGCGGGCGTGACGTCGGGCCCGCCGTACGCGCGGATGTCACCGACGCGAGGCACCTGGCCGTTCATGCTGTTCTTCAGCAGGTCGACGGCGTTCGTGAAATTCCCGTCCACGCCGATGCCGTAGAGAATCGCCCCCGAGACGTTCCACGCGCCAAAGGCATCGGTCGCGAGCTTCAGTGTCACCGGGCCGATCGGGAAATTCAGATCGAAGAGCTTGAAGTGATAACCGAAGCCGTCCTTGGCATCGAAGATATGAATGGCTCCCGTCGTTTGAATCGCCTGTTGCTTGACTTTGAGCGCGTTGGCGAAGTCGACGTACGTCTGGATCTTGCATTTGTACTCGCCCTTCCATGCGTTCAAGATGTCGAGCTTCAATGCCGGTGACATGTGCTCGATCTGCGAGCAGTCGATTGTCTCGGGATCCGGACCTGGGCAGCTCGAAGGCTTGGGCTCGTTCTTCTTCTCGAAGTGAAGCGCCTCGACGATGGTGTCGCAGAGCTCCCGGTTCATCCCGTGCGTCTGGTAGTACTGGAGGACCTCGCGCGCGAAGAGATTCGCCAGGCGGACACCACTCTGTGCGTCGTACGTTGCCTGCCGTGATGCCCTGCAAGCGTCGCCGTCGGCCGGCGGCGTCCCGACGCTCCCGTCGGACTGGGTGACGAGGTGCAACTTCTGCGCCTCCGAGGGTGTCCAGGTTGCGATAGCGTCACCAAATAGCTTCACGGTGGAGACCAGAGTGACTCCGCAATTGTCGACGATCGCCTTTGCGTTGGCAGAGACGAGCTCGACCTTCTTCTTGAACACAATGGCGCCCACGGCCACGCCGGCGCTCGCGTGTAGATCGGTCAGGTTGGGAATGAAGGTGGACGACTTCTGGTGGCCGATGCCGAAGTCCGTCTTCGGGTCCAGATAGAATCCCCATTCCTTGCTGCCGTCGCCCGCGGACTTCTGCGATACGTCTCTGGTCGTAACGACCGGTTCCGCGGCTTCCTCGCAGAGATCGGCAGAGATCGCGGCGTACTTTGGTAGGGCCGTCCTCTCGGACGGATCGATCACGGCGTCCGGCCCCGGCGTCGTCATGGGAGTGAGCTCTTCGCTGACTTTTTCCAAATTGGGGCTGCCAACTGCGCCCTCCCGCGGGCACAAGGTGTACTCTTCACAATCACTTTCCTGCGGCAGCCCGGCACAGCTAGCGGCTTGCTTCCCGCACCGGTGCAGAACCGTGAGGCACGCGGCGTCCGCGCATTGCGCCGAACAGACGAACCCCGCGCCGCAGTCTGCATCCGTGGCACAAGGGCCGGCGAGAGTGTCTGGATCCACCGGGCAGTTCGTCGAGTTCGCCGCCACGGCGGGACACATGGCGCTCGGCGGGGGAGGGGTGTTGAGCTCGGCCTCGCTCGGAGCCTCCACCGGGTTCAGGTGCGCGTCGCAGAAGCTCGGCGCGACGACGCCATGTTCCGGATCCGGAGTGGCGTAACTCAGCCGCTCGTAGACCGGATTTCCTTCGGAGTCCGCGGACAGCGTTCCGAGGAACGACGGCGCGAAGCTCGGATCGGGCACGGGATCGATGGACGAGCTCGTGAGAGTAGGCGCGATGGCGTTCCCGTCGCCGATGCCGAAATGGTCCGTCGGGCGATGCAGGATCTTGGTGAACGGCATCACTTCGATGTTCCGCGCGTAGAACGCTCCCACGTGCGTTCCCCCGCCAAGCGGCAACCCGATCACGAGCTTCGCGCCTGGGGCCAAGACGGTGCCGGGAAATGCAGCTCCGACGAAAGCCGGCAGCGAGCCGAAGTAGCCGACGAAGACGTTCGCTGTCGAACCTCGAGGCGTCCTGTACGTCCCCATGTGCACGAGGCTCTTCTCGACGTAGAGTTCCACGGGGCCGGCGGATTCGTCCACCACGACCGTGGCGAGAGGATCCACCTCGTACGAATCGAAGTAGTACGCGCCGCTTCTCAAGAGCAAAGTCGCCCGCGGCAAGACACGAAGCCTCGCATACCGCGCCGGACCGAGGCTCTGCGTTTGCTTCGCAGTCACTGTGACGGAGCCCATGCTCGTCGCCGGGAACTCGACGCTGAATCGAAGAACGCTCCGCCCGATGGCGGTCCCGGGCATCACGCTTCCGGTCACATTTGCCTTGGCCACACGCAAGATGGGGCCTTCGCTGATGACATTTCCGGTAACGCGAGCTCCGTCGAGCGCGACAGCGCCGACACTGAAAATATCACCGCACCGCGCACGCGCCCCAATCCGCGCCGTGCCACTGCCGAGATTGACTATGCGCGAGTGAGGTCCTGCTTCTACGTCCGAGAAAGCTTGGACCTGGAGGGAGTCGGTAGCTCCCAGGACCACGTCCGTGAAGTCCACGTTCCCGGGTAGTGGCAAGGAGACGTCATGGGTCTGCGCCGTCGCTCTCTCGGATACGAGCAACCCAATCGTCACAGTCAATGCGCCCAACCGCCCATGGAGGAAACCAGTGACTCCCATGATTCGCACCCTTCCTGCTGTTCGAGCACGCGCGGCGTTGCAACGCCTACCGCAAACGCTGACAGCGACAGACTGTGCAGCGTGGATTCGCCCTCTGCATCGCTCGTGCCGAACGAAATTGAGTGCTGCTGGGCAGGCCTCGCCGCAGCCGTGTGTAGACACACCATTGGTCGCATTTCGTGCTGGCGTTGCAGCAGTCTTGCTTTCGTCAGGCAGCCACTGGGGGCGCCGACGCGCAAGCAATTCGCTTGGACGATGCAATCGTTGCGCAGCCGGAAGGGCTCTTCGAGTGCCGTCCGGCCGAAGCCTTGCCGGACTTCTTCCCCATCGCTACTTGGCGCGGCTCGGGAGCGAACCTTGCTCTCGGCCTCCCGACATGGAAGCGACCCGCGCTAGCGCATCCCGTCGCAAGCCACAAAGGAGAAAACCCGGCATTCAGACGCCGGGTTTCCATTTGTTTCCCTTGTTCCGCAGCAAGAATGTGCAGCGCTCAGCGCTCCTCGAAGAGCGAACTGGCGTGATGCGTTTTGCTCCGGCGTCTACTGAGCAAGTCCTCTGCAGCCGGCTTCGAGGCCGTCGGTTCGGCGTGCCATTACCGCCAGGTCCCTGACCTGCCGTGAAGGACGTCCTCGACACCAACATCGTGGCTCGACTGCTCGTACACCAGCGCTGACGGGGCGTGGGAGCAAAATTCGGGAGCCGCCGGACCCGCCATCGACTGAGGAGGTCGATTTCATGCTCGTGCAGGCGGCGGGATGGCCTCTGTTACATCCGTGCGTATTCTGGACGGACCCGACCGCTCATTCCGGAGTTGAGCGATCGGCGATCGGGTTGGCACCGGAATTGGTGTTCGGGTCGACCGGAATACGCAGTCAGTTCTCGACCAACTCGACGCGGCGATTCTTGGCGCGGCCCTCGGACGACTTATTGGTGGTGAGCGGTGCGGCGCTCCCTGCGCCCACCGCCGTCAGTCGCTCGCGCTTGATCTTGAATTGGTCGACCAGGGTTTTGACGATCGCGTCTGCTCGCTTCTTCGACAAATCCGCGTTGCGTTGGTAGCCGCCCTCGTTGTCCGTGTGGTCGACCACCAACAGTCGCAGTCCGGGGCTGGCATTCAGGAGCTCGGCAACCGGCGTCAGCGCCGAGCGGGCCTCCGCAGGCAGTGCGGCAGAATTCGGCTGGAAATCGAGTCCGCTGAGCGTGGCTTTGCCTTCCGCGGCGAGCGTGCGCGCGAGCGGAGCGCTGGGAGCGCTGGGAGCGGGGGAGGAAGCCTGCGCTTTGCCTTGAACGACGTCCACCACCGCGAGCGCGCGGCCGTGCAGCGCGCTGCACGCGCCGTTCGCGTCCGGCATCATAGCGACCTGCACCGAGACGACTGCGCCGAGCGCGGGCAGCTCCGCGACGAAGTAGCGCAACTCGGTGAGCTTGACGAACGCGGTGCACCACGGGAGCGACCAGCCGGGATCGGTGATCTGATCGTCGTGTCGGATGTACATCGGCAGGCTCATTCTGCCTCCGCCGCCGACGCTGTTCCCGGTTTCGTTACCCCCGCAGTCGGGCGCTTTGCACTCGTACAGCAGCTTACCCTTCTTGGCCTTGACGGCATCCTGGAAATAGCGCGCGACTTCCAGCGCGGAGCGCTGCTCGGGCATGACGTAAACCAAATGGGTGATTTCACCTTCGGCTGTCTTCTTTTGCTTGGGCTCGGCAACCTCGTTGTTGTGGTTGTCACGCTTGCCTGCCACGAACTCGAGCTTGGACAGCGGGAACGTCGCGCTATCAAAGTGTCGCTTTTCGTAAGAGAGCACGATCGAACCGTCGTAGCGCTTGAGCACGGGGCTATCGGCGCTGCCGGCCACGTCCGCTGTCGGCAGTGGGGGAGGCGCCGCGGCCAGCGCGGCAGCGGGCAACAGCGTGAGCTGCAGTGAAACGAGCGCGGTCTTCATGCAAGATGGTCCTTTCCAGCTGACCCGATTACGGGGACGGTCGTTGCGCCCCAAGGCGTGGATGCCCCTGAACGCCCGCCGCGCACAGTGTACGACGGCGGCCCCCAGAAATTCCTGGCTCGGCCAGAAACGGATCCGGCGCGCGCCGACGCCGAAGGTCGAGTGCCGGTAGTCGGCGTCCCCCCTGTAGCGCGAGCCACGTGACGAACGCCATCTCGGGAACCGTGGTGGAGATGCTAACTTGCCGATTAACATAAGGTTTTTAAGGCGGTACTGCGCACGCGCAGTGGCGCTGCCGGCCCGCTTCCGCGGCGGCGATCGGCATTGCAGTGAACGCGCGAGCTACCTATCTTCGGGTCCGCCCTCGCCGCGAAACCCGTGATGTGACTCGAGAAGGACGGCAGCATTTACAGATGGCGCAATTCACGACCCGATTCCGACTCAAGGGAGGTGCATGGCGCGGATCGCTCGCGGTTGCCTGGGTATGGCTCATAGGCCCCGCACCCGTTTTCGCCCAAGTGCCGAGCCCCGCGGCTCCAGCTCCAGCTCCGGCTCCTGCAGCTCCAGCGACTGGAGCTCCAGCGCCTGGAGCTCCAGCGCCTGCAGCTTCGGCGCCTGCGGCTGCGGCCGTAAAGCTTTCTCCGGAGCAACTCGATTCGCTCGTGGCACCAATCGCGCTCTATCCCGATCCGCTGCTCGCCCAGGCCCTAGCTGCTTCGACTTATCCGCTCGAGATCATCCAGCTGCAACAGTGGCAGGCCAAGAACCCGAACTTGAAAGACAAGGAGCTCGCGGACGCGGTGGCCCAACAGCCTTGGGATCCAGCGATCCAATCTCTGGCCGCGATCCCGGAGCTGACGAAACGCCTCGCAGACGACATTCAATGGACGACCGATCTGGGCAACGCTTTTCTCGCCCAGCAATCCGAGGTGATGGACGCCGTTCAACGCATGAGAAAGAAGGCCCAGGCCAAAGGGGCTCTCGCGTCGAACGAACAGCAGAAGGTCGAGACGAAGATCGTCGAGACGAAAGAAGTCATCGTCGTCGTCCCGGCAAAGCCTGAGGTCGTCTACGTCCCGGTGTACAGCCCAACGGTCGTCTACGGGCCTCCCGTCTACCCGTACCCGCCGGTCTACTATCCACCCTACACGCCGGGCGCCGCATTCGTGACGTTCGGTGTCGGTGTGCTGGTTGGCGCGGCGATCTGGGGTGGCACCTGCTGTGGCTGCGGCTGGGGGCACGGGCACGGCAACGTCACCATCAACAACTTCAACAACTTCAACCGGAACACGAACATCAACCGCAACATCAACGGCAACGGCAACTGGCAGCACAACGCCGAACACCGAGGTGGCACTCCGTACTCCGACCGCGCCACCGCGACCAAATACGGCGGTTCGGCACGGGGCGATTCGGCCGCGAACCGCCAGCAACGAGCCGCTGGCCCGAGCGTCGGCAATCAAATGAACCGGGCGACGAGTCCGCGTCCCATGAACAACTCAGCGTCCGGCCCTGGTGTCTCCGATCGGTCGGCGGGCGCCGGCCGCGACGGCGGAAATCGCGCTCCGAGCGCTGGCTCGTCCAACCGCAGTGGCGGCGATCGGATCGGCAGCCGCGAGATCGGCGGCAGCTCGAGCTCGAGGGGTGGCGGTGGATTCGGCAGCTCGAGTAGCTTCAGCGGTGACAGCGCACGCGCCAACAGCTCGCGTGGGGCCGCAAGCGCCGGCGGTCGAGGTGGCGGCGGTCGAGCCGGCGGTGGCCGCGGCGGGAGGCGATGAGATGGTTCGCTCGAGCTCTCGCGTTGCACGTCAGTTAATCGCTTGCGCCGGCCTCGGCGTGCTGCTGGGGGGCGTGCTCAGCTGTGCTGCATCCACGAGCGGTGCTGCGACCGCCAAACCCGAGCAGCCATCCCAGCGAACGTTCGCATCTGCGAAAGCTGCGGCGGACGCGCTCGTCGCCGCTGCCGAGGCATACGATGTCCCGGCCCTGAAAGAGATCCTCGGCCCCGACGGGGTCGATCTCATCGTGACGGATGACCCCGTCCTCGACAAGAACCAGGCGACCGCGTGGGCGGCGAAGGCGCGTGAGAAGGTCGTCGTCGTCAGCGACCCGCAGCATGCGCAGACGGCCACGTTGAACGTCGGCTTAGACGACTGGCCCCTGCCGATCCCGGTGGTGAACGAGGCTGGCAAGTGGCGCTTCGACTCCCTTGCCGGTCGACAGGAGATCCTGTACCGCCGCATCGGCGAGAACGAGCTCGACGCGATCGAGGTGTGCCGAGGTTACGTCGAAGCCCAGGAGGAGTACGCATCGGAGAAGCACGACGGCGCGCGCGTCAACGCGTACGCGCAGCGAATCATCAGCACGCCGGGCCGGCACGATGGCCTCGCGTGGCGCAATGCGGACGGCACCTGGGGCGGTCCGGTGGGCGAGGGTATCGCTCGCGTGATCGCCGAGGGCTATCGCGAGAAGTACCAGCCGTACCACGGCTACTATTTCAAGATCCTGAAGGGGCAAGGCCCAGCGGCGCCGCTCGGAAAGCTCGACTTCGTCGTTCAGGGTGCGATGATCGGCGGCTTCGCGCTGGTCGCCGCACCCGCGAGCTACGAGGTGTCAGGCGTGACCACGTTCATCGTGAGCCACGCCGGCGTCGTGTACGAGAAGGACCTCGGGCCGAAGACGCTCGAACTGTTCAGCGCGATGGAGCTCTTCGATCCAGACAAAGGCTGGAGCCCCGTGCAAGTGCCGTGAAGGGTAAGGGTACCCTGGCGACGGATGCCTTCACGGCTGGAATGTCACCGCCGTACCCACGGGGACGCTGCTCGGAGGACCAGGGTTGTACTGATTTATCGTCAGTGGCGCGGACGCGGATGTGAATTGCCAGGGGGCGGTCAATCCGCCGGCCAGGGGTTGCGTCGTGAGGCCGGTGAAAGCGACGCTGTCGATTGTGACCGAGGGCGCGGTTGGCCATGGCCCGGCGCCGGACTCGAACACCACCTGCAACGTGGTGACCACGGTCGGCGTCCAGTCGCCCGTCGCAGCCGGCACGGCGTACGTGACGTCGGTGAAGCCGCTCGACAACGCGCTCAAGAGATTGGCGCTCTGCTTACTGTAGTCGGCTGCGTAGTTCTGCGCGGAGCCATTTTGGGCGTAGATATACAGCTTCGTGTCGGCACTGCCACCCGCTGTATGGACACGGAACACCACCGAGGCGCCCGTGAGGTCGGTCGGCGTATCGAAGACGATCTGCGCTGCTTGGTTTCGCGACACGGTGAACGGCACCGTGTAGACAGCGCAACCTCCGCATAGCGAGCCGTCCGTGCCGCCACTCCCCGCGCCACCACTCGCTGCGCCGCCGGCTGTCGTGCCGCCGCTACCGGCAGCGTTGCCCGCAGTCCCTCCGGTGGCAGCGCCAGCCGTGCCAGCCACGCCACCCGCTGCGGTCGAGCCACCGGCCGCCATTCCGCCGGTTCCGGAGATCCCGCCGCTGCCGTTGCCGACGCCACCGGTGGTCGCTTCGCCAGCCGCGCCGCCGAGGCCTTCTCCGTCCTCGCCGCCCTCGCCGCCGTTCTCCCCGCCGCTGCTCGCGCCACTACTGTTGCTTCCAGCGGTATCGTTGCCGTCGTTGCCAGCCGTGCTCGCACCACCGGTGCCTGCTTTGCCGCCGCTGGTGCTCATGCCCGCCGAGCCGCCGTGCGCCCTCGGCAGTGCATCGCCGTCGTCGCAAGCGGGCACGACAACGGCCAATGCGGCAGTGCTAATGACCATGGCCAGTGTACTTCGGGTCTCCAGATTCATAAGTCTCTCTTTCTCTCGCTGCTATTCAATCACGGTGACGAGCGTCGGAGTCGTGATTCTAAGGCGATCGATGAATGTTCACTACTAATACGATGCATGCAAACCAACTTGCGACCGGTCTCGCGGTCGATGGTAGTAGCGGCGCCCACAATTGGGTCGATAAGACACACAGCGAGCGCCCTGTGAGCGCGAGTGGTACGCGCTGCGATCGCGGAGGAATTCAATTCACGCCTGCTGCTGCGGTAAGCCGGGTGTGTGCCTGTTGAAGAATCAGTAACAGGTCTGGCTACATGTCTGTCGCACGCAGCGTTCGCCGCTGTATTTGCATGACGAAGATGGAGATCAAGGGCAACAGCGGGGCAGCAGGGTTGCTACGCGGATGAAGCGAGGCAGCGATCCGCCCAAGTGAGCGCTTCGTCGTGTGGTTCGGTTCAGTTTCGACGTTTAGGGTGCGGGACACTCGGCGGGTGAGCCATACGAGCCGCAAGAGACGCCTTCGAAGCGCAAGTGTTGGTCCGAGATACGCACTGTGGAAGGTCTGGGATCCTCCGGAGCGAGGCGCGTAGTCGGCAAGAACTCCCCGTCGAGGTGCAGGTCCCACGTCCCTGCCACGCACTCGTTGTGATGGTATTGGTTGCTGCCGCACGAAAAGCCCTCGAAGCTGAGCGTTGCGGGCGGATGGGAATCAGCAATGTGGCCTGCTTGGTCATCGCTGGGGTCGCCCTCGAAGCCAGGACAGTCCGCCAAATCAGCGCTAATCAGACGGATAGCGAGCTTGCCGTCCCGGACTTCGGCGTCGAAGCCGAACTGACACTGACCGTTGTCCAAATGAAATTCGGTCGTGACCAGGCACCCCAGATCTGACACGCGGCTGAATGCGATCGGGTAAGGGGAAAGCTCGATGGTGCCGACCGAGGTTTTCAACTCGGTATTCAGCAGCTTGGGTTGGTCACTGACGCCTGTCGAATTGCGAGCAACGTGCTCGCATTTGCTGGATAGCGCCCGTTCGGCATCGCTCGCTTCGGTGCACACGGCACGCCCCTGGTCGTCGCGTTTGCAGACGTTCCCTTCGCAGCAGCCGAGCTCTTTACTCTGCTCGAGCTCGGCGACCGTGCAGCCCTCACCGGCGGCGGCACACTGCGTGACGTTGGTCCTGGGCTCACCGGGTGGCGGACACTGGTCGACCACGACGCCCGTTTCCCCCGCCCAGTCCTCGCACGGAGGCAGCTCGTCGGGATGAAGGAACTCGGAGTTCATCACGCAAAAGCAGTCGGCCCCACGGTCGTTCGGGCTGGTGCGGCGCAGCACGCAGCAATCACTGGGAAGGCAGCGATCCACCGGCATACCCGTAGTCATTGGGAAAAGCTCGATCGCGCAGTTGCAGGTCGAGCTGTCTCTACACGACCAAACGGCTGGCGGCTGCTGGTCGCTCGAGCAGCCCGCCACGAGCGCGAAACACAAGGCCGCGCTCAGGCCGACAGAGAGGACTCGCCGCCCCGGCTCGAGCCTCACGGCCGAGCCAACAGCGAGCGCAACTCTATCTCCTCGCGTTCGCGATCGACGCTTGGTCGTAGCACCCATGTTCCCGCGTCTCGTTCTTACATCCGAGCTGACGACATGCCCGCCCGGCACCCTGTGTAGCAGTCCGCACCGCAGTCGACAAGCCGACGCGCCGCCAACGATCGTGGAGGCATCGAGTCAGGGGCGCAACAATCGGGGCAGCACGACTGCGCCGAGCACTGCGAACGTGGCCACGGGGAGTGAATGGCCAACTAGCAGATGCAGCGTAGTCTTGGCCGGGCACTGCAGAAACAGCGCCACCCCCGCCCAGGCGCCCGCTGCCGCGCCGAGAGCCGCGGCGCGGTTCACGGTCGCGGCGGGAACCGCGCGACGAAGCGCGAGACCGAAAGCCGCCAGCAAGATCACGCCGACCGCAAAGGCGACGAGAGCACACGGTAACCCCAGCGGGTGAAGCACACGGGCGGTTGCGTCGCCCAAAGCAGTGCCGAGCGGCGCCACGTTGGTGGCCAGGGTGTAGAGCGGTGTGGCCAGCACGGCCGCAATTGCCAGCAGGCCGACTTTCGACCCGAGCCCCCGGCGGCCAGGAAAGAGCGCGATGCCGGTTGCCACGCCTGCCAGCAATAGCAGCACCAAAAAGCGTTCGGCAAAGGCGCCCTCCGGAAGCGCACTGAAATCGATCCGAAGCAAAGAGCGTCCAGGGAAAGCGACTTGGCTGCCCAGCAAGCCGGCCAAGATCGCCGCGGGGATCGCGACCAGCGCGAATGTCACCCGCTTGCGAACCGTCGACCGCGGCGCTGGGCTTTGCACCACCGCCGCGCGAACGCGCGATGCCAGCTCCGCAGGCGGCGCAGCCGGAACGATGACCGCGGCCGCCTCCGCCGCGGCGAGCGCTTCGATCTCGCGCAGGACGCACGCACTCCGATTCCTCTTCGACATTCGCTGCAGCTCTTGCTCGACGATTCGCGCCAGGCGCTCAGCATCGCTCAGCATGCAAATCTGATTCCGCCGAGGCCGGGCTCGCGAAGATAGCTCCGACGAACTTCGTCCGTCGAGGTGAGGAGCTCTCGGGTGACGGGCGCGTCGTCTGAGGCGGTCGAGCTGGGTCGAGCGCACGATGGCAATCGCCCAGTGCCTGGCACGCAAGAGCGTACCAAGCGAACGCAACGACGGAATCCGCTCCACGCTTGGCCCGAAGAGATAGCGGTGGCGGCGTGGCACGCTCGGTGCACAGCGCGAAACTCCACATGACCCCATTCGATATCGCGGCACTCGCCCTAACCGCCACCGCTGCCGGCTACGATCTTCGAACCGGCCACATTCCGAACTGGCTTACCTTCGGCAGCTTGCTCGGCGCAATCTTCGCGCGGGCCCTGCTCGGCGCACTCCACGGCGGCCCCGCGCTGCTCGGCCACGCCGTCTTCGATGCCGTTTGCGGCGTGCTCGTATGCGGCGCAGTGCCGGCCATCGTTTTTTTCCGCGGCGGCATGGGCGGCGGTGACGTGAAGCTGTTTTCGGCTCTCGGCGCGCTTTGTTCGGCTCGCGCCGGGCTGCTCGCGGAATCGTACAGTTTCGTCATTGCGCTGCTGCTCGCGCCGGTCTCCCTCGCTTATCAGGGCAAGCTGCTTCGGACCCTCCTCAACACCGCAGCGCTCGCCACGAACGCTTTCCGCCACCCCGAGGCACGGCGAGCCACGCCACCGGAGTTGTTGACTTGGTTTCGACTCGCTCCCGCAATCTTTCTCGGTACCAGTGTGATGCTCGTCCTGAGTCGCTGACCCTGCAATAGGATCCCAGAAATAGCGGCATAATTCTGCGTCACCTCCAGGGGTCGCCTGCGTATACGGCACAGGAGCGCGAAAAGCAGCATCCGCTCGGCGGAGCACTGCCTCATTTTGCGCTCAACGCACACGATTGGAGGGACCATGATGTGGTATGAACAGCTGCTCGAGGACAACTACGCGCTGGAGCGTGTGATTGGCTGCGGCGGAGCGGGAATCGTTCTTGCCGCACGGCACAGGCGACTGGGCCAGCGCGTGGCACTGAAGTTCTTGCGCCCGGACAGGCCGCGCGCCCCGGAGGTGCTCGAGCGCCTCGTGCTCGAGGCTCAAATCACGGCACGAATCAAGAGCGCGCACGTCACCCGGATGTTGGACATCGGCAGACTGCCCGACGGGGAGCCGTTCCTGGTGATGGAGTACCTGGAAGGTTGCGATCTGGCAGCCTTGCTCAAAGCCCGCGGACCGCTCGCGAGCAGTGATGCCGTCGCGTATCTGAGGCAAGCGTGCGCGGGCCTCACGGCCAGCCACGCCATGGGCATCATCCATCGCGACCTGAAGCCGTCGAATCTGTTCCTCTCGCTCGCGCCGAACGGCTCGCCACTGGTGAAGATACTCGATTTCGGTAGCGCCGAAGAAAGCCCAAGACCTGGCACCGTCGCGGGCACGCACGAGCGCGCGCGCAAACCACTCGACATGGGGTCGCCGCCGTTCGCGGCGCCCGAGCAACTGCGCGCGGAGCGACCCGCCGACCCGAAGAGTGATATTTGGGCGCTGGGAGCCGCGCTCTTCACGCTGCTCGCGGGCCGCTCGCCGTTCGCACGGCCGTACTTGTCGGAGACATACCTGGCGATCTTGTCTGGCCGCGTCCCCAATCTGACCGCCGCGCGTCCGGATATCGAGCGCTCACTCGCAGCTGTGGTCGAGCGTTGTTTGGCCGCCGACCCCGAGCAGCGGTTCGCGTCGGCCGCGGAGTTGAGCGTCGCACTCGAACCGTTCGTGACTCAGGCGCCCAAGGCCGCAGTGTCGCGAGCCGCTCCGGCGCGCCCGGCACGCTCGAAAATCAACGTCCACCGCGTAGCCGAGTTGGCTCATCGATGACCGAAGCGAACTCTAGTCACGCCCCGGTGGAAGCTGAAGGCCGCGTGGGCGCATCCCCGCGCCCGTTCGAAGCCGCGCTCACCGAGCTGATGGTCCGGCTCCGCTCGGCTTCGACGTTCGAAGAAGCGGCCGCAATGACGCTGCAACCGATGCTCGCTTGCGCTGAGGCGGCGCTCGCGGCGAGCCGCTTCGCCGAATCCGGGCGCATCGTGCGCGGCATGCTTCACTTGCGACCCGATGACGGCTATCGCCGGCTGGTGGTGCTCGAAGTGGGCGAGACCAGCGTCTCTGCCGTAGAATCGAGCCAGACGCGCCTGCCTTCGGCGACGGCCTGGCGTTGGGTGGCAGAGCGCCGACAAGGGGTCTCGATCGACGTGAACTTGGGCAGCGTGCAATTGGGCGGGGACGATCCGAGCAAAACCCGGTGCGATCGCCGCTTCAGCGACGGGGAGTTTGCGAGCAACGAGAGCCGCATGCGGCTGCTGCAGCGGGACGTCACGCATCTGTACGTGCTGCCGCTGCGCGGCGCGGGCGATCGAATCGACGGCACCCTGTCCCTGGAGGCCGATTGCCGCCAGGCCATGGGTCGGACCTTCATCTGGGCCGCGTGCGCCGAGCAACTGCAGCTGATTGCCGATTGCGCTGCGCCGTACCTGGCAAACCTGCCCATCTCGTCGGTGCCAGCCCAGCAGGTCGACGCGTTTCTGCCGGTGGTGGGCGCTTCGATGGCAGGAATCATCGAGATGCTGCGGGTGTTCGCGCAGCAAGAGGAGCCAATCCTGATCAGCGGCCCCACCGGGGCCGGAAAGTCGCGGCTCGCGCGCTGGTGCCACGAGAACTCCAGCACTCGTCCGAACGCGTTCGAAATCCTCGATCTGTCGACCGTACCCGAAGAGCTGCAGATGGCCGAGCTCTTCGGCTGGAAGAAGGGCGCGTTCACCGGCGCGATCCGCGACAACCCCGGGCTCATCGCGCGGGCACGCGGTGGCACGCTGTTCATCGACGAAATCGACAATCTTTCGCCGCGCGCGCAGGCCGGGCTCTTGCACGTGCTCGAGGAGCGAACGTACCGTGTCTTGGGCGACAACGGCACCGAGAAGCCGGCCGAGGTTCGCTTCATCATCGGCACCAACGCGCGGTTGCACCAAGCGGTGCGCGAAAAGCGCTTCCGCGAAGATCTCTATTATCGCATCAACGTCCTACCGGTGAAGCTGCCTTCGCTGCGTGAACGGCCGGACGAAATCCCGATGTGGGCGCGCTACATGGCCAATCGGCGACACGCGACGCGCGTGCCCGAAGGGCGCGTGGAACTCTCCAAGCAGGCCGAAGCTACGCTGCTCGACCAGCATTGGCCGGGAAACGTGCGTCAGCTCGACAATATCGTGCGCCGCGCGTACGCCATCGCGCTGATGGCCCATGGCGGGGCGCCGCCGCGAGACTTGTTGCTGGAAGACGAGCACGTGCGTCGCGCGCTGGCTTACGAGGAGTCTGAAGAATCGAAGTCGCTGATCGACGCGTTGATCTCCGCGGCGCTGGCCTTGGTCAGCGCCGCCGAGAAGGCGGCCGCGGCCGGGGCACCGCTCGACTTGGACGTGAGCGACGGCTTCAAGGGCTTTGTGCTCGCGGTCGCCACCGAGAAACTCGGCAACCGCGAGGACGCTTTCCGCTTGTTTGGGCGGGACAAGCTGGTCACCAGCCGAAACCACCAAAAGGTATTCAAGCGGGAGCTCGAGCGAGCCGAAAATGTCTGCGTGAGCATCGGGAAACGCGGCGACTTTCCGTTCGCGCGTTTCGTCGAGACAGACAGCGAGCCCGCGCTCGCGCCGGTCAGGGAGGAGCTGAACCCGTAATTCACGCACGCCCCGCGTCGTCATGGCAATGACGCGTCATCACTCGCGTGCGCAGCGGACGCCGTAGCCCGAGTTGCGCGTCGAAGGTGGCGCGTTCCCGCGTATCGCGGCACGCAGAAACGGGGGTTGGTTGTAGTACGCGCCGCCGCGGAGCACGCGATCCGAGATGTCGGCGTCTGCCGCGAGCTCGGCGCAGTCTTCGCACGGCACGCTGTACGTCTGCCGATACCAATCCACGGCCCACTCCCAGACGTTGCCCGCCAGATCCGAATGGCCGAAGCGTCCGTTGCCCAACGGCTTCGAGCCCACCATCGCGATCGGTGTCTGGTACACGGCATAGTTCGGATCGACGTCGGTGGACAGGCTGCTCGCCCAGGGATAAACCCGCGCTTGTGAGCCGCCAGCTGCCGCGTAGTTCCACTCGGCCTCGCTGGGCAAGCGTCCACCATCCCAAGCACAAAACGCAAACGCCTCGAACCAAGTCAGGCAGTTGACGGGTAAGGTTTCGTTCGCGTCGGGAATCACGGTCCAGGTCGACATCGAGGGCTGGGCGCTGTTCTCCGAGGCGCAGGTCGAAAGCGCGCGGGAGAGAGACTCCGCGTCGGGCGGCAGGAGCGCGTTCCAGCCGCCGCTCCAGCCGAAATCCAGCTGGTTGGCAGGATTGCGGCCCGCGCCAGCGGGAGGGAGCCACGGGTACGCTTCGACGAAGCGCCGGAAGCGTCCGACGGTGACTTCGTACGCGTCGAGTCGAAACGCGCTGATCGCTGCCGGCGACGAAGGATCATCCCAGCCGGCGCCTGCCAGTCCGTCATAGCTTCGAAAGAACGACCCGCCCGTCACCTCGAGGCTGGCGCAGCAATCGCGTGAACTGGACTCCGAATTGCCACACAGGGCGGGCAGACCGACGCAACTGGGCGGCTGCACGGTGTCCAACGCGCCGCCGTCCGTTGCCGGTGATGAGCGGCCGCCATCGTTGTCGGAACCGGCGGATGTGCCGCCACTGCCGATGGGGAAGGTCGACCCTCCGCCGCCGATCGGGGACGTCGCCCCGCCGTCCGGACTAGCGCTTGGCTTGGCGCCCGCGGTTGAGGGCGTCGGAGCTCCGCCCGTGCCCGCACCGCCCTGGTCGGGAGCACCGGGCGTCAGCTCGCCCACACCATACAGGGCAGCGCAGCCGCTGGTCGCGAGCAGCCCGACCAACAACGAAACGCCGAGTCGGTTCACCACGTCCCCACCGCCTGGATGCCGCCCGAGCCGATGCCAATGATCGGAACCACCCGCACCCGAGCGTCCCGCGGGCGCTCGGAGTGATTGGGTGCCGTCAGCCAGAGCCCAATGCCTCCCACGAGCCCCGCGGCGCCGACGCCAAAAGCGATGGTCGAACCGAGGGCAAAGCCGCCGGCTTGGTCTTGCAGCGCGAGCGCTTCATCGCTGCAGCCGCTCTGACCGTCGCTGCACAAGCCGCGGGCGCGCTGCATGCGCGAGCCGGCGGCGAGCCCCAGAAACGTTCCCGCGGTGATCCCCGCGATGCCGACGCCGCCAGCGACTAGCGCCAGCGTTCGCTGCGTAGACCAGGATGACTGCTCGGGATTCGGAGGCGCGCGCGGGGGCTCGCTTGCAGCAGCGGGCTCGAGCGCAACCGTCTCCAGCGGCAAGAGGACGGTGACCGCGTAGCGTTTGCCTTCATCGTTCACGACCACGGTTTGTTCGAATCGCTTTCGACCCGACGCCACGGCTTCGATCGAGTGCGGCCCAGGATCCAGAGGCAAGTCCGTGCCGAGGGTCGCTGGAGCGAGCGGCGTGCCATCGCACGAGACCCGAAGACCGCTGACGTCTTGGAGCGATGGGTCGAGATCGACCGTCAGATAGCTCAAGCGAGGTTGCAGCGCGGCCGCGCGTTTCTTGGCGAGGCGCACGAGTTGTTGGTCGCCCGCGGCCTCGGCTCGACGAATGGCCTCGAGGTAGGAGGCGAGCGCGCTCGCCCACTTGCCGGACAGCTCCTGACAAAGCGCCAAGCGGAGAAGCACTCCCGTGCCAGGCTTGATCCGGAAGCTCTGCTCGAGCTTCGGGCACGCCGCTTCCAGCTGACGTTTGTCCAAGAGCGCGGTTCCCTCGGCGTCCAGCAGCTGCGCGCCGGCTTCCGTCATGTCCTGCGCACTGGCCGAAAGAGACAGCAGAAGCAGTGTCAAACCGCAGTGGCAAGCGCAGAGCGCTCCGCGAACACGGGTCGACGAAACGAATGGAGTCGAGGTCATGCAGGGATATGCACGCGCTAGTGCAACGGATGTGCCCACCCGAGAGCGCATCGCTTGCGCCGAGAAACGCACTTCCCAGTGCTCTTCGGCACGCGCCGCCGAACCCTGCGCCAGGCAGGCGCGTGCGATTTCGACGCAGGCGCGTTCACCTTCCTCGCGGAACGGCGGCATGCGCGGCTCTCGAAGCACGGCACGTGAACTGCAAGCATCGCGACATGCCACAAAACGTGTCGAACTCAGCGCCAGCGATCTCGGCAAGCATCACGCGCGAGACCCGGGGGGACGCGGCGGTCGAATACCTCTTCCTGATTGGAACAATCGCGCTTCCGGCGATTGCGGCCTTCGTCGCGGTGGGAAAAGTGATCGTGGACACCTACACGACGATGCAAAATATCTTGATCTTGCCGCTGCCCTGAGACCCTTGCGCGGGGCGCCGCGCAGCCTCAATCAGTGAGGAAGGCTCAAGATCAGTTCCTCGTCGAAAGACGGGCGCGCGGTCCGATTGGAAGCAGCAGGGCGTGGCGCGCCCGGCGCTGGCAAGCGCCCGAGCCGCTTGACCGAAGTCCGCACGCCCGCGCTCACGGGCCGCGCAGCTTTCGACCTGTCGATTGGCAGGACGGGAAATGGGACTTCGGCGCTCGCGCTCGGCACGGGCGGCGCTGGAGACGCTGGCGATGACATTCGGAGCGCGGGAACCGACCCAGAAAGATCGGCGCTTTTCTGGGCACTCGCGGCAATACGCTGCACGTCGCTCACACCCCAGGTTCGACGCGGCGTGGCGCGGCCGACCCAGAACGTGCCGGCCATTCCCAGCAGCAGCGTGACCACGCCCGTCGTAACCAGTAGCGACTTGCGCCTCAGACGCGCGCTGGGCGCCGTGGCGTGCAGCGAGGACGCGACGGCGGGCGGCGCTGCCGAAAGCGACGGCAACTTCGACGCGATCGGCGACTCGCCCTGACCACGAAGCTGCGGCTGGCTCGACGAATGCTGCGGCAGCGCCGGCTCGACCGAGATCGACCAGGAGACGGGAGAGGGACCTTGGCCAGTGGCCCGTTCAGCGACCACTGGCTGCGACGACGAGCCTTTGGCTCGCGTCAGCTGCGCGAGCGGCGCGACCTCGGTGCGCGCGGCGGAGGCCGACGGCGCCCTCGTCGCGAGCGACTGTTTGGCTCCCTCGACGACCCGGCCAATGCGTGCGGCGCGAGCGCGACCATACGCGGGCGTGAACGGCTGCAGCGCCTCGGCAAGCTCGACGACGGTTTGAAACCTCTCTTCCGGCTTGCTGCGGAGGCAACGCAGGATGACCGCCTCGAGCTCAGCGGGCGTCTCCGGGCGGAGCTCCAGCAATGACAGCGGGTTTCCTCCCAGGATGGCCGCGCACACTTCGGTCAAGAATTCACCTTCGAACGGCACGCGACCAGTCAACAAGCCGAACAGGACCACACCCAGCGCCCAAATGTCGCTCCGCGCGTCCGCGTCTCGCGAGGAGCGCATCTGCTCGGGCGACATGAAGTGCGGCGATCCGATGACGTGATTCTCGGCGGTGAGCGCGGTCAGCGCTGATTGGTTGAACTTCGAGAGCCCAAAATCCAACACTTTGACGAACGGCGCCCCGTCGAGGGCCCGGGTCAAGAACAGGTTTGCGGGCTTGAGATCGCGGTGCACGATGCCGAGCGCGTGCGCTTCGGCGATCGCCTCGCACGCTTGAGTCAGAAAGTCGACCGCGTCCGGAATGGGCAGCGGGCCGTCTTCACGCAGCACTTGCGCCAAATCCCGTCCGGTCAAGTGCTCGAAAACCAAGAAGACCGTGCCGTCGTCGAGCGTCCCCGCATCCATCACCCGCGCGACGTGTTCACTGCGGATCTGCGCCGCCGCCTGGGCCTCTCGAACGAATCGGCGCAGCACCTCGGGCTCGGTGGCGATCTCGGGCCGCAGGAATTTGAGCGCCACTATCTGCCTCAGAGTGATGTGGCGGGCGGCGGCTATGATGCCCACTCCGCCGCGGCCAATGATGCCCTGCACCACGTACTTTCCGGCGATCACTTCTCCGCGTTGAACGGTCCTCATCGCAGCCATGCTCCTCGAAAGCTGTGCAAGCCCTCGCAAGAGCGCTCTACGCACGTCCCGTGCCGCGCCAACTTCCGGCTCCCAGAGCACTTTTCGGCCTGACCCGCCGCGCCCTGCGTTCCTTTCGAACGCACACCGCTCGGCAAAAGACGCATCGCCGCGTTACCTCGCGAGGCGTGCTTTACGGCGTGCGATGCGCGCTGCTTCCCGAAAAACGGAATTATCACTCCAATGTGATAGCCGGTCGTAGAGGGCTGCTGCCTCGGTGTACGCGCCGCGAGCCACCAAATCGACCGCTTGCCGCTCGGGCGTCTTGCCATTCACCATTGGGGGTGGACCGCTCTCCGGGTCCCGCGGCTCGGCGGCTCGCGCGGGGCGGGCGCTCGCCGACCCACTGGGTACGGTGGCGATGCGGCTCGCAGCCGAAGCGACTACGCTCGGCGCTTTGGCTGGCATAATCCGCTGTCGCCCGCTCAGCGCGCGAAGGCCCACCAGCAACGAGGCGGCAACGACCAACCCAGCGATGCATTGGCGAACCAACGGCGTTTTGGCGTTGGCCGGGACCGCCTGCGCGTTCGCGCTGCGGCTCGCGCCTTCCGGCCGCGCCAGCGCGGGCACGACACTCGGTAGCGGAGCGCCGATCGTGACGGCCAGCGGCGCGGTCACGGGCTGCGCGAGCGTCTTGGCCAGCGACGCGTCCACGCGCCGCACGAGCGTCTTGGCCAGCGATTCGTCCACCGGCGCTGCGAGCGCCTTGGCCAGCGCTGCGCTCATGGGTCCCGCCACCGTCTTCGCCAGCGACGGGTCCGTGGGCCGTACGACGCTCTTGGCCAGCGAAGCGTTCACCAGCGGCACGATCGCTTTGGCCAAGAGCCCGCTCTCTGGTCGGATTCGCTTGGCGAGCGAAGCGTTCTTGGGTCGTGCCATCCTGGTCCCGAGCGCTGCGTCGTTCGCCCGAGCGGAGGAAGACTGCCGCGCGTACTCGCTCACCCAGGTGGGGCGGCGGACGATCGTCGGGTCCTCCACTGGCTCGCTCGGAACGAGCAAGGCCTTCAGCGCCTCATTCCTGGGTCGCATGAGTGTCGGCTCATCCGTGTCGGGGGGAACTCCGGCCGGCGAAGCGTGTCGCTTGGGTGGCGTGAAGACCAGCGTCTCGCATGCAAATGGGTCGCCGATGCGTGGACCGCGCGGATCCGCACGCCCGCCGGGGAAGGGCGGCCGCCGCACCGAGCGCTCCGCGGGGTTCGTCACGGCAATCGACCCGCCGCCGAAGCTCAACACACCGCCGTCTGGAAGTCGGGTCCAATGCGGGAGCAGCCGCTTGCCGCCGATCGAAGTGACCGCACCACTTGCCGCCGCAGCCACGAACAGCGTTTGCCCGTCGAAGCAGAGGTAAAAGTGATGCGCTTCGACTCCGCTGGCAATCACGCACCAATCGCCGTCGGTGCCGACGCTGAACGGTGCGACCACATTACCAGGCTCGAACACCCGACCGAGCTCGCTGGTGTCGCCTCGAATCACCAGCGCAGAAGCGTAGGGCGATGGTTTTCTCTGAGTCATGGGAGCAGGTCCTAGGTTCATGGTGAACTCCAATCCGCTTCAGCGGGCCAAGAGCTCGCGAGGTAGCGTCTGGTTGTGCTCGCTGATTTGCGGCAGAAAATGCGGGATCGTTCCGGTCGCTACGAGCGCGCTTTGGACGCGACCGTCAGCCGTCACGCCCTGGTACTCGCGAACGAAGAGATCGCGCAGCACGTAGCTCTGCGCACTCGAGTCGTAACCCGCGACTTCCGTGATGTGGGTCACTTTGCGTGAGCCGTCCTGCAAGCGGGAGACCTGCACGATCAGCTGCAATCCCGAACCAATCTGAGCGCGGAGCGCGGAGAGCGGCAAGCCGACATCGCTCATCAGTGCCATCGTCTCGAGGCGATTCATCGTGTCGCGCGGGTAGGAAGCGTGCAGCGTGCCCATGCAACCGCCGTGTCCGCTCGTCATCGCCTGCACGATGTCGAGGGCTTCACCGCCACGGATCTCGCCCACGATTACGCGGTCCGGGCGCAAGCGAAGGGTCGCTCGGAACAGATCGCGGATCGACACCGCGCCGCGCCCGCGTGGATCGGCGGGACGCGCCTCGAGCTGAACGACGTGTGGTTGCTGCAGCTGCACCTCGCGTGAATCCTCGATCGCAATCACACGCTCGCTCGTCGGAATGAAGCCCGAAAGGGCATTCAACATGGAGGTCTTGCCGCTACCCGTGCCGCCGGCAACAACGACATTGAGCTTCGAGATGACGAATGCCTCGAGCGCTCGTGCTGCGACCGGAGTCATCGAGCCGAATTCGACCAGGCGCTCGACCGTCAATGTGTCCCGGAAAAAACGCCGGATCGCGACGCACGGGCCGTCCGGGTTGGCCGGGGGAATCACCGCCTCCAGGCGCGAGCCGTCGGGCAAGCGTCCTTCCAGGATGGGATGCTCCTCGTCAATCAACTTACCGATGTATTGCGACACGTTGCGCAGAGCCGACATCAACGCCTCACGGCTGGAAAAGCGCGCATTCACCAGCTCGAGTCGACCTTTGCGTTCGATGTAGATCTGCTCGGGGCCATTGATCATCACTTCACTCACCGCAGGGTCCTCGAGAAATGGGCGGATCGGAGCGAAGTGAGAGAGCACGGTTCGCTGATAAATCTCCGCCGGAATCATCGCGCCTCCGTTTGCTCGACCGCCAGGCGAGCCTGCGCAGCGTTCGAGCCGTTGGGCGCGAGCGCCAGGTAGCGCGCAAAATGCGCACGCGCCTCGGGTAAGTCGACGAGGTCGTCGCGCAGCAACACCGCGAGCGCGAAATGCACGTCTGGGTTGTCGGGTACGGCTTCGGCGAGCTCGATCAGATCGGCATACGCCTGCTCGATCTCTCCCACGGCACCGGCGATCGTCGCTCGCGCGAAGCGGACCTCGTGATCGGACGGACGGCGCAGCAGGTAGTCATCCGCGTAGGCGAGCGCGGCTCGAAAGCGTTGACCGCTCACGCACACGCGAATCAGCCGCCGAACCAACAGCTGCGGGTCACCGCCCCCGGCCAGCGCCGCGGCGTAGTACTCTTCCGCGCGCGTCGAATCGCCCACGGCCGCGAAGCCTTCCCCCCGATGGAGTAGCACCTCCGGCGTGCTCTCGCGGCGAACCACCTCCGCATCGGCTCGGATGGCGTGACCAGCCCTGGTCACACAGCCCGAAGCGGTGCACAGACATGCCAGGCAAATGGCGAGCAATTCTTTCATGGCGAGTCCTTATCCATGGAAAACTTTCTGGCCAGGCGATTGAGCCAGTCGATGTATGGGCCCTGTTTGCCCATGGTCAGCGTGCGCAACATGGTAAGCTCGCGAATGGCGACCTCGTCTTCGTGCGCGCGCAGCGCGCGTTCCAATCGCAGCCGGCGCACGCGAAAGTCGTCATTCACGTCGGCGCGAAGTTGCTGCCAAAGCAACGTCAATTCCTCGGCGTTCGACGTATCCCCCGCGCGTTCGAAGCAGGCCGTGGCCGTTTGATACAGACCGACGGCTTCCACGCCATCCGAGGCGTAAAATGGGTGCCGCTCGCGCTTTCCGTCGGCGACGATTCGCTTCTCGATCGCGAAGGCGCGTGCCTGCGCGGCGGTCGACATGGGGCACGTGGCGGGGACGTCGCTCCACAGCTCTGGAACCGACGTGGGCGCCGCCTCACTTGCGCGTGTCGCGCGAAAGTACAGCATGGCAGTCAGGATCAACAGCGCGAAGCCCCCAACCACGCGGACCGCGACACTACTCCGCGGCTGCTTCAGCGCAAGCTTGTCGGTCGCGGCCCCGACGCGCGAAAGGTGGATGGCGACAGGACCGATCCCGAGCTGCGCTTCTCCGCCAATCGTCAGCTCCGTGAACGCGACACCATTGAGTGTCGGCGGGGGAGTGAACGCCCGTGCCAAGAGACGCGCCGTCGTACCCGTGATCTCGATCGCCACGTGCTCTACTGCAGAGCTCCCCTCGGGCAAGCGGATATCGCAGTGAGCCCCGCGTCCGATCAGCACGCGTTCAGCGTCGGTTTGCAGCGACTCTTTCGAACCATCGGGGAGCGTAATGTCGAATCGAAGGACGGACATGAGTTTGAACCTCCGAGCTCAGCCCTGCAGGCGAATCACCATGGGCGCGACGATCAGCAGCAAAACGCACAGAAAGATCAGTGCCAGAGGTACAATCAGCTTCACGCTCGCTTTCGATGCCGCAACTTCCGCGTTGACGGTGCGCTGCAGCCGCGCCGTCTCCGCCTGTAGTGCGAGAACGTTTGCGACAGGCGTGCCACGCAGCTCGGCCTGAATGACCGCACCGGCAAAGTCGAGCACGGCGCGGCAGGGGACGCGCTCCGCGAAGCCCTCCAGCGCCGCTTGCCGAGTGCGCCCGAGCTTGAGCGATTGCAGAATGAGCGAGAGCTCTTCGATCAACGGATCGGACGCATTGCCTGCTTTCTCCACGATCTGCCGTACGGCGGACGGGAAATCCAAGCCGGCTCCCACCCCCAGCGCCAGCAGGTCGATCACGCCCGGCAGCCGTCGGGCCACCGCCTGGTAGCGCTCCGTCGTGCTCGAGCTGATGACCATGAACGGGGCCACGAAGCCAAACGCCGCGATCAGCATCACGATCAAGTGCCCGCTGTGCGTCAGGTACGCGATGATCACGCCGGCGGCTGCGCCGAGAGCACCGGTGATCGCGCTGAAGCCCAGCAGCTCTTCCGGCACGAGGCCGAGGAAATCGCCGGCGCGGGTGATTTGCAGGTCGAGCGAGGCGACCAGCGCGTCGGAGACGAGCCCGCGCACTCGCCGACCGAGCCAGCGTGCCGCCGGCTCCACGCCCGCCCACGCGCGGTTTTCGGTCAGCGCGCGCCGGCGCTTCATGCCGCGCAGACCGAGGCGCGTGGGATCGCCCGAGGGCGTGCTGGCCATTGCATAGCTGAACGCGAACAGCGCGACGGCCAGGCACGTCGTGCTGACCCCGAGCAGGACGTGATAGTCGGTCATAGGTCGACCTTCGATAGCTGACGAGCCAAGATGATCGCGCTGAGCCAAAGCACGACCGCCACCACGGACACCGCCTGTCCCGTGAACGTGTACGCCAAGGCGTCGAAAAAGCCCGGACTCACGGCGTTGAACAACAGCACGATGCCCAAGGGAAAGCAGGCGAGTACCCAGAGCTGAGCGCGCGACTCGGACGTCTTCGACTGCACGACCCCTTCGAGTCGGTTCATCTCTCGCAAGGTGGCCGCGCTCGTCTCCAGGATCTTGGGCAAATCGCCGCCCACCTTTTGGCCCACCAACAAAGCGGTGACTGCACTATCGAACGCCGGGCTCTGAGCGCGCGCCGACGCATCGAGCAGCGCTTGATCGACCGAGCTGCCGACGCGTAGCTCGTTCAGCACGATCGCGATCTCCTCGCGAATTGGAGTCTGCAGGACCGGCATGATGCCCGCGAGCGCCGCGGGAATGTTGGGCACCGCTTTCAGGGAATTCGCGAGCGCGAGCAAAAAACCGTCGGTTTGCGCCGTGAATTTCTGTGACCGCCTTCGTCGCAGCGCAGTCAAGTGCAGGGCTGGACCGACCACGGCCAGGCACGGGACGAGCAGCACGGCAGTGACGCTCGTGCCCGCGTACAGCGCGAGCCCGAGCAGCACGGCGAGCGCTTGACCACGGACGATCGTCTTCGGTTTGGCCTTGACGAAGCACAGTCGGATCATCCGGTCGAGGTAAGCGACGTAGTCGTCGAGCTGCGCGCGGCCCGGTAGCACCGCCACGCGCGCGCTGCCGTAGCCGACGAGGAACACACCGCCGGCCAGGAGCTCCGCCGCAGCGAGTGTCGCCACCAAGTAAATGCGCTCTTCGGTCACAGGTACTCCGCACCGGGCTCAATCAGACCCATCACCACGAAGTCGTTCAAGAACGAGGGCAAAAAACCGGTCGAACGAAATTCCCCGAGCACTTCACCGCTCGGCCCGGTGCCGGTGCGAACGAACTGGAAAATGGGCACGATGCGAACCTCACCTTCTTCGCTGATCCCAGCGACCTCACAGATCTGCGTGACCTTCCGGCTCCCGTCCGAGAGGCGCGTCTGCTGCACGAGCAGGTGGACCGCACCGGCGATTTGCTCGCGGATGGCCCGCGCGGGAAGTTCGAGCCCCGCCATCAGACACAGCGTTTCGAGCCGCGAAATCGCTTCGCGTGGCGAGTTCGCGTGGGTAGTCGTGAGCGAACCCTCGTGCCCGGTGTTCATCGCTTGCAACATGTCGAGCGCCTCTCCGCCGCGACACTCGCCGACGACGATCCGGTCGGGTCGCATGCGCAAGGCGTTCTTGACCAGGTCGCGAATCGTGTACTCACCGCGGCCTTCCATGTTCGCGGGGCGCGTTTCCAAGGAGACGACGTGGGTCTGTTTCAACTTGAGCTCGGCCGCGTCTTCAATCGTGACGATGCGCTCGTCGTTGGGGATGCGCTCGGACAAGACGTTCAACAACGTCGTTTTTCCGCTGCCCGTGCCGCCGGCAATGACGATGTTTTTCTTCGCGATCACCGAGCGGTTCAGAAACGATCCCATTTCCGGAGTGAGCGCTGCAAATTCCACCAACTTTTCCAGCGTCAGGGGCGACTTCGAGAACTTGCGAATCGTGATACAGGTGCCGCGGATGGCGAGCGGTCGAATCACGGCGTTCACCCGGGAACCGTCGCGCAAGCGCGCGTCCACGAGCGGACTCGATTCGTCGATGCGGCGGCCGAGTGGCGTGATGATCCGCTCGACCACCGCGCGTACGCGCTCTTCGTCCGTGAAACGTGCGTCCGAGAGCACCAGGCGCCCCTTGCGCTCGACGAAAATGGTGTCCGCATCGACGACCATGATTTCGCTGATGGTCGGATCCGCGAGAAACCGCTCGAGCGGCCCCAATCCGAGCGCTTCGTCGGCAAGCTCACCGAGCAGAGCGTCGCGGTCGACTCGTGATGGGATGCGGGCGTCGAGTGAACGAATCACCTTGCGTAAAGCGGTCAGCACTTTCGGGCGCAGTGAGGGGTCATCCATCTTGGAAGCATCGAGGGCGACCAGATCCAGATTGGCGAGCAACTGCCGGTGAACTTCGCGCCGCAGCGCGACGTCTGCCTGGCGCGTCTGATCCGATGCCAGCTCCTGGGCTGCGGGCGCGGACGCCCCTGGCGGCGCCGTGGCCGGCGAGTGCGCGGGGGCTGGACGGTCGGGCTCGCTCTCCGCGAGCGCTGCAATGACGACTGTGTACTCCCCCATCTGCACGGGCGCTCCGAACGGAACCTCCAGCGTGGACCGCCTCAATACGCGGCCCTCTGCCCAGGTTCCGTTGGTGGACACGTCCTCGACGCGGAGTCGGCCGTTTTCCACGCGCACCAATGCGTGGTTGCGCGAGACGCTGCCTCCCTCGAGACACACCGACGAGTCGGGATGGCGTCCGAAGCTGAGCACTCCAGAATCAGCCGAGACGACCCGCCGGCTCTCGGCTTGCTGACTACGCACTACAATCTCGAGCTGCATCACGACTCCTATGAGCGCAGGCTCAGCGAACCGACCGAGGTCGGTGTTCGAAGACGTGCGCGTCATCGAGGTTGCCGCTGAAATCGTCGAAGGTTTTCAGGGCCGAGTCGATCAAGTCGAGCGACGCAGTCGGCACGGACTCGATCACGCTGGGCACGATGTAGATCGCTCCCTCCGTCTCGTTCTTGTTGTCTTGGTGGCTCCCGAACAGGACGCCGATCAGCGGAATACTGCTCAGCAGTGGTAGTCCATTGACGTCGTGAGTTTGGGAGTTCGTGTGAATACCCGAGAGTACGAGTGACTGGCCGAGTTTCACGTTGACGATCGTCTCGAGGCTAGTCTCCGTGCGACCTGGCACGTTGGTGCCTGGTCCGGCCGCGGTCAGATCGCTCACCTCGGACGAGATTTTGAGCGAGACGTCGCGACGCGCCGGATCGAAGCGAGGCACGACGTCCACCTCGACGCCGAACGGCACCGTCTGTAGCCCAACGGTGAGCCCAGTATTGACGGTGAAGTTCTGCACGCCACCGCTGCGAAATTTGGCAGATTCACCGCTGTTGGTGACGACCGTGGCGTGCTTGAGCACCTTGCCCCAGCCTTTGGACGCCGCGAGATCGAGTCGCGGCAGCGGCTGCTTGACCAGCGTGAACGCGCCCTGCGTGAACGTTCCGGCGAGCAGATCGAAGTTGGCGTTCAGCGTCGCGGTCGAACCGAACGAAGCCGGCCAGCCGAGACCGACGGCATAGCCGGCCGACGTTGCCATCTGCACGAAGTAGAAGTCGATGCGCACCAGAAAGCGCCGAGTCTCTCCGCTGCTATCGCCTTCCAGCTTGGTCGGCGCACCAATGTAGACCATCGAGTCGACCTGGCCCGGGTACAGACTGGCCACGTGATCGACACGCGCCTTTTCTGCCTCGTCCTGCACGGTGCCGTCGATCACGTGGTGTGAACCGATGCGCCGGACGCGCAAGGTCGTGAAGCCCTCGAGCCACTGTTGGAGCTCTCGCTCCACGGCGCCCGGAGAGCGCGCGAAGACGTTGACCGTGTACGTGTGTTGCTGACCGTTCTCACGGATGAGCAGAATCGTCGTCGACCCCGGGCGACGTCCGCTCACCAGCAGCTTTTCGGCGTCGCCAGTCGGCCGCACATCGACGACACCGGGGACACCCTCCGACCAGTTGCGAACGCCACGCGCGGAGAGCGTGGCGGTCTCACCGACGGCGATGTTGACCTGGTCGTTCGCGGACTCCGCCTGCGGATTGGCGGCTTCCGGCTGCGCGGGCGCAGCCGCTTTGACTCGCTGTGCATGAACGCTGGGTGCGAGCGTACTCACGGACAGCACGAGCGCGATGGGATGATAAATTCTCATTGTCACCGTGCTATTCGACCCGCGTGGGGAGGTGTGCCGAGGCCTCGTGTCGCCGTACCGCGCGCACTCGCTCGCGCGCGGATGGATCGTCCAAAAAGCTGCTATCGAGTGAAGCCGGATTGTCCGTCACACGCTGGTCGTTGGGATTGCGCAGAGCGACCGAGAGCGGGCCGCGCTGAGCCGCGAGTGAGAGCAACTGAGCCTCTTGCAAATTGAGGCTGAGCGTGAGCGTCGGCGCCTGTGAGCCCTGCGAGCTCTTGCCCTTGCTGGCGACGTTGCCAGTTTCGGTGCCGGTCGCGAGCACCAGCACGCGCTGCAGCAGAATGCTGGATTCGTGAACCTCTCGATTGGCGGTCGGCGCCAGCGAAAGCACATCGACGAAGTCACCCGGTCGAATCAGGGAGAAAGACGGATTGGAGGCGAACGGCGCGGTCACCGCCCGGTATCCCGGTTGGACCAAGGCGCTGAGATCGCGACGATCGTCGCGCGTTGCTACCACGTCGCCCCAAAGCAGCGTCTGCGACACGCCGATGCTTTCCGCGGTTTTCAGGCCCATGACTTTGTCTCGCTCCGAGACTCGGATGGCGCGATCGTCGACGTACGCCTGAGGGATCGCCCGTGTCGTCAACATGTCCTCCCCGAGCGGCGTGCCGCGCTCGATGCTGCGCACGGCAACCAGGATCTCCACGCGATCGCCGCCGGAGGTTTGAAGCTCGAAGCGGCGCGCGTACAGCAAGAACAGCAACAGACCCAAGGTTGCCGAGACCAGCCCAACTGGAACGGGTTTGAATTTCATGTTCGACTCACGCCTCGCCTTCGCGAGACCGTTGGGTTCGACATAAGCAGCGAGCGTGCCACCGCTCGCCCGCCGACTGGCACGATGCTTGTAAACATCCAAAGCGATGAAGCTCGACCTCGCGTTGGTTGCCTTGCTATTCGCGTCCTCGCTCGGCGCTGGCTGTTCGAAAGTGCTCGGCGAACCGCCAAGCTACCTATTTTCGTTCACGATTCGCGTCAGCTCCGACGACGGAACGCCGATCCCGGGTGCCCAGATCGGCACGAGCGCAAGCCGAACCGCTACCACGGACGACGCGGGACGTGCGCGCCTCGAAGTCAGCGGGCGGGAAGGGGATAGACGGCCGTTTTTGGTGCGTTGTCCGAGCGAATTCCAATCGCCCGTCGAGCCACTCCTGATCTCGCTGCACCAGAGCAGCGGGGGAGCCAGCAGCGCTGTTTACGGTGCGACCTGCGTCCCGTTGAAACGCAGCGTCGTCGTCGCCGTACGCTTGGAGGGAGGGGCGGGGCTGCCCATCTATTATTTGGACGAGGAGGTCGCGCGCAGCGACGAGTCGGGGGCAGCCCACTTCGTCGTCAAGGCCGTGCCGGGGGAGCCGTTTCGGATCGCAGTCCATACGCGCGAGGTCGATGAGGACCTTCGGCCCATCGACCCGACCGCAGAACTCTCTGTGGGAGCTTCGGACGACATCGTGCTCTTCGAGCAAACGCTCACGCGCGTGGTGCGCTCCGTACCAAGGGCGGTCACGCCTCGCCGCGTGCTCCCGCGAAAGCTGTAGCCCCCGATTCCAAAAGCCGTCACGCTTCGACGCGCGTACGAAGCACGTGTAGCCGCGACGGGCCGCGAACGGCCGCCAGGCCTCGCCGCGTGCAGGCGTAAAAACTCCTATCGCCACGTCGTGCCGAGGTCGGTCAGGCCTCGCCGCGCGCGCGAAACCGTGAAAGCGACGCGAGCGAGGCCACACTCGACAGACTCGGAGACGAACGAGTCCTCGTACTACGTGATCAAGCCCTAGGGGCCCGTGCTGCCCACATCGCGCACCTTGCTCGACTGATCTTCGATCTTCTTCTTCACGTCGCCGCCGAAAGTGGTGAACCCCACGATGGCAATGAGCGCGACAAGACCGACGACGATGATGTATTCGACCATATTCGCGCCGCGCGTGTCGCGGACGAGCGCGGAACCTCTCAGCTTATTGATGACAGCGTTCATGTGATCCGTTCCTTGGCGTGTGACGGGCCGACGCAGAGATCGCGGCGAGCACCGTCGTGTTTCCTTGCAGCTCTAAGCAGCGCGCGTGCCATTGGGAATACCCGTGGTTCTGCGCCCGCTCAGGCTCGTGGGGCGTGGACCTTCTGCGTAGACACTGGACGCACGCGCGTAGCCGACGTCCCAAGCGAGCCGCCCCGCGCAGTCACAGGGCCACGAAAACCCCGAGCGCGCGGCCGAGTGCTCGGTACGGCACGCGCGGTGCAATGAGCTCGGCATCATGGCCACTCGCCTGTCCGCAGCTCACCTGGCGCGCGATACCGAGGGTGCCGCCTATGTGGAGTTCTTGATCGCGTTTTTGCCCATTTTCGTGCTTTTTGTATGCGTCTGGCAATTTGGCCGGATCTTCACGGTGCGCGTGCTGTGCAGCCACGCGGCGATCGCAGGCGCCCGCGCCGCCGCGGTGGTCGTGGCCGAGCCCGAAGACAACGGGGTCGTCAATCACCAGATCACCGACGACAAAAAGCAACAGATCACGATTGCCGTGTACGCCGCCCTCGCCCCCGTGATCGCCAATGACTGGCTCTCGAGCATCGACGTCGACTTTCCAGCGGGAAGTGGGCCCGCCGATCTGACTCCCAACGCCAAGGACTTCTCGCTCACGCCACCGACGCTGCTACACGTGAGAGTTTCGGCTCGCTATCGCTGCACTCTGCCGTTCGCCGATCGCCTGATGTGCGATCACGCGCACGACTCGGGCTGGACGTTCCCAATCGTGGCTGAGGGTTCCTTCCCTTACCAATCCGCCCGCTACGCCTACGACCCACCCACGCCGCCCCAAGCAACCGACCTCGACACGGCCAGCCCATGAACAGAATACCCAAACCCAGTACCGAGTCGCCAGCATTGGTCCGAGATCAGCGCGGGGCAGTCATGGTGTTTGGGCTGCTCGCCTGCGTGTTGCTCGTGGGTTTGCTGTGGACGGTGATCGGCGTGGGAGAAATGACCAGCTTTCGCGAGCGCGCCCAGGATGCGGCCGATAGCGCCGCCTACAGCACGGCGGTGATGGTCTCACGCGGCATGAACACGCTGGTGCTGTTCAACGTGCTCATGTCGCTGGTGCTCGCCGTACGCGTGGCGCTCAAGGTCCTGCAATTTGCGCTGCTGATCGCTGGCGGTGTGTTGCTCTTGGCCGGGCTATTCACTGCCGGAGCCACGGTGGGTCCGGCGATGTCGCTGTTCGCCGCGGCGGGCACGGTTCAGTCGATGCTCGGCACCGTCAATCCGGTGATTGCCGCTGGCCTCGAGGGACTGCAATTGGCAGCGGGCGGAGTGCAAGCCGCAATGCCGGCTTTCGCGCAGGGCGCCGGCACGTATGCCGGAAAACAGTACGCCCCGTTGGTGAAGGACGTGTTCGTCGCCTCGCCCTATGCCGAAGAGCCCGAGCTGCTCGTCAATCCGCCGGCACTGCGCGAAGATCAGTTCGCCGGCGTTCCGTGCAAACACGCTGGCGAAGCAGCCGTCGACGTCATGTTTTTCGTCGTGGGCAAGATCATTCCTGCAGAATTCATCTCGCCGATTCGAGGCGCGCTGAAGGACGCCATCGGCGGGTTGGTGGGAAACCCGGTGACCGCGCTCTACTTCTGTGAGCTCGGGGTCAACATTCACCCGCCCGACACGCCCGCGCTCGACGACGCCGTCGAGCGCGTCAAGAAGGAGTGCCTGAAGAAGCTGGGCCTGCCTGAAGATCGCGACAAATTCGAAGACGAGCTGACGATCGCCCAGCGAACGGAGTTGCAGAGCTGCGTGGAAGCGACCACGAACGCGGTCGATGGAGCCAAGGATCTGGCGGCGTCGGAGGCCAGTAAAGCCTTGAATGGGAAATTCGGGGCGCCGCCGACGCTCAACCTCGATCGTTGGTCGAATGGCGATCCGGGCTCACAAATCGTGGCCGTGGTCACGCTGCAGACCGAAAGCGCGCTCAGAGCCGGCAAGGGTGTCTCGATTGCCGCCTGGGGCAACAGCCACGTCTCGGGAACGCCACCGACTCAGGCAGACAAAGCGTTTGCACAAGCGGAGACCTACTACGACTGCGCCGGTCACTGGGAGGCGGATTGCCACGGCATGGACGAAGCGATGTGGAACTTCGCCTGGCGAGCGCGGTTGGTATCGGTCGACCCCGAAGGGTCCTTCATCAAGAACGAAGTCGCCAAGGCCAACGAGGGCCTGAAGAGTGCCCTGCGCGCTACCAGGTCCAACGCGCAGCCGGTCCAG
>DASSMT010000026.1:0-38166 GCA_035688655.1 Polyangiaceae bacterium | reverse complement strand
AGGCGAGCGCCAAGCAGATCCCGGGTCAGGGAGAGCTTCATTGTATCTTTCCGAGCGACGACCCGAAGAGCCCGCGCGTGTTCGGCGGGCACGTCAGCTGTAGCGACCCGAAACAGGGCATGGCGGCGAGCGAGCCGGGCAAGCACGAGATCAAGCAGGGCGCGAGCTGCTCGGCGACGCTGCTGCAACAGCTCTCGCACTGCTCGAGCTCGCGCTGCTGTGACGACGGTACCCTGACCAATCCGATCGCCGACCTCATGCACGACGGCCGCAACGACGTTCGTCCCGATTTTCGCATCTGCGAAAGCACGCTGACCATCGATTGCGAGCTGCTCGCGAACCTGACGCCGCACGACGCCAACAGCCCCGCGCTGGGTGGGGTCGGAAAGCCGGTGTTCGTGCTCAAGCACTCGACGCACGAAAAGAAGCTCGCGAGTCACGCCCCCGAAGCGAAGAAGTGAACTTGAACCCTAGCTCAGCTCGGCGAGCGTCGCCTGGGCCGCGTCGCGGCCGGCTTTGATGTAAGCCTCGCGCAGCGCCGGTTTGCCGAACGCTTCGAAGGCATTGCCTTCGAGCGGCCGGGTGGGTCTGATCTGGATGATCTCGAGCGGCTGCCAACCGAGCTCGCGTTTGACGCGCTCGATGGCGTCGGCGGGAACGCCTTCGGCTTTCAAGCGCTCGAGCTTGTGCAAGTTCTCGTTCACGGAGGCAGCTTCGTGCAGATCCCGGTAGAGCCGCTCGTTGATCAATATTTCTGCGACGTGGCCGAGCAAGTTCAGGCCCGAAAGCGGCACGGGAGGCCGACTGAGCAGCGGCTCCGGCGAAATGACGATGATGCGATCGACTCGACCCTGGCCCGAGAGCGCCAAGCGCACGGGGGCGTTGTTCACGGCGCCGCCGTCGATGCAAAGTCCCACTTCGGGCACGTCGACGGGCGCAAACAACACGGGAAAAGCGGCGGACGCCAGCGCGGTCCGAAACAGGCGTTCTCGATCTTCGGTCGCATCCAGCTCGTCGTCTTGGAAGCGCACGGAGTGCTCGAAAGTGGTCGCGACCTCAGGGCCAATGTTGCCGCTGCTGCCAGCGAGCGCGGTGAGTACCAACGACACATCGACGCGCCGGGGAGACGCAGAGCTCAGCCCGGCGCAGGCTTTCAGCATCAGCTCGAGCACGCGATCGGCGGTGCCCACGCCCGTGAGCGAAAAAATGTCTCGCCAATTCACATCCACCACGTTGTGCCAGGTCGCGGCGTCGGACCAGAGCGCGACCAGCGCTTGGGTCACCTCGCGTTCCGCGCGCGCTCGCAAGCCCACGGCGAACAACGACGCATTCAAAGCCCCCGCGCTCGCGCCGACCGCGTGCGTGATGTTCAGCGCCTCGACCCGTGGAGCGAGCACCTCCAGCGCGCCGGCCTCGAATGCACCTTTTGCCACCGCGCCCGCCAAGATGACCGCAGATTCGCTCGCCATGACCCTTCGAATACTAGAGCGTGCCGCAGGCGGCAACCGCGCACTCGGTCCTGACGTCGCCGCCGAAAACAGAGCTACCGTTCAGAATCGCCACGGCCTGCGCGGGGACTCGAACGCGGCGCATGTCCGACGAATTCGACATAACTCGCGGGCAGCTCGCGCAGCGAACTGCCTTGCTCCGCGCCTTCCACCGCTTGCGCCAGGAACATGTGCTGCATCAACGCCGACGAGAGACAACCCGCTTGATGCGCGGTCAGCCCCAGATCGAGCAACGCGGCCGCGACCGCGATGCCCATGTTCGGCTCGGCGCCGCGCAGCTCGCGCACTACCTCGGACACCGCGGTCATCAAGCGCCAAAACGGCAGAGAATCCCGCTGCCGGCGCTGAATGCAGTCACGGAAAGCCACCAGGCGTTCGTCCTGAGCTCGAAACGGAGTGCCAAACCCCCAGACGAAGCGATGCTCGTCGAGGTACGCGGTAACGACCTGGCGCACGGTCTCCGCTTCGTCGACGCGCGCGCCAATCGCGGCGTCGAACGCGAGCAAGACCTCCGCGCTCTTGGCACCCGCCCATGGACCGATGCGCGCTTCCTCCTCGGAGAGCAGACCCGCTGCAGCAGCCGGCAGCGTGGAGCCGTACGCGGCGATCAAGCGCGTCAGCTTCAGCGGCCAGATGCGCGGATCCGCCAGCGTGAGCGTGCATGCGATGTCATCCACCACGCCCGCGGCCTCGCTCGGCAAGCGCCGGCCGAGGACAGAGAGGATGGTGAGGCCGGTCAGCGTCTCTCGCCCCGCGAGATCTTGGAAGACGCGGTGCCCGAAATAGCGGTGCTCGTGCCAACCCCAGTGTGCGGTGCGCGTGGCTTGCGTCAATTCAGGTAGATTCATGGGCCGACTCCGTGTACGCGAAACGAGGCAGATTGATCGGGTAATTGCCGAAATTCGTGGGGCGCTCGGCGAGCGCTTCGGCGATTGCGCTCGGCACCCGGGCCAGCATGATCGCGGCTTGTAGCCGCTCGGGTCGCTTGATGCCGAGCGTGAACAGCAGCATGAGGAGCGCTGCGTCGCGCGAGGGGCGCTCGCTGAGCACCGGCAGCGAAAAGCCCGTGCGCTCGAGCGCGCGTTCGAGGCGTTCTACCGCAGCCTGCTCCGCCGTGTCACGCGCGCGAAAGCGTTGGGGCAGTGGACCGCGCTGAGCGCGTAGCCAGCTGAACAGCTCCTCGTGTTCGTCGAGCAGTGAGCGCGCATGTTCGGCGGCACCGATGGCGGCCACGCCGAACATGCCGCTCGGCGGCGAGCCGCACAGGCGACCCACGACGGCCGCGTGGGTGGAAGCGTGCGCCACCGACACCGGCGCGAGGAACATCCACGCGACGCCGAACGCGCGCGACACGGGCTCGCTCGGCAGCTCGCCCATGAGCATGAGGAACAGCAAATCCGTCGGCTGGTAGTGGAGCGCGAGATCGCCTTCGACGTCGTAGCCGTGCACCAAGGGCCGCTCGCCCGCAGTGATGATGCGCGCGCTCAACCGTGCCGGAAACGCCGCGGCGCCCTCGAGTGGCCCATCGAGCTCGGGCGTGCTCATGAGTGTGCTCCCGGAAACAGCGAAAAGTCGGGCAATCCGCCGGGGGCCGTGCTCAGTCCTTGTTTGCTCAAACTCTGATTGCGCTGGCCCGCGGGCGCGATTTCGGTTGGGTCGATGAGCACGTCGATCACGAACGGACCGAGCGCGGCGAGGCCCATTTGCAACGCGGCTGCCACGTCTTGCTCGCGCTCGACACGGATGCCGTCAGCGCCCATGGCCCGCGCAATCGCCACGAAATCCGCACGCGGGAAGTCGGTCTCGAACGGCTTCCAACCGACCGAGCGCATGCCCTGCTCGATCATGCCGTAGCGCGCGTCGTTGAGCACGACCCAGACCGCGCCAATCCCGTAGTTTGCGGCGGTGTTGATCTCGTTCAACATCAGCATGGCGCCGTCTCCGACGATCGCGAACGCTTTGTTGCCGCGCGCCAGGGCCGCGCCCAGCACGCCGGCGGTGGCGTGACCCATCGAGCCGAAGCCCGAGCTCACGCGATAACGTCCCGACTCTGGGAAGTGCAGCTTTTGGCTGCCGAGCGAGAAAGAGTTCCCAGCTTCGGTCATCACGATCGCCTCGCTGCGATCGATGACTTCGTGCTGAATTTGCTGCATCAGGTAGGAGGGGCGCACGGCACCTTCGGCGGGCGTGAGCGGCGGCGCGAGCGGCCCGGGCGCCGGCACGGACGTGGCTTGCGTTTTCGGCCGCTCCGGCCAAGCGCGCAGCAGATCTCGCAGAAAGGCGCCGATTTCGGCTTGGATGCCCAGCGTGGGCACGTCGGGGTAGGCGGTGCCGAACGCCTCGGCCTCCAGATCGACGTGAATGAAGCCTTCACGCGGCGCCAGTTCCGGCAACCAAAACGACGACATTTCGCCGAGGCGAGAGCCGAGCACCAGAGCCCGCGTGGGTCGCTTGCGGCGCAAGTATTCGCTCACGCGAGCGTGGCCGCCGAGTCCGGTCACGCCGAGGTAGAGCGGGTGCGTCTCGGGCATCACGCCTTTGGCGCGCGGGGTGCACATCACGGCGGCGCCGCTGCGCTCGGCCAGGGTTTGCACGAGCTCGCCCGCGGCGCGCGAGCCAAAGCCGGCCCAAATCACGAATTGCTCGTTCGCCAACAATTCGGCGCACTCGACGCTGACCCGAGGATCACACGAGCCGGGCGCGACGGTCATCACGCGCGGCAGCGATGTTCCACGGCGCGCGGTTTGAATGGCGAGCGGCAAACCCAGGTGAGCGACGAAGCCCTGCGGGCGCGCGAAGCCGCTCGCGAGGCGCGACAGTGTCGTCTCGAGCTCGGACGGATCATCGATCACGCCTGCGAGGTGGAACAGGTTGCCCGCGACGAAGAGCGGGCTCAGCATGGAGAACGCGCCGCCAGTCTCCTGAAAAGCGCCCCGGCCGCGTTGTGGCGAGGAGGTCGTTCCCGAGATGAACAAGACCTTCGCGCCCTCCGCGCGAGCCGCCGCCATGCCGGTATAGAGGTTGCTCACTCCAGGCCCGGTCGTCGCAATCACGACGGTGGGGCGACCGGTCGCGAGCGATGATTCGATGGCGGCGAACGCGGCGCCCGCTTCGTGCCGACAATGCAGCAGACGAATTGGACTATCGGACACGGCTTGGCAAAACGGCGCGATTCCGCCGCCGAAGATGCCGAACGCATGCTGCACACCCAGCCCGACGAGCGCGTCGACCAGCGCCTCGGACACCGTGCGCGTCGCATCGGGCGCCGACAAACTGAAGCGGAGCGGTTGGACCGGCATCACTCCGCTTTGTGGCGACTCAGACAGCGCTTCGCGTGTGTGAGCCGGATACTCGCTCGTCAGTATGCGATTAAAGACGTGTGCGTTAGACATTTTAATTCGTCCTACTGCGGTTAAGACCGGAGACAGGCCCTTGTGGGGAATCGCCCGGCAAGTACAGGGACGGACGCACGGGGTGCGACTTTAGTGGTCACGCGGAAAATCGCTGCAAACGCGCTGCAAAAGCGGCGAGTGCTGAACGCGAAGCTGCGCGTGAAACGGATGTCCTTCCTGGTACGTACGTTGTCGAGATTGGTTTTGATGGTCACGCGCTAGCGCGCATGCCGCCTTCGCCTTCGGCGTCGAGGTTCGCTGACCCAGCTGCGATTTGCTCGGGCGCAGAGTCGCATCCGACGCGCGCGCTTGCTGCGAACCCGAACTAGGAATAGTCTCGCTTCGACAGGAGGCGGACCGGTGACAGACTATTCGGCAGAACGTGGCGATCCGAAGAGTGACGTGTGCTCGAAGCCGGCAGGCGTGTATTCGCTGCTCTTCGACGCGTACTATCTCAAGCTGATGGTGAGTGGCAGCGTGACCCAAGCCTGGCACGCGCGCTCGGGCCGCAAGAACACTGCGGGGCTGTTCGACTACAGCGTGGCGAATCAGAAAGCGCCCAACATCGGTCCAATCCCCGAGGGCAATTACTGGATCCAACCCGATCAGTTGGCGTCGCGGGCTTCATGGGAGATTTGGCGCGTGACCTGGCCGGTCGGCAGCTGGGGCAACCACCGCATCACCATTCATCCGCGTCCAGGCACCATGACCTACGGCCGGGGTGGCATGTTCATCCACGGCGGTGCCGACTGGGGTAGCGCTGGCTGCATCGATTTGACGTACGGCATCGACTCGTTCGCCGCTAAAATCAGGCCCATGAGCGCCTGCTACATCCCATTGACCGTGGCCTACAACGGCACTTCGACCCTGCCGCCCCCGTGAGTCCCGCACCACGCCGCTCCTTCGTCTTGCTCGCGGCGGCCTTTGCCTTCGTGGTGCTGGCGGTCTGCGCGCTGCGCACGCACGCCACTTACCTCGAATATTACGGGGATGGCCCGCCGTATTACGGTCGAACCACCAACATGGACAAGTGGGAAAGCCCCATGTTCGATCTGGCACTGAGCAATGCGCTCGGCCTGTCTTTGATCGCGCTGGCCTTCTACCTGGCCTTGTACGCTGCTCGGCGGCGCGCCGGCTCCAAAGGCTGACGCACGTAGCGCACGCTGGTATCGACGGACTGCGTGCGGTCGATAGCAGAACGACCGCGCATCCCGCACGGGCGACGTTGCCGCCCGCCCAAGCGCGGCCTGCCAGCTCGGCAGGCCGCGGTCCAGGTGTCGGCTACCGGATGATTTCGACTTTGCAGGAGGAGCTGCAACCGTCGCTGTTGAGGCGGTTACCGTCGTCGCACTCTTCCGTGTCCTGCGTGATGCCGTCGCCGCAGTACGGGCCGGTCACGCAGCCCGGCGCGCATTCGCCGTAGCCGCCGTCGTTCACGCCGTCGTCGCACTGCTCGCCCAGGCTGACGATGCCGTCGCCGCAGATCGGCGTGCATTCACTCTTCGCCGTATCGAAGCCGGCCAGGGTGAGGCGGAAGCTGGAGCTCTCTTTCTTGCGCTCGACGTGGAAGATATTGAGCTTGTACACGTTGCCGTCGGACAGGCCGTAGGTGGCTGCAGTTGCCGCGCTGATGGTGACGCTGCCGTCGACCGGCTGGTGCACGCCGCCCAGGTCGACCGCCAGCTTCTCATTCACGAACACCCACACGTCGTCGTCACCCGTGAAGTCGAGGCGGGCCGTGGTCTTGGCGTCGTACTTGAACCAGTAGTTGACCTGGGTCGTGAAGTGGAAGTTGTGCGCCTTCTTGCCAGCGACGTGGGCGGCGCCGAGCACCGGAACGATCTGGTCTTCGAACTCCCAGTTGTAGCCGTACTGGGTCGGCACCTTGGCGTCGATCCAGGGATCGTTCGGGTCTTTCTTCTGATCGTCGAGCGGGAAGAACAACGGGTTGCCGTCGTACTTCATGGCGGGCGTCGTGATCACCCCTGCGCACGTGTCTGTAGACGACCCGAGGGTAGGCGGGCAGGGATAGAAGCAGGTGTCGACCGTTGCATCGAAGTTGCAGCCGGTGAACATGGGCGGATTCGCCATGCACATGGTGTCGCCGTTGCCGCAAAAGCGCCCGGTGATCTTCGGCTGCGACTGCCACTGCTCGCCCATGGCGCCGTAGCGATTGACGTAACCGCCCTTGCCATTGTCGAACAGCACGATGTCGCGCACGATCGCCGGCGCGCCCTTGTCCGAGTACCACGTGTCGAGGGACGTGATGCAGCCGTTGGCTTCGGTGCCGGTGGTGGCTTTGGTGACCGCAGTGGGCACGCCGTTGGTGAGCGTTTTGTTCACGAGCCCCGGTGTCGCCGCCGTGCCGGCCGACATCCCCGCTGCCGATGAGCCCAGGCAAGAAGGCTCCACGTCCGGGTGCTTGGTCGTGAGATCTCGATAGATGACCGGCACGCGCAGGATGCACTTGTCGTTGATCTTCTCGCAGCTTGCCGTTTGCGAGCAGGTGAAGCCGCCCTCTTTCTTGCAGGTGGAGGAGCAGCCGTCGCCGTCTTTGGTGTTGCCGTCGTCGCACTCTTCATTGATCAAGAGACCATCGCCACACTCGGAGGTGCAGCCGGAGCTCGTGCATTTCGGCTCGGTTTGGCAGGTGGAGGAGCAGCCGTCGAAGGGCACCGCGTTGCCGTCGTCGCAGCTCTCCGCGCCTTCTTTCTTGCCGTCGCCGCACTTCGTGGGCGAGCAAACGCTCGGCTGGCCCTCGCACTTGTAGCCGATCTCGAACTTGCACGCCGGTGAGCAGCCGTCACCCGGGTCCTTGTTCCCGTCGTCGCATTGTTCGGAAGAGCCGACGATCTTGTCGCCGCAGATCACGAGCTCATGGCAGGGCTTGCCCGGAGGACTGCACGAGAAGCCGGGCTCGGTCTCCAAGCAATTGTCGCGGCAGCCGTCTCCGCTGTTACGGTTGCCGTCGTCGCAGGCCTCGTCTTCCGCGAGCTTACCGTCGCCGCAGCCGGGAGGGACGGGGGTGTTGGGGTTACAGGGCGAGCCGGGGTCACTCGGATTGCAGCCGATGTTCAGGCCCGGGTCATTGCCGCCGCCCGGCTGAACGATCAGGCCAGTGCCGCCACCGTTGCTGGTTACGCTGCCACCGCTGCCCTGTTGGCGCACACCGCTGCCGGGTTTACCGCTACCGGTGCTGCACGCTTGGGCACTCACAAGACAAGCAATACTGAGTCCGCAGAGCCAAATGACTCTCTGATACATGCGTCAACGCTACAGGCAGTCTCGCTTTCTGCAAGGCTCCTCCGCGCAATTTGCGGCGAATCGAGTGCTCGCTACTGTCGCTTCAAGATTCTCGCTCGGGCAGCACCGCTCATGCAAGCCGTGCGCGCCTGCAAACCGCAAAAACACGCGAAATTCGCAACTTTCTCGGGCTGCGTTCCCGGTCGACCCTGCGCCGCGACCTGGAGCGGGTGCTCGCCCAATCATTGAAGCAAGGATCCTTCCCTCGAGCGTCGGACTTCGCGCGCGCGACGATGGCGACCGTCGCTGTCCGGCAGCGAGCGCGGGCGCGACGAGCCGCTCCATCCGCTCACCGTGGTTGCTGGTCGTGTCTCGAAACACGGCAGACATTCGCGAGCCATGTTGCGTCCGCTATTGCCTGAGCCACACGATGAATTCATTCCTCGCCACCATGCCGGCCGCCTACGAACGTCTTTATCGCGCGGGTGAGGTCGCCGAGCACGCCGCGATCGTCGCTCGACGTGGAGACCGCCTGGTCCACGCCGAGCTCTGGCAATCGGGCGCGGGCCCACTGCTGTGCGTCGTCGCCGAGGACCGACCGGGATTGCTCGCGTTGGTGACCGACGCGCTGCTCGATCAAGGCCTATCGATTCAAAGCGCGCGCGCCTTCTGTCGCGAAGTGGGCAAGGAGCGCGTCGAAGCGGTCGACTTCTTGGAGCTGCGCGCGAAAGGCGGCGCGGGCGAGCTCGCGGCGCAGCTCGACAGCGAAGGCTTGCGCGCTTTCGCTCACTCGCTCAGCGAGCTGATCGCCGACGACATGGCAAGGACCAGTAGCTCGCGCGCCCCTCAGGCCGACAGCGCGCCCACGCGCGTCTACTTCGAGCGCCAATCGCTCAGCGAGGGAACGTATCTGCTGGTGGTCGATGCCCCCGATTCCGACGGTTTATTGCACGCGATCAGCAGTGCGCTGCACGAAAAAGGCCTGCGCATCATCGCTTGCGAGATTCGCACCGTCGAAGGCCGGGCCCGCGATCGCTTCGAAGTCGAACCGAGCTCACCGCGTACGCTCAACGACGCCGCGCTGTGCGACGCGCAGCTGGCAGTGCTCGCCGCGCTGCCCGCGCGACGCTGAACTCTCCGAAAACCGGCGGGCGGAAAACCGGACGCCGAGCTGTCGCCCGGAGCGGCAGGGCGCACATTCGTGAGCGCCGACGCGGGGCAGTTGGCGTGGCTGTGAGGTGCGTGGTGGCACCTGCGAGCGCCCCCCAATTTATTTGTGCGGCACTGTCGATCTGCGGGCAGCTCGAGCGCCATACGCACGAGGGCAGGGTGTCCTCGAAGAGACAACAAGGAGACCGCACATGAAAAAATTTCTAGTTCTGTATCGTTCCGCGATTTCCACTCGAGAGCGCCTGGCGCAAGCGAGCCCGGAGCAAAACAAGACTACGATGGCTGCGTGGCGGGCCTGGGCCGAACGAGCGGCGGCTTCGTTGCTCGAGCTGGGCGCGCCGCTCGGCGACTCGACTGCGATCAAAGGCAGTGTTCCAGCCGGCTTCGTGGGCGGCTTTTCCATCGTGCAGGCCGGCTCCCGGGATGCCGCGAAGAAGCTCTTCGACGGCCATCCGCACTTCGAGCACGCGGGCAATTCCATCGAATTGCTCGAGTACTTGCCGATGCCTGGCGCTTGAGCGAAGCCCGCGTGCAAGCTGGGCTTTTGGGTCCAGCGAGCGCGAATTGGTCGTTCGTCGTAGACTGCGAGATGCTTCAGTCGAAGGACGCGCGATGAAACGAGCTTGGGTTGGGTCCGGGCCTTTGGCTTTGGTGGCGCTGGCGCTCGGCGCATTCGCTGCCGGTGCCTGCGGCGGCACGAGCGAAGCGGGCGGTGCTGCGGGCGCCGGCACGAGCCTGGCTGGTGCGGGTGCTGGTGCAAGTCTCGGCGGCGCTGGCGCGAGCTCGGGCGGCTCGGGCCTGAACGCGGGCGGCGCAGGTGCGAACACCGCCGGCTCCGGCGCGGGCAACGCTGGCAGCGGCACGCTGAACGGCGGCGCGAGCAGCGCGGGCGGGCCCAACCCCGACGAATGCGAGAAGACCGAGTGTGGTCCGCAGCTCGGTCTGCCCAATTGGATGTGCGTGGACGGTAGCGTCGGAGGTCCCACCGGTCGCTGCCTGCGTCATGTCGAAGGCGGCTGCGAATGGGAGGTCAACAATTGTCCGCGCGCCGGCGAAGGCGGCGGATCGAGCCAAGGGGGTCAAGGCAACGTTGCCGGTACCTCGGGCACGGCTGGCGCCGCCAGCGATTGCGGCGGTTGCGCGCCGGGTGAGATCTGTGTCTTCCAAAACGGGGGGCCGGGTCCGAGCCATTTCGTGTGCGCGATGCAAAACCCGTGTGGTGCCGGCGCCGCCTGTGCCTGCATCGTGGGCCAGGGCACGTGTCAGCCGAATCTGATGGGGGACCCACCTCGCTACTGTTCGTGTGACAACGGTTTGAATTGAATTCATAGTCCACGGCTTCGCTCGCGAACGAGCCGAAACGGCGCCCTGTTCAGCCGCCACCCGAGTGGCGGTGTCGCCCTCGTTGTTGCCAGCGCCGGGCCGCCAGATAAATGACGATGGCCACGTTCAGCAACAGCACGACGATTTTCAGCGGTCCCGGGTGACGCTCGAACGACACGGCTTCGAACGGAATGAGCGCGGCCAGGCCCACGACCACGATCCATTCCCCCCAGGCGTGACCGCGCAGCAAAAGCACGCCTTCCAGCAGGGTCATCAGTCCGTCGCCCCAGGCGAAGAACGCGGCGTGTCGCACATCACTGCGTGACACGTGCATGCCCAGCCAGGCGCCGAGTTTCGCCAGCAATGCGCTCCCCTCGCTGAGCTCGTGCGCGAGCGCCCGGGCCACGTGCTCCGCGCCGCGCGGGCTCGCCGTCAGCAGCACTGCCAGCAGCAACACGAGCGGCGCCTTGACGAACTTGTAACCGATGATGAGCGCGAGCGTGAAGGGCCGAGGTTCGCCCTTTTGCGGCGGCGCTCGCGGGTCATCCGACTGGCTGCTGCTTGGCGTCACGAAAGGGGATCAGCCTCCCGAGCGCACGCTAGCATGAAAAACGAGCAATCCGGCCGAGGGCCAAGGCGACACGAACGCCTCAGCGAGGCACGAGCGCTTTAGCGTGCGAGCCAGTCGATCACACGCTTGGCGAGGCTGCTGTAGGGCGGAATCAAGAGCTCCGACCAGTTGCGGCGGGTCTGATAGAAGACGGCGCGCTTGTGCGAGAAGGTTTCGAAGCCTTCCTTGCCATGATATCGCCCCATGCCGCTCGCGCCCACGCCGCCGAATGGCAGGTCGTCCTGGATGCTGTGCAGCATGACGTCGTTGATGCACGCTCCGCCGCTGCGCGAGCGACGGAGAAAGTCTCGGCAGCGCTTGCGATCGTCATCGAAGTAGTAGGCCGCCAGCGGACTTCCGCCCGCCTGCATCGCCTGGATGACCTCGTTGATGTCGTCGTACTCCCGAATCGGCAAGAGCGGGCCGAAGATCTCTTCGCGCGCCACGGCCATTTCGGCTGACACGCCCGAGATCAGCGCGGGCGGGAGCTTGGTCGAACGCGGGCTGAAGCGCTCGGCTGCAGGGTTTACGACATCGACGCGCGCTCCGCGTTCGCGCGCATCGGCCAGCAGTCGCTCGAGCCGGCGCACGTGCTCGGGATTGATGATGGCCGTGTAGTCGGCGTTGCCGACCAACGTAGGATACTGCGCGTGGATCTCGGCTTCGAGCACCGCGCGAGCGCGCGCGGCCTGCGTGCGATGGACCCAAACGTGATCGGGGGCCATGCAGGTTTGACCCGCGTTGAACAATTTACCGGCGATGATCCGGCGCGCGGCGCGCTCGAGCGACGCGCTCGGATGAATCAACGCGGGGCATTTGCCGCCGAGCTCCAACGTGACCGGCGTCAAGTTTTCGCTCGCGGCGCGCATGACCAAGCGGCCCACCCGGGTCGAACCGGTGAAGAACAAATGATCGAGGGGCAGCGCGCACAACGCGGCCGCGACTCGTTCACCTCCCGAGACGACCTCCACGCAGTCGTCGAGCCCAGCATCCTCGATGATTTCGGCGATCAGCGCCGAGCTGCGCGGGGAGAGCTCGGAGGGTTTGAGCAGCACTCGGTTGCCCGCAGCGAGCGCGGCCGCTGCCGGGCCGAGCGCGAGTCGGAATGGGTAGTTCCAGGGCGCGATCACGCCAATGACGCCGAGGGGTTGGAAATGGATCTCGCCGCGAGCAGGCTTGAAGTGCAGCGCCAAACGGCGGCTCTCGGGCGCCATCCAGCGCCGCAAGTTGGAGCGCTGATAGTCGAGATCGCGCAGCATGGTGGCGATGTCGCCGATCTTGCTGGTCCACTGCGAGCGACCCCCGAAGTCCGAATTGGCGGCCTCGATGATGTCCGGGGCGCGCCGGCGAATGGCTGCGGCCAGGCACTCCAGCGCTTGGCAGCGCGCCCCGTACTCCGGGTAGGGCTCGCGCTCTTGCGCGGCTCGCAGCCTGGCGAGGGCCGCCTCCAGCGCCGGCGCCGCGACGACGAGCTCGCCCGGCAGCGAGATCAGCGGCTTGCGAGGGCGCTCGACTGGGTCTTGTTGGATGAGATGCTCGATTGAGGTCGCGATCATGTTTGGCTCCGCGTCGGTGACGAGTCCAAAGTGCCGTAGCGGTGTGTGGCCAGGGCCCAACGCCAACTGCTAAGCGCCGTCTGGTCGTAGCTCGGGTGTTCTGGCGAGACGAAGCCCTGCTTCAGCAACCAACGACGGACACGTGGTAGTCGATAGCAGGGCACGGAGGGATAGAGATGGTGCTCGAAATGCAGTGAGTTGCCGAAGTAAGCGGCGACGATCCACCAGTGGTTGCGCGAGCGCGCACAGCTCCGCAGCCGAGCATCGGTGTTCGTGTGCTCGAGGTAGGGGCGCAAACCGCTGCACAGGTTCGCGAGCACGAGTGGGACGACCACGCTCAACGTCGCGCGCAACGCGTCGAGCTCGAACAGCAGCACATAGCTCGCGAACCAGAGCAGGCAGCAAACGAAATTCAAGCGCGAAAGCCGCTCGTACACCGAGCGAGGCAAGGGCAGGCCGCGTTCATCCATCGCGAGCGGCAGCCCGCGGGCGAGCCGCCAAGCGTTGCCGAGAAAGGCGCGGTTTGCCCGACTACGAGTCAAAAATAGCCGCGCCCAGAAGCTCTGTTGTCGCGAAAACAGCGCGAGATCGGGATCCTTGTCCGTGTTCGCGAAGCGGTGATGATTGAAGTGCTCGATCGCGACGCCGGTTTGCAGGAAGACCACGAGCGGGGACGAAACGAGCACGCCGACGATGGCACTCGTGACTCGATCATGGAACAGATTGAAGTGAAACCCTTCGTGCCCCACCCAGCCGAGCAAGTGCAGCCCGTGGCTCGCGACGAAGCACAGCAGCGCGAGCGCCGGGCCGAGTGCCCACCAGGACCAGTGAGCACTGCGCGCGAGCCAGCTGGCGAGCGCGCCGGGTACGAGCCACAGCGACAGCGACAGCGCGATGAAGCCGTAGGCGCCCGCGCTGGATCTCACGTAGAACTCTCGAGGCAGGGTGGGCGCACGCTGCGACTCCGCCCGCCTGGTCGCGGTCGAGGGCGGCAGCCCCGCCGCTGCCGTGAATGGAATTGCGCTTTGCATGCCGCCCTCTGTTCACACTGCTACTTCATCAACTTCGGGTACTTGTCCGTGAAATAGTCCATGAAGCGGACCGTGGGCGTGCGCTGGAAGCGTTCTTTCGCGTCCCAGTTTTTCTTCGGTTCACCGAAATGATTGCCGATCACCTTGCCCCAAATGTTCAGATCGGGGTGCATGTATTCCCACTGCATGTTGGGGTGCCAGAGCACGCCCAGCTTGTTCATGCGATATTCGTCGGCGGTCTCTTCACACACGCCGAGCTCCAGGTGTTGGGCCAAGATCCGGCACATGGATTTGTAGGATTTGACGTCCGAAAAGCTCTCGAACAGCTTCTTGTTCAGGGTCATGTAGCGGGGCCACATCACCATGATGCGCTTGAGCACGCCGTCCCGACCGATGGTCTGCAGGGTGCTCGTGGAATAGCGGCGCTCGTCGAGGGCGCTCATCCAGTCTTCGGTCGTCGCCGGGTTGATCGAGACCATGTCCTTGAAATTCCCGCGCGCACCCACGCCGATGCCGATGATGTCCTGTCGTGCGCAGTGCGCGCGTTGGTATTGGCTGCGTTCGCGACGCTTGGAGTAGGTCTCGGCGATGGTGTTGTGATAGCCGTTGCTGGTCAGCGCGTCGTACATGTACTCGCGCATTTTCAGTAGGGTGCGGATGTTCGCCGGCTGCGGCACTTTGCCCTTCAACACCAGCTTGTGCAGCGGTCGGTACGGGACGTAGATGGTGTTGTACGTGTCGAGCTCGGTGGGGCGGTACTCGTGGATGATTCGGTCCAGATCCGCCATCATCTCTTCGAGGGTTTGGCCGGGGTGGTTGAACATGAAGTCGGCGCAGGTGTCGCCCTTGAAGCCGGCCTTCTCCAGCCCCGAAAAGACGCTCTCGATATCCTCCACCTTGTCCGTACGACCGATGTACTTGCGGTGCGTGGGATTCAGCGTCTCGATGCCGAACGTGATGCGGTCGACTCCGTGGCGCACGAGCGCCTCGATGACCCCCGTATCTTTGAGCGTCTTGGGCTCACCGGTGAAGGTCTTCTCGATGCTGTCCCAGTTCGGGATCTTCTTGGCCAAGTGTGCAAATAGCCGGTCGGTGTTGGCGGGACCCAAAGTGGAAGGGCTGCCACCGCCCACGTACAGGGACGTGAACTTGCGGGTGTGCACGTAAGGCACTTCATCCATGTAATAGTCGATCTCGCGAATCAGATAGTCGGTGTACTTGTCCAAGACCGAGTGATCGCGCCAGGGGAAGCGGTCACGCGCGAAGTTGCAATAGTGGCAATAGGACGTGCAAAACGGCACGTGCACGTACATCATGATCTCGTCGTTCAGGGCACCTTCCGCGTCGTTCAGCCGTGCCATGTGGCGGGCCACCGCTTCGGGGCTCGGCTTGTCCCAGTCGAGCGTGCCGAAGTTCGGGATGATGTAGATCGGGCAGGTGTTGACGTCACTGAAGGGGTGCTCGGCGACCGCATCGTCTCCCAGGTAGTAGCTCGCATTTCCCGTGAGCTGCGCAATCTGCCCGGACGTGTAACTCTCTACATTCATGGACATGTGATGTTCTCCTGCAAGTTTTCGCTTCGCTGTGCTCTGAGGCTGATTGGACTAGGAGAGCAGCGGGGAAGGCCTGACTCGTTCGTGGTCCTCGCGCGCTGCCTGTGCCGAAAGCCTGCCCGGGGACGCCCCTTGGAAGCCGTTCAGCGCGTGGCTTCGCGCGCTGGATTCGCTGATTCGACGAGTCAGGCGTGCCACGCTCTCGAACGCTGCCTGAAAGCAAGCCTCGATCGACGCGCCACGCACGTAATCACCCGTCAGGGTGATGCCGCTCACGCTGCCCTCCCAAGCCGTGAGCTGCTGGAGCAAGCGATGGTGGTAGGGGCCGTAGGCGCACAGCCCGTGCCGAAAATGCTTGTACACGTAGGCGATGCGATCGCGCTCGCTGACCGGTAGGAAGCGACGAAGCTGTGCCTCCGCGAGCCTCAACACGAAGGCCGGCTCGGCGCCTTCGGCGATGTTCGCTGCCACTCGGCCGCTCAGCGTGTAGCGCACCACGTCTAGATCATTGACCCCGTAGCAGCCGGCGTTGCTCAAGGGACTCTCGGCATCGAACACGATTGCCCGAACCTCGTGATCGAAGATCGGTCGACTGTAACGAGCGACGATCAGCGTTACCGGGTTGTAGGACACGGCTTCGAGTGCGCTCTGAATCTGCGTGCCCTCGAGCAAGCGCGCGCTCGCCACTGCCGGCAGCGCCAGAACTACTGCATCGTAGTGACGTCGCTCTCGATTGCCGGCATGCTCGAGTTCGACACCGGTGACGCGCGAGCCGGACCACAGCAGACGCACTACGCGCGTGTTCAAGGAGACCGGCACCGTTCGCGCAAAGCGATCGAGTAGCTCGGACATGCCGTGGGTCAGTTGATCGTAGCTGTCGAAGATCATCCGCAAGTTGCTGCCCAAACAGCCGAAGAAGTAGCGGTCCGGCTCGGCCCCGTTCATGCGCAGGGTGATCGGACGTAGAAAGCCGTCGACCGTGTCCTTGCCGAACCAGGCGGAGAGCGGCAGGTGATCCCGCTGCTCCGACAGTTGGCTGAAGTGTGCGCCGCCGAGCATGCCTTCCTCCGGACTGCCACGAACGACGCGTGCGAGCTGCGCCAAGCGCACGAAGTCCTTGGCCCCGACCAAGCGCAGCACGTGCCACAGAGACGAAAGCTTCTTCTGCGAATCGAGCGTGTGCAGACGACCGTTGCGCACCGTGGACGAGTTGATGCCGAAGAACTCGAGCGGCGGCGAACCGTACTGGCGGATGAACTCGCGGAAGCGCAGGTACTTGCGCCCGATGTTCTTGCCGCCGATGTCGATGTTCTTGTCCCCGAGCTGCATCGAGCCCGCGCGCCCGCCGAGGGTCGGGCCCGCTTCGAGAATTTCCGGCTTGTAGCCAGCCTGGCTGAGCGCGTGCGCGGCGGCGATGCCGGACATGCCGGCGCCTACGACGGCGACGCGCCCCGTGGCGACACTGGTCATAGCGGGGTCCTCGCGTTGCTACCCGCAGCTCGAGCGCTGGGCGGAGCTTCGTTCGGGCGGCGCAGGAGCGCGGAGGACTCGAGCACTTCGCGGCGATCGAGGAACGACACCACGCCGCCGATGCGGCCGATCTCGCGCTCTGCCTGTTCGAACGAGATCTCCACCGCGGCGCGGTAGCCGGCGCGAGTCTCTTCCAGCGCGGAGAATCGACACTTCATCCACACCGTTCGCCCCAGATCGGCAAACCGGCCGAAACGAATCTCGCCGGCCGCTAGGTCGCCGTACATGCCGGCAACGACCGGGAACGCGCTGTTCGCCGCGTACACGGCGGCCTGTTTGCCGGCTTCGAGCAGCATCATTCCCGGCACGTGGCCATTCTCGTGCTCGAAGAAAAAGTCGTGGTTCGGGTCGACGAGCATGGGAATTCTGCCGATTTTGCGGTCTGCGTCTTCCGGCACTTCGATCAGCACGTTGCGCGGGTCGCGGACCTGTGCGTCGTCGGCTGTCGCGGCCGCGCGTCCCGAGCGCTGGAGCTCGAGGTGCGCGCTGTCGCCCTCGCTGGTCAGACTGCGCGAGGAAATCAGAAATGCCGCGCCGCCGCTGAGAAACTCGCGCTCGCCTTGCACGAATCGCGAGCGCGTTTCGAGCTTGCACACCGCGCCTTTGCGCTGGGTCACGTGTGCCACGTGAGTCAGCAGCGTGAAGCTCGAAAGGTCGCTCACGACGTATGGCGCGTCGTCATTGAACCGCCAATCGATCGACGTGACCAAAAAGCCGGCGCTGAGCGGGACTTCGAAGTAGCGATGGCTGATCGCGAGGTTCACCTGGCGGGCGACCTCGATCAAGTAGCCACTTGCACTGAGTCCGGACAGGCAATCGTTGTAGAACTCGTGGTTGATTGGGAAGAACGACTCGGTCGCGAAATCATCGGTCCCGGCTCGAACCGGCTCGCCGACGAAGACGTTCGCGTCGATCCGTTTGTGCACCCATTGTCGATCAAGCAACGCCACAGTCATCAGGCATCCTCCCGTGAGTACGGAACACGCTTCGATCGAAGTCCGCCGAGGGCGTCTCGATCTCCACCTCGTCAGCCCCTCAGCAAGAATTGCGCCCCACGGGCTCTGCCGACGACATCACGAAATGCAGCGATTTTTAGCTGGTTCGTGCAAGAGAGTCGCCGCGTCGAAGCGGGCGCCCTGTGCGCGCCCACGTGCGCGCACGCGTGCGTGCACACGCGCGCGCTGCTTCTGGCCCGCGCGAACGTGATCGGCGGCTCGCGTGCAGCTCAGCGCGTTCGTGACTCGATGATCGAATGTACGCGATTGAGTCGGTTATGTTTCGGAGTCGTCCGCGATTTCCGAGCTCAGCGCGTATTTGCGCATCAAACGCTTGAGCGCGTAGCGGCTGCTCAGCCCGAGCTCGCGCCAAACGCGTTCTTGCACGCCTTCGTGTCGTTCGAGGCACGCGCGGATCTCGTTGGCTGTCGGCGGATCGCGTGGAGTGACCGCACGCGGCGGGAGATCACTGCCGTTCGTGCCTGTGGCCGAGGCGATCATTCCCGGCAAATCCAGGCAGCCATTGCTGCTGGCAATGGCCCGCCAGAGCAGAGCATCCAACTCGCGAACGTGCGCTCGATAGCGATGCGTAACGAGAAAGCGCACCAGGGCCGGCGTGAGACCGAAGCTCTCGCCCTTCGAGTGAAGGAAGCGCTCGGCGAGTGGATCTGACTTGGCACATTGAGTGAGCAAGTGGCGGGCGATCAAAGGGATGTCCTCGCGCCGCTCATCGAGCCCGGGAATGTCGAGGCGCAGGCGAAAGCGCGCGCCAAAGTCCAGGCGAAGCTGCTCGGGGGAGCGCGCCGTTGCACCGATGATTCGTATGTCCGCGCTGCGGGAACGCGCTTCGCCGAGGCGCTGATACTCACCGCCAGCATCGAGAACGCGCAGCAGATGCGCTTGCAGATCGTGCGGCAATTCGCCAATTTCGTCGAGGAAGAGCACGGAGCCCTCTGCTTGTCCGATCAGGCCGGGCCGCTCCGGACTGCCGACGTTCGGGTAGTTGGGCACGTTACCGAACAGCTCTGCGTCGACCAACCCCGGCGGAAACACGGCCGCGTTGCGCGCAATCAGCGGCCGGTGGGCGCGCCTCGAGAGCGCATGAATCGCCCGGGCGACCAGCTCTTTGCCGGTTCCGGTTTGACCGATCAACAACAGATGCCCGCTGCGGGCCGCCATGAACGAGACGTTTTCGCGCAGCAGATAGGCCGCCGGGCTCTCTCCCACGATGTCGAACTGATCCGCCCAGCCGAACGGATGCTGCTCGGGATCCGGCGTCGAGCCGTGTAGCTCTACGGGCCGCGCGCTGCACAGGAACAGCAGCTGGTTTTCGATTTCGAGCGTCTCGCCCGGGCGCACCAGCACGCGTTGCACCCGCCGGCCGTCGTTTGCGAGCAGCCGGCATTTGCCCAACGACCAGACGTCGATGCCATGTGGCTCCGCACGGAGGCCGAGCTCCAGCTGCGCCAGGTGCGGGTTCTCGTAGCGCTGCGTCTCGATGACCCCCGGACGCTGGCGAGTGAGCTGAAGTGAGCCGCCCTCGACTTCAGCGCTCGCGCTGCCGAAGCTCCAGCCCGAGCTCGGTCCGTCCGCGTACACAGGCAGGACTTCGCCGAGATGATCGCCTGTGTTCGACCAACAAACGACCAACGTCAGAATTTCTTTGCGGACTCGACTCATCAGTTACCAGAAGCAAAAGTCGCGCGAGGCGCGCCACTCTGAAAATAGTCATTTCATAGTGGTCGCTTTCGCGCTCGCGTCTCGAGTGCCGCGCCATTGCTCGTGCTTCACTCCTCGGGGTTACGGATCTGGATGGATCTGCGATGCTCGCGCGCTACGGATCAGCGCCGCGTTGGCGAAGGTACTAAGAGCCAGCCCTTGATCGCGCCGTCCATTCGGGTATCGCGAAACGCATGGAAATGACTATGGCGGAGCAGGCAAAGGGAGCGGCCCGCGCGAGCCGTTCCGAAATGCGAGCTCGAAGAGACACGCCGGGGCGGAGGGCTCGTGCGTTCTGAAGTCGAACGCGTGCCCGTGCCGACAGCGGCGCGGGTGAGCGTAGAGCGAAGCTGCGCAATGACCTTCTTCAAAGGCGCAACAGCGCGACTGCCACTACGCCGTCGTCACGTAAACTGAATGTGTGGGGGTGACGCTGGTGAGGCGCTGTTGCAATCGTGAGTCGGCGAGCTGCTGAGCTGATTCTCAGGGGAAATGCGCCACAAACCTCCCGCCACTCAGCAATGGATTTCATCGTCCAGAAACCATCCACGGTGAGCTCATTCATTATCGACACAGTGTCACTCGTGTTCGAGCGTCTCGCTCGCCATTGAAGCATTTCTTTTGCTTGCCCTGCGCTACGAGCGCGCGTTCAATCCCAGCAGGTTGATGCTGCGCTCATGCGTTGCAATTCCGCTGCGCACGTTGTCGCCGCTCGACCTGACGTTGGAACGCGCTGCCGCCGGCCCCGAATCTGCATGTAGTCAGGTTCCGCATATCGTGGCAACGCGATCAACCTTCCACCCGACAATAGGTCGATTCGAAACCGAGGCCCCAATGCTTCACGATTCGAGCCCGCAATCCCCCAGTCCCAGCGTTTCGGTCGTCGTGCCCACGAGAAATCGTGCGAATCACGCCTTCGCTTGCGTCCAAACCATTCTTGCCAACAGCGGCTTCGAGGAACTCGTCGTCGTCGATCAGAGCGATGGGCCAGAGACCGAACAAGCCCTTACCAACCTGAGCGATCCGCGCATCCGCTACATACACAGCGAAAGTCGAGGGGTCACGCGTGGACGCAACATCGGCATCGAGGCCACGAGCGGTGAGATTGTTGCTTTCACCGACGACGATTGTCGGGTCGCACCCGACTGGATTTCGAACATTGCCCGAGTCTTTGCCGAGGATCCGCAAGTAGCAGTCGTATGCGGGCGGGTGCGCATTCCCGACGATATTCAGTCGCTCGGTTTCGCGCAGAGCTTCGAGCCGATGATTCGCGAGTGGCAGAATGCCTACCCGCCGTTCGGCAGCGACTGGGGCATAACGGCGAACCTGGCCGTGCGCCGTAGCGAACTTGCGCGGATCGGCACCTTCGATCCCATGCTCGGCTCTGGCGCACCCATGCGCGCGGGAGAGGAGCCTGATTTCTTGTTTCGAGCGCTCAAGTCCGGAGTCAAGATCGTCAATGCCACGGAGGTGTTGGTCGATCATTTGGGAATTCGCCGGCCAGGCAAGGAGGCGAGCACCCTGGTTCGAGGTTATGGGCTCGGCACCGGGGCAGCGCTCTTCAAACACGTTCGGCTCGGTGATCCCGAAGGTGCGGCTGTTTATCTGAAGTTTTTCGGCGCGAGCGTGCGTCGCGTCTACTCGAACGTCGTGACCGGGAACCGCCCCCTCGGCTTGGGCTTCCTCGCCGCTTTCGTCTCCGGCACCATCACCTCCTACAAATTTCGAGTCGATCGCGAGCAGCGCCAATACGTCGCACGCTGAGCGCGCTCGCCCGCGCCGGTCCGACGGACGTCACGCAAATGCCACTTTGGCTCGCGTGGCCGCGCCTTTGCGCGCCGGCGCGGCGCTGGAAGTGGCGCCTGCGTTCTCGCAATATCGCCGAGCGATAATATCGGAAAGCGATATAATTTACCGGGCGCACACTCGCCGGACGTCGTCGCGAAACGTGGCTCGACCGATGGTTTCCCGAGATGGCGCACGCTGCGGCCGTCGTTTGAACCCAGAAAGAGGGAAAGTCGTGTCCTATCTGCCTCCCGTCGAGTTCGTTCGTAAGATGGTCGATGCCGGCGCTTCGAAGCTCCAGATGTCGACTCGAGACACCCTGATCCGAAGCTTCATGGGCGGTGCGCTTCTGGCGCTGGGCGCGGTGTTCGCCGTCACCGTCAGCCAACAGACCGGTCATCCGATCATCGGTGCCATCTTGTTCCCGGTCGGGTTCTGCACGCTGTATCTCCATGGCTACGACTTACTGACTGGCGTCTTCGTGCTCGACACCGTGGCCTTTCTCGACAAACGCCCAAGCTTCAAATTCAGGCATGTGCTCCGCAATTGGGGCCTGGTCTTCACCGGTAATTTCCTGGGAGCGCTCACGGTCGCGGTGATGATGGCGATCGTCTTCACCTACGGCTTCTCCGCCGAGCCGAGCCCGGTGGGCAAAGTCATCGCCGGGATCGGAGAGGCCCGGACGCTCGGCTACAAATCACACGGCGCAGCCGGCATGCTCACGCTCTTCGTGCGCGGTATCCTGTGCAACTGGATGGTTTCGAGCGGCGTCGTGGGAGCGATGGTCGCGAAATCGGTCGAGGGCAAGGTGATCGCGATGTGGATGCCGATCACGCTGTTCTTCGGGATGACCTTCGAGCATTCCGTGGTCAACATGTTCCTGTTCCCGTCCGCGCTGATGATGGGCGGGCATTTCCAGATCAGCGACTACATCATTTGGAACGAGCTGCCGACCGTGATTGGCAACCTCGTCGGCGGGATCACCTTCACCGGTTTGGCTCTGTACTCGACGCACCTACGCACGGCACCGAAGCACGGTTCGCTCCAGCCGAGCAGCGAGGATTCGAGGCTCGCAGGCGGCTCGAACGCTGGCTTCGACGCAGCTGCGTGAGACCAGAACAATCGAGATGAAGAATGGAGCGCCGCTCGCCGACGCTCCATTCGCGTTCCGTCACCCGTCCGAGCGTGGCGTTGGCCGCTTGCTGGGTTTGGGGGTACGGGCCTTGGGTTTGACCTGACCTGCCTCCGTGACGATCGCCGAAAGGGCCGTGACCATGGCGGGTCCGACCACCAGCAGCTGCTGCCGATGAAGGGTCGAAAGTCGCTGCAGGAGCTCTTCACCGTCAGCCGTGAGCTTCAGCAGCACCTGTCGCCGATCGTCTGCTCCGCGCTCACGCGTGAGGAGCGCGCGGGCCTCGAGCTTGTCTACCAGGCCCACTGCCGTGTGGTGTTGCACGCAGAGTCGTTCGGCGACCGCGCCAATCGTGGGTCGAGCTCCATCGGGCAGCCCGCGGAGCGCGAGCATGAGCTGATGTTGCTGGGGCTCGACGCCGGCATCACGCGCCGCCTGCTCGCTGAAAGACAGGAATTTTCTCATCTCGTAGCGGAAAGCCGCGAGCCTGCGGTAGTTCGTGGTCGTGAGTCTGGTCACTGTCAGCAACATGCCCGATGCCGAGCAGCAAAGCCATGCTGGTTTCTGCGGACTAACCGCCATGCGAGCTACGCGACGCCTCGCGCCGGCCGCGCCCGCTGACCCAATCCCAAGTAGCGGAGCCGTCGAGCGGCCGGAGATCTGGCATTTCCCCGAGGGCAGCGCAGGAGCGGCTCCGAAATCCAGCTGACGCTCCTCGGGCGTGCTCGAGAAACTTCGGTGTGCGAAGCTCGCGCCGGCCATGGCCTTGGTTCCGTTGGTGGATTTGCATGCCTTTCACTCGGGCGAGCCCGCGGTGCAAGAAGCGCTCGCGCGCAGCATCGACGCAGCTTGTCGGCAAGTGGGTTTTTTGCAGATCGTCGGTCACCGCATTCCGGAGTCCGTGACGCGCGCGATGATCGAGGAAACGAATCGCTTCTTCGCGCTGCCGCTTTCGCACAAGCAGCTCCTCACGCCGCCGCGCATCGGCATCAACCGTGGCTACGCGGGGTTCGAGAGCGAATCGCTCGCGTACAGCCTGGGCAGCGAGCACAGCCTGCCTGATCGCTTCGAGGCCTTCAACGTGGGTCCGGACTCGGTACCCGACGATGCCTTTCATCGGCTTGCGCCGCACGACTTCTTTGCGCCGAATCTGTGGCCTGCGCTCGAGGGGTTCGCTGATTTTCGGCCCGCCGTGACGCGCTACTTCGAGGAAGCAAAGCGGGTGGCGTTCCTGCTCACGGAAGCGTTTGCGCTGGCGCTGGGCCTCGGTGTGGACTGGTTTCGGCCGTTCGTCGACCGTTCGACGCTCACCTTGCGCATCGTCAACTACGAGCGGAACCCCAGCGAGGCGCCGCCCGTGCCCGAGCAGCTGCGCATGGGCGCACACACCGATTACGGCATGCTGACGGTGCTCTACGCGGACGACGCACCGGGGCTCGAGATATTCACGCTCGAGGGTGATTGGCGGCCCGTGCGGCCCGAGCCCGGCGCGCTGCTGGTGAACCTGGGTGATCTGCTGGCGCGCTGGACCAATGACCGCTGGCGCTCGACCCTGCATCGCGTCGCCCTGCCGCCGGCCGATCTCACGGGTCGCGCCAAACGCCGCTCGGCCGCCTTTTTCCTCGACGCCAACTACGACGCGCGCATCGAATGCATCCCCACTTGCCTCGCGGCGGGTGCCTCAGCTCGCTATCCAGCGGTCATCGCGGGTGAGCACCTGATCGGCAAGCTGCTCGGGCCTCGCGCGGGCGTACCGTCGAAACCTTGACTTGGTTCGAGAGCTTTGGGGTACTCCTACTGCAACCCGAGGGCGGCCGAGTGAAGGGTAGGGTGGAGTAGGAGCGACACGTCTCTCGCGGAGTGACGAACAATCGGCTAGCTTGCCCAGGATCGCGCGTTCGCGCGCCTTGGCTATTTGGGGCTGGGGTCGATGGAAAGGGATCTTGGAATGTTGGGTGTTCGATCACTTGTGGCTTTGGTGTCGGTGGTATCGCTGTTCTCGTTCGTCGGTTGCAGCAAAGATCCGACGAAATTCGAGCCCTCGTCGCGCGGCAAGCGCGGTGAGAATTGTCAGGCGCGCAACGACTGTCAGGACGGCCTCGCCTGTCTCAACGGCATTTGCGGGATCAACGAGTTTTCGGTCAGCGTCGCGGTCAAGCATTGCGACATCATCGAGTGCAGCACGACGGAAGACTGCTGTGGCGACAAGCCGACGGAAGTGCCCGCGAAGTGCAGTAAGCGGGATGCCACCTGCTTGCCGAGTTTGGCTGGTTGCGTCGCGAATCAGGTCTGTACCAGCGACGCGACGTGTGGCGCCGGCACCTGTCGTCCGGCGGCGGCGACCGGCACCTGCTCGGGCGGCAATCTGGCCGGCCGCACCTGCGCGAGCACGACGGACTGTCAAGATCTGTGCGTGAACGGGGCCTGCTCCTATTCACTCGATACCTGTACCGAGAATATCGACTGCTTGTACTACTCGACGCTCACGACGACCTGCGCGAAGGCCAGCCGCACCTGCAACTGCGTCAATCCGGAGTACCTTCCGAGCGACCCGATCTGCACCGATCCGGATTGCACGGACCTTTGCACTCTGCGCTGCGACAAGGAGCGCTGCGTCGTCGACCGGTCGTGCAAGAAGGACACCGACTGCGCTGCCGCCACGCCGTTCTGTTCGGACGGGCAGTGTGTGCAATGCACCGCTGACGACGATTGCGCTGACGGCCAGAGCTGTGACTCGGGCGTCTGTCACACGCCCTGCAAGCACAACGAGGAGTGCAGCGCATTCTACGAATGCAACGCGGACAGCGGCGAGTGCGAGTACGTCGGCTGTAAGAGTGATCGGGAATGCATCTTGGCCGCGAACGCGGGCAACCAGAACGTGTCCACGCCCACGCCATCGGGTGAAGATCCGCGGCTCTTGAAGTGCTTGCCGTCGGAAGCCGACCCCGCCCACAAGACTTGCAAGATCCCCTGCGAAAACGACGGCTCTTGCGGCGCACAATCGGTCTGCGACGCGGGCTTCTGCAAGTTCATCGGCTGCGAGTCGAGCGAGGAATGTCGCGCGTACTTGGGTCTGGTCAACAAATTGCCGACTACGGCGAAGCCGTACGTGCCCACCGCTATCTGCCGCGAGTAAAAAGCCGCTCGGCACACGAAACATTCGCCGCTCCGCGACTCGGTGTCGTCGGAGCGGCGTGTGAAGTGTTTGAAACAAGCCGGCAACCGAATCGCCAAAATTGTGGCGGTTTGCGCCAAGGCGCGCCGCGCGCGCCTCGACTCGTACACTGATATCGAAAGCGAATCGCGATTGCGAACGTCGCCTTACGAATTCATACGTCTGATCTGCACAGACGTAATATCGTGCCCGGTAGCTCAAGCCGAGGAGGCGACTCATGGCGACTCCGGAGACGCGCAGCATCGAGCTCGACCCACTCGCCCCGTCGTTCGACGACCGGGAAGATGCTGTTGAAAGCGACGAGACTGCGGAAAGTGACGAGACTGCGGAAAGTGACGAGACTGCAGAAAGTGACGAGACTGCAGAAAGTAACGAGACGTTAGAAAGCGAAGAGACCCTAGAAACCGTAGAAGCTGTCGAAATCGTAGAAAGCGACGAGACGGTAGCAGCCGCAGCAGGCGAAGAGACTGGAGAAAGCGAAGAACTTCCAGTCGTCGAGGCCGACGCGCGGGAGCTGCCCGCTTACAGCTTCGACAGCGACGACAAGACCCTAGTCGGCATCGGTGCTTCGGGCTCGCCGCACTCGGTCCAGGTCCGCCACTTCGACAGCAGCGATCGGACTCTGGTTGGACTCGGCCGTGCCGAACGCGCCGAACGCTTCGAACGCGCCGAATCGGCGAATGTACCGCAGCAGGCCGAACCGAACCCGGAGAGTGCTCAAATGCCGCACTCGGAGCCTCCGGGGCCGTTCGTCGCCTGCGACGATGACGATCATGGCGGTGCGGCGCCGCGCCTGCCGATGCAAAGAGGAGAGCCGTGGCTGCTTGCGTTCTCGGCACTGGCACTAGCCGCCGCGGCGGTTGCCCTCCTGCGCGGAATCGTCCCACGCGCGACATCGCTGCGCCTGCATTCCGCTTCGACCAGTAACGTTGCGCTGGCCCTGGCGAACGACACGCGCCTGCGCGACGTGCAGTTCGCAGCAGCCTTGGCGACTCCGGCAGAAACTTCGGCGAGCGAACGCCCGCTCGCGCAGGCTCCGGAAGTCCCCTCGGTGGCGACCCCGCCAGCAACACCCCAGCGCGAGAAGTCGCCTGAGCCTCGCCCGGTCACGACGAAGTCGCCCGGCACCGAGCAGCTCGGGGCCCTGGACGTCTCCTCGAACCCGCCCTCGAGCCTGGTCCTCGATGGGCACCCACTCGGCAAGGCGCCGCGTGTCATTCAACTCCCTCCCGGTTCCCATACCGTGCTGTTCGTCCATCCAGAGCGCGGGCGAATGTCCGTCACGGTGAACGTGAGAGCCGGACGAACGACCACCGCCTCCGCTGATTTCTGAAGCGCTTCGCGGCTAGGCAGCGGCAGCGGTGCGCTCGTTGAACGCGCGCCGCTCGCTCGCAGCGCTCACTTCAGCATGTCGGAGACTGCAAGCGTGACGTCGGGAAACGCGCCCAGGCGAATCGACTGCCCTGGCTCGTATCTGGCCACGCGTGAGTACGCGCCGGGCGTGGGCCCGGTATACACCTCGATGCAGCGCTCGGGCAGATTGACCACCCAATACTCGGGAACGGCGCAGCTCGCATACAGCCGCAGCTTCTTCCCGCGGTCCAGAGCCAGCGAGCTCTCCGCTACCTCGATGATCAGGTGTGCCTCGCTCGGATGCTCGGTGGCGTAGTCGCCGAGCGGGAGGATCGCAAAATCCGGCTCGGGTTCGGAAAATTCGAGCGCAGCAAACGGCATTTGGCAAGAGACCACGGCGCGCCCGTGCAGGGCGAGCACGAGCAACTCATTCAGCTTTCGCACCGAGAAACAGTGTGCGGTGCCAATGGGGCTCATGGCGACCAACGCCCCATCGAGCAGCTCGAGGCGCTCGTCTTGGAATGCACCGAGCTCGACCAATTGGTCGTACTCCGCTCGACGCAGCGGACGAATGACTTCAGCGACCGAAGTTGCCATGGCGAAGGTTCCGGAAGCTTAGCATGCACCCGCTCGAATCGGACACGCGCGTGCCGAGTTGAGCGATTTCCACCTGAACCAAGCCCGAACGCGAGGTTTCGGGGTATGCGCGCGTGGCGCAGAGCTCCGTCGCCTGGGCAAGCGTGCTGCGCCATTGTCCTGCGAGACCTCGAATTCGAGCGAGGTCCGCCGGACAACGGCGGTCATGTCTCGAATGCGCTCAGTGATCGAGCTGCTGGACGCCGTTGTGAACCTTGAACTTCACCTCGCCATCGCGCCAGGCAAATGGCTTGCTCGGATCGTGCCCGGCGATGTCGGGGATGAGTCGCTCGCAGAGCATGATCAGGATGTCCTCGAGCGGCGCGCTCGTGTCGTTCTCCTCGGTCATGCGGTCGATGGAGGTTTCTTCGTTTTCGACGCCGTTCTTGTCGATGTGAACCACGAAGACTTCTTCATGACCTTTGATTCCGTGCTCGGTAACGCGGAACGCTTCACCCTTGTATTCGAAACCACGAACCATGATCGCTGACTCCTCTCGAGCAACGCTTTCGCCCTGAAGAAAAGGGCGCTCGCTCGCGCGCGAGTGTTTAGCTCAGCACGCGCACTAAAACGAGAGTCCATGAAACGGTCGCGTCGCTTTGTCGGGTTTCCGACATTGTCGGACGCTGCCGTCGAAACTCTGTCAGAAGGCCGGAAAGTGAAGCGGTTCGCGGCGGTCTTTCATGAGGGGTACTGGCGCAGCACGCTGTGATAGCCCTCTTCAGCCAACACTTGGCGTACAGAGGGACGCTGCAGCATTGCCTGGTAGTGACGCTGGCAGCGCGTCGGTAGCTCCATGCCGATGCGAGCGGCCCAGAACTCCACGTAGAACAGGGCTGCGTCCACGATCGAGAAGCTGCCCATGGCGTAGATCGGTCCGGTGATCATCGCTTCGAGCCGCTCGAAGCCCGTGCGCACGATGCGTTGACCCTCGCCTTCTGCCGCCTTCTTCCCCTCCGGATCCGGCGCGTAGCGCTCGGAGGTGAAGACGCGGGTGAAGCCTTCCCCGTGAATGACGCCGATGACGTACTCCATCACTCGCAGCGCGCGCGCTCGGTCCTCCGGCGACTCGGGCAGCAGTTGGCGTTTGGGGTGAGTATCCGCGAGAGAGCGCGCGATTGAGATGAAGTCGGTCAGCGCGCTGCCATCGGCGAGCTGTAGCGCGGGGACACTGCCGCGCGGATTGATCGCCAAGTACTCGGGCCGCAGGTGGTCGCCGCGCAGCAGGTCGATCACATGCGCCTCGAAAAACAGCCCGAGCTCCTCGAGCAGCAGGTGAATACCGATGCTGCAAGAGCCGGGAGTCATGTAAAATTTGAGGTTTGCCATGATGAAGCTCGCGGGCACGTGCGTCGTGAGGCGCTCGTGGGTTTGAAGTGCTGGGACTAGCGAGCCGTCAGCCGCGCTTCTGATCGCCGCCCATGATCAAGTTGAAGACTCCGCGCACGAGGCCGAGCTCGAGCGGCGCCGAACCGCGCAGCTCACTGATCGGCTTGAACACGCCGCCATGGGGCGCAATCGCCTCTGCCGGGGCCAAGAACGTCTTGAAGCGTAAGAGGTGGATCCGGAGCCGATCGCTGCCTGCCGTCAGCCAGGCGTCGAACTGGGCCTCGCGGAACAGCTCGGCCGCGCTCAACCCATAGCGCTCAATGGTGGCCTGCAGCACCGCGTCGCCGCCATGGATGTTTTCCACCGCAGCCGGTGCGGCCGCGAGCGCTGCTCCTTCGGGCAGCGCTTCGGGCGCCAGCAACGTCTTACCGAAACGCGCGAAGACGAGCGCGGTGCTGTAGCTATCGAAGTGCGACAGGATCACGCGGTTCTTGGCGAAGAGCTCAGAGGCCATCGCTCTTTTTGCCCCACGGGTGGGAGCCCGGTACGAGCGGCGCTCGGATCCGGGCTTTCTCGATGGCTTCGAGCGACTTGTAGAACGTGGCTTCGTGCATGATCGAGCCGCCGGGGCTCATCACCGCCACGTACTTTGCCACGGGATCCACGTCGCATTTGAAGCCGCCGCCCGGGTCGTCCGTGCTGCGCGCATTACCATCCCAATCGACGAAAAAACCTGATGCCATCGAAGCGTCTCCAGCGCTGAGCAGCCGCCGGAGCCCCCAGAAAGCAAACTCCTTGCCCGACGTGGCCGATGGCTCGCGTGACGGCGGCAATCCGCAAAAAGTGCCGAGAAAACACCCGGAATGGCCGGGAACTGCGCGAGTGTCGAGGCAGCTCGCGGTCGACAAATGTCCGACGCGCGAAGGTCGGGTTTGCGACATTGGTGGTTGATTAGCCGTCTGTCTCGTGACCGGTCCGATTCTTGCTGCGCGCCGGGGCATGTTGGACACGGCGATCGTTGGCGGCGGGCTTTCGGGTCTGGCGCTGGCGAGCCTGATCCGCACCAAAGACGTCGACCATTGCGTTTTCGAGGCGCGCGCCCGACTCGGCGGGCGTGCTTTGACGATCAAGGAAGCGCCTCGGCTGATCAGAGAACCGTCGGGGCTCAGCAAGGAATCGCCTCGATTGGCTCTCGATTTGGGCCCAACCTGGTTTTGGCCCGCCGACAACCCGCAGCTCGTGCGCCTGCTGCAGGCGCTCGGCCTCGGCACGTTCGGACAGCACGAGTCCGGTCGATTGGTGCTTGCCCCGGCGGGGATGGCTCCGCGCCGGGCGCCTGCGCAGTACGCATACGCTACCGCGCAACGCATCGTCGGCGGGGTCGGTGCGGTGGTCGAGGCGCTTGCCGCGCGCATCGTGGTCGAGCGCATGCGGCTCGGCCACGAGCTGCTGAGCGTTGCGCAGCGCGAGGGCGGGGTGGTGCTCAGTTTCCGCGTGGACGGCGCCATCACCGAGGTGGCGGCGCGGCGGGTGGTTCTGGCGATCCCACCGCGCTTGCTCGACCAAAACGTCGAGTTCGTCCCGCCGCTCCCGGCCGAGCTCTGCGCGGCGCTGTCCGGGACGCCCACTTGGATGGCCGCTCAGGCCAAGGCGCTGGCGCCTTTTGCCAGCGCTTTTTGGCGCGAAAACGGCGACTCCGGCGCGGCCCTTTCGCCGGACCCGGGCGCCGTGCTCGGTGAGGTATTCGACGCTTGCGACAGCAATCAGCAAGCCGCTCTCGGCGGATTCTTCGCGCTCGGCCCCGCCGAGCGCAAAGCCCGCGCAGCCGAGCTTCCGAGTCTCGTCCAGCGCCAGCTCGCCGAGCTGTTCGGTCCGCTACCGGAAGGCGCACTCCCACCGCGAGTACAGGATTGGGCGAGCGAGCGCTTCACGGCGGCGGCGTTGGACCTCGAACAGCCCGCGCTCGAGCCCAAGCTGGCGTCCGCGCTCGTGCGCGAGCCCTTCTGGAACGGACGCCTGCTGTTCGCGGGAAGCGAGACGGCGGCTCGACACCCGGGGCACATGGAAGGCGCGCTCGAAGCGGCGCTGCGCATCGCCTCGATCATCATCGCCAAGTCCGATCAGCGCGCCCCGCCGAAAACGACCTCGGCGCCGAGCAACGATCCAGCCGTCAAAGTCTGGCTCGAGCAATACGACGCGCGCGTTCGAGCGCGCCGCGCCCAGGCAGCGTTGGTTTATCGCGACTTCGTTCAGCGCGCGCTCGCAGCGCAAGACTCGGAAGGGCTCACCCAACGCGCGCTCCTAGAGGCAGCCGCGAGCGCCTATCGAGCTGCTCTCGCCGAGCTTTCGTCAGCGCCATTCTTGCAATGCGAGATCGAGCCGCACACGCTCGGAGCCTACGTGCAGAGCGCGCTCGCTCCGCTCGCGGGCTTCCACGAAGAGCTGCTCGCCTCCGCGATGAAGTCCAATCAGACGTCGTGCGCGATGCGCAACTTCGCGGAAGAAGCGCGACCTGATAGCGCCTATCTGCACGTGATCCGCGCCGATCTCCAGAGCGTGCTCGACGAATTCAAGCGCCAGGTCGAACGTAAGCTCCGGCCCGCAGTCGTCGCGCCCAGCCCCGACGACCGCACGAGCGCGACCCGCTGACACGCGCCCTGCGCGAACGCCGCTCTCGACACGCTCCTTGCTGCAGAACGAACAGCTTTGCGTTTGCGAACGCGGCGCCAAAGACCAAGCTCTTCGCCGCCCGAGCGCGGTTTCTCTCGCCAAGAACGTGTTCGTGCACGAAGGATGATTGTCGGGCGTGTGGAGCACGTCGAGTTCGGGGTTTTTGATGGTCACCGAGAGCGTCGCGTGCGGCGCAGCCTTCGGCGTCATGGTCGTCGCATCCGCAATTGGACGACGACGGCTGAGCCGCGGCGTGTGGCGCGTTCGTGGCTCTCGAGTGCTCTGCGAGCTGCAGCGGCGTTCTGCGAGCTGCGATGTGGCCGAGCGGGCGCCCCCCCTCCCTCGTAGCTCGCAAGTCCGGTGTTGAATCTGCAGGCGGTGACGGGTCGAATTCGATTGTCGAAGTGCAGCATCGCCATTACTTGGCCCGCCGGCACAGCTCTCGCTCCGCTTGCACATTGCTGCAACGGCAGGGACTTTTCTGCAGCGGCTAGCGCCCTCTTGCCGCTCGTGAGCGTCACGGTTACGAAGCGCACGTGGACATCGAAGGGCGACGGCGGTCGAGCAAGTTCGAAGATCGCGGCAGCGGCGGAAGCGGCGGTGGGGGTGGTCTGCCGATCAATGCGCTTTCGTCGCTCGTCCGCTTGCTGGGCGTGAAGGGCACCCTGGTCGTTGGGGTCATCGGCGCTGGCGTTTACTTCCTTGCGCCGGCAGGTCTCAAGCAAGCGTTGCTGAGTGCGCTCTCCGGCGGCGCGCGAAACTCCAGCCAAGCGCCGTCGGGGGCATCGGGGAGTGCCTGCCAAGCCTCTGCCACGAATGGCAAAGCTTGTGATTTTTCGCGCGCCGTCCTGGCGTCTACCGAAGACGTGTGGGCAGCTCAATTCAAAGAAGGCACGCTGCCCAAGTACGGCATCACGCCGCCCAGCAGCTACCCGGAACCGACGCTGGTCGTGTTCAGTAACAGCGTCTCGACCGGTGGTTGCGGCAGCGCCACTTCCGACGTGGGGCCGTTCTATTGCCCGGGCGACCACAAGTTGTACATCGACCCGAGCTTCTACGCCGTGCTGGAGCAACGCCTGAAAGCACCCGGGGACTTCGCTCAGGCTTATGTGATCGCGCATGAGGTCGGCCATCACGTCCAAAATCTGATTGGCTCGACCAGCGTGAAGCCCGCGGGCGAGAGCAAAAACCAAGTGTCGGTGCGCGTGGAGCTGCAGGCCGACTGCCTCGCCGGCGTCTGGGGACATTCCGCGCGAGCGTCACTCAAGATCGACGACTCCGACTTGAAGGAAGCCGTGACCGCTGCGCACGCCATCGGTGATGATGCGCTCGGGCACGAAAGCTCGAGCGATTATACCCACGGCAGCAGCGCGCAGCGGATCCGCTGGTTCCGGCGCGGCTTCGACAGCGGTGATGCGCGACAATGCGACACCTTCGCCGTCACGAAATACGCGGAGCTCTAGGCGGCTGCCGGAAGGTCAGAGCATCGGCACGCCTGCGCGCCGGGGGCCGATCGGGAAGGCCCGATCGATCGCCGCGATGTCGCCAGCGTCGAGGATGAGCTCCCCGGCATTCGCGTTGTCTCGAACATGCTCGAGCTGCGAAGCTTTGGGGATCGCGAACAAGCTGGGTCGCCGAGTGAGGAAGGCAAGCGCGACGTTGCGCGGACTTCTGCCGTGCTTGTCGGCGATGGTTTGGAGCACGCGCGTCTGCTCCGCGCTGTCTGCGAAGGAGCCGCGGCCGAACGGCGTATAGCCGACGACGGCAACACCCTCTGCTTCGCACCAGGGGAGGACCGCGTGCTCGATGCTGCGTTCTGCGAGATGGTAGAGCACCTGATTGCAGGCAAGCTTGCCCGGCCCCACCAGCGAGAGCACCCGCGCGAGCCCGCGCTCGTCGAAGTTGCTCACGCCCCAGGCGCGGATTTTCCCGGCAGTGCGCAGGTCCTCGAAGGCTGCCAGCGTGTCTTCGAGCGGGTAGGAGCCCGGCCAGTGCAGCAGGTAACAATCCAGATGGTCGGTCGCGAGTCGCCGTAGGCTCGCTTCACAGGCGGTCACGGTGCCGCGCCGGCTGGCGTTGCTCGGCAGTACTTTGCTGACCAGATACACGTCCTCGCGCCGCCCGGCGATCGCTTCGCCGACGATGCTCTCCACGCGGCCGGACCCGTACATTTCCGCGGTGTCGACGTGAGTCATGCCGAGGTCGAGGCCCGCTCGGAGTGCGGCGATGGCAAGCGCTCGCGCGTCGTCCTCCATCTCCCAGGTGCCCTGGCCGATGACCGGAATTGCCGACTGCGTAGGACCGAAGGCTCGACGTTTCACGCGCCGACTATAGCAGCTCCAGCGAATCGCACCGCGACTCGCGGGCATCACGTGGCGGGATCGCCGCGGTAGTCAGGCGTAGCTGATGATGTTGACGCCGGCCATCAGGGTCGCGAGGCTCGCGACCACCCAGAACGCGATGCGTCCGGCGCGCGCCGGCGGGCTCAGAGGCACGCGAACCAAAGCCGTCAGGTGGCGGCCCAGCGCGTAGGCGCCGGCTGCAAACGCCAATAACAGCAGTGCGGCCATTTCGGCGTTACTGCGCTCGCCGGTGCTGAACACGCTGGTGCTCAAGATGAGCGTGAACAGCCAGGCGAAGAAGCCGACGATGCCGGGCAGGAGCCAGCGCCAGCGAGGCATGGCTGGCATTTGGCTCGTGCCGCGATACCAGGCGACACCGAAAACGCCCATCACCGCAAGCACACCAACGGCTTCCGGCAGCGCGGTCCAGACCACGATCTCGCCCACCACCAGGTAGGACCAGAGCAGTGCACCGAAGCACGACAGCGAGACGCCGAGCAGCGGACGCGGGATGCGGCGCGGCCGGACCCAAGGGTCCAGCGGCAGGCCTTGCAACGGCGGCGCCGGCTCTGCACCTGTGCTCACGCTGGGCTCGATTGCTGGGGGCAGCGCATCCTGCTCGGTCATAAAAACGCCTCGCCGTTGAACTCGAGCTCGACGGCCTTGCCGTCGGCCGACACATCGACCTCTTTGGTGACGAGCCGCGGCGCGCTGCTCTCGCGGTCCAAGATCAGCGCCGCGAGCTTGGCCTTGGCGAGCCGCGACGGGCCGAGCTCGCGCGCGCGCTTCAGCAAGATGCGCGCCGTGCCGTCGCCGCGCTCGATGCGGATGGCCGCGACGCCCAGCTCGCGCGCGTCGAGATCGGCTGATTGGGCCACTTTTTCGCCGTTTTTGCGGACGACGCTGACCTCGATCGGGTCGTCGGCGGGGGGGGATTGAATCATGACCACGCTCTGCACATCCGGCAGGGCCGTGCGCAAGAGACGCCTGCCGAGCTCGGCTTCGACTTCCGCATCGGCCCCGCCGCGCGCGCCGGCCAGCAACACCGCTTGAGTGATTGAAGCCAGCTCGCCGAGTCGGCCGTCGTCGCCACGGCCGCCAGTCTGAGCAACGCGGTCCAGCAGGCGCGTCGCGACGTCGAGCCGACCTGCGCCGGCGTGCGACAGCGCGAGCCTCAGTGCAACGCCCGCGTCGTTCGGCAGAGCACGCGCCAAGCTGTCATAGGCGGCTCCGGCTTCGTCGAACATGCCCTCGGCGCGCAAACGATCGCCAACGTAGGCGAGCGTCCAAGGATCTTGCGGTGCGCGCTCGATCAGCTCGCCGAAAGCGCGCCGCCCCTCGGCGTCGAGCCCATTGCGGCGCAGTGCCGAAGCGCCCTGGGCCAAAAGACCCGCGTCGGCGAAGGACTCGGCACGAAGGTTTTCGATCTCGGCGACCAGCGCCTCTTTCTGGCCGAGCACTTCGAGCAGCGAGAGCAGCCTGCGGCGTGCCAGGCCGCTGTGCGGGGCGAGCAGCAAGAAACGGCGCGTCACTGCTAGCCGGTCGGAGTGACTCACTGCCTTTTCGTAGGCCCGGTCGTACTCGTCGTCGATCTTGGGCTCGTCGAGCGTGAGCCAGTGGCTCACTTGCTGCAACTGCTGGAAGGTGGCGACGCGACGTAGCGTTTCGCGTCTCAAAAAGGCAGCCGCGTCGGTCTCGCCAGCGAGCTCGAGCGCTCCGGCCATCTGCAGCCAAGCTTGGAAGTCGGAGCTTTCCTCCAGGTACATGAGCAGCATGGCGCGCCGGTCCGTCCACGTGGGCAGCTCACAAGCGCGCGCCGCAGCCAGGTAGCTGTCCGAGAAGGGCTCGCTGCTGCTCGAACGCCGCGCGCGCCAGAGGCTCTTGCGCAGCGGGAGCGAGACCTTCGAAGCTGCCGAACACTGCGTGCGCCGCGACGAGCGGCTCTCGGGCACGGTGAGCTTGTGCGTCACGTTCACGACCGCGCCCGTCGCAAAGAACGGCAGGCTCTTGACCACGCCCTCGATGCAGCGAGTGAGCACGCGATCGGACGCGCGGTCGCCCACGAGCTCCACACGCACGCGCGTGGCGTGCCCGTCACCGTCGATGGACAGATCCAGGCTGAACTCGCGGCCGATTTCCGGGCGCGACGCGGCGCGGGCGTCGCGGCAGGCGCGCACCGCTCCAGCAGCGCTCGTCAGAACGCGACGCACCGCCGCCTCCGCCGCCTCGCGCAGTGCAACGCCACCGCCGAACGCGCGCGGCGGCTCGAGCAAGGTCGAGCCGGTCATGATGGCGTCGCCGGCTTGTGTTGCAAAAGGCGTGTCGTACAGCGGCGAGAGATCCAAGAGCCGATGCTTCAGCGATTCGGAGCCGTTTTCGCCCGGAAAGAACCAGCTCGTCCAGGGCGTCAGCAGCTGGTTTTCGCTGGCGAGCACGATCGCCGGCTCGACGCCCTCGCCCCGCAGGGCGGTGTCTTCGATGCGCGCCGTCACCCAGCGCTTGATGATGTCCTGACTCAGCGGCGCCGCCGTACGGTAGATCGGACGCGACTGTTGCACGAGCTGGTTGCCGTCGCGAAAGCGGAAACCGACGTGCGTCGGCAACTTGCCCCGCAGCCGGCCCAGCACCGTCACGGTCGAACCTGCCAGTACGGCGCGCCCCTCGCGCGGGTAGATGCGATCGATGGTCGAGCCCAGATCCAGCTCCACGTCACGCCACGTGGGCTCTAGCGCATCGGCGAGCAACTTTGCGCCGGCGCGCGCGGCGTCCGCGCGGTCCCCGACCTCGTACACGGCACCGACACCCGCGACCAACTTTGCCAAAAGCCAGCGATCGGCGCTCGGTCCCACTGCCACGGCACCGAGCCGCGGCAAGCCGCCCACGCGCCGCCCGATCAGGCGCCGGAGGTGCGCGGCGTCGGGTTCACCGACCGACGGCTTGCCGTCGCCGATGTACACGACCATGCCCGAGCCGGCGAGCTGTCCGCGGCTGGGTGAATCGAGGACGTCGGCGGCTTGTTGCAGCGCTGCGCCCAGGTTCGAGGCTCCGCCCGGGCGCAGCGAGCCGAGCGCGGCCCGCACTTGCTCGCGCACGGCAGGCGTGACGGCGGCTGGCGCGGCCGGTCCCATCGGCCGCACGCTCTGGTCGGCGGCCAGTACCACCAGCGAATCGCGCGGCCCAAGGCCCTCCAAGATGGCGTCGACTACGGCGCGTTCGGTTTCGAGCGCTGCGCTGCCGACGCTCATCGATGAATCGACGATGATCGCCAGCGTCACGGACGCTTCGCGGAGGTCCGGCACCTCGGTGCGGATCATCACGAATGGATCGTCGGTCGCGCGCGGCGCGCTCACGACGTAGGCGCGCGCCGCGCTCGGCCGGATGACCTCGGGCGACAGCTCGACCACCAGATCGCCCGTGGGTCGAACGTCGGCTTGGCGGTAATGGATGGCGCCATCTTTGATGATCGCGCCCGAGCTCGCGCTCGAGAACGGAGTCTGACTGCGGTGCGCGTCGACCTCGACCGACAGCTCTCCAACGATCCCCGTCTTCTCGTCGGCCGCCATCGGAAAGCGGTAGGCAGCGCGACCGGCGCGGGTCGGCAGCCACTCCGCGTACTCGAGCTCGAAATCGAGGGTTTGTCCGGCGGGGACGCCGCCCAGATCACCGCTCAGCCAGCCGCCGCCCGCGAACTCCAGCGCCGCGCCGAGCCCTTGGGCTTCGTGCGCGGCCTGCAAAGTGGCGGAGCTCGTGGCGCCGCCGACGGAACGGGTCACGCTGCGGACGATCGCGCTGCTCGGCAGTGAGAGCTGGAGCTTGGCGTGTTGCGACGAGCTGCCGCCATTGAAGTACGTGGTGCGCGTCTTGGTGACGGCCAGCTCCCCGTCGATATCGACCAGCACCCTCTGTGAGCGGATGACGAGATCCGTGCCGGCGTCGGAGCGATCGTTCTGGGCGCGGGCGTTCGGGATCGCGCTGCGCTCGCCGAGCGGGCTCGTCCAGGGCACGGCCAAGCCGCCGGTCCAATCTTCGAAGGCCTTTTCGGGAGCCACGCTGGCGCCTTTGGCGTCGAGCGACGCGGTCTCGCCGCTGCCGACGCGCAGCGGGCGCCCGGCGG
>DASSMT010000023.1:0-2179 GCA_035688655.1 Polyangiaceae bacterium | reverse complement strand
CGAGCTCGCGCACGCCGCTGAGCGCGCTCAACGCGGCGCGCGCTTTGTCGGCGGCGCCCGCCGCCGACGCGCCGCTCGCGCGCACCGTGAGCGCGATGCGTAGCCCCTGCTCGAGGGTGGCGCTGAGCTCGGTTTCGGTGCCGGACCACGCGATCTTGCCGTCATTGATGACCAGGATGCGATCGCAGGTCTCGCTGATTTCGGTCAAAATGTGGCTGGAGAGGACGACCGTGTGCGCTCCTCGCAGTCCGCGCACGAGCTCGCGCATTTCCATGATTTGTACCGGATCCAAACCGGAGATCGGCTCGTCCAGCACCACCAGCTCCGGACCGTGAACGATGGCCTGGGCGATGCCCACGCGCTGCTTGAAGCCGTGCGACAAGGAGCCGATCATTTGGTTTGCGACATCACCGATCTCGGTCAGCTCGGCGACGTCCGCGACTCGCTTCTTGACGTTGCTGGCAGGCACGTTGCGCAGCCGAGCGGCGTACGAGAGGTACTCGTGCACGGTCATGTCGTCGTATAGGGGCGGGCGATCGGGTAAGTAGCCGACTTTGGCTCGCACTTCGTCCGGGCGCTCTACGACGTCGACACCCGCCACCCGGACGCTGCCGCTGGTCGGCAGCAGATCACAGGCCAAGATCCGCAAGGTGGTGGTCTTTCCTGCGCCATTTAGGCCGAGCAAGCCGATCACCTCGCCTTGCGCGATGCGCGTGGAGAGCGGGCCTATCGCTCGACGATCGCCGTAGTACTTGTAAAGTTCCTGGATCTCGATCACGTGATTACCGAAGATGCTTGCGGACGGCCCCTCCGGCCGAAAGCGTGACCCGCCGTTACCATACTCTGCCGCCGCCTGGGACCCCGGAGCGGCGCAAATTATTCCCTGAGCGCCCAAGTGCCGACCGAATTCGAATCGCAGCCCCTGAGTGAAGCGCACGGTGCGGACGGCGCGCGAGTGCACCATCCCGTCACGAGCGCGGCGTTGCTGCGGCCTTCGGCCAGCGAGCTGGCGAGTCGCGTCCGGGCGGCAGGCCTAGAGCTGGGCTTCGTTCGTGTCGGGTTCGCAGCGATCGATCCACTCGAGCTCGGCGCACAGCGCTTGGCGGCCTGGCTCAGCGCCGGGCAGCACGCCGAGATGAGCTACCTGGTCGACGGCCCGCGCCACGATCCACGTCACTTGCTGTCCTCGGCAAAGACCCTGATTGCGGTCGCGCTCGCCTACCCAGCGAGCCCCGGGCTCGTACCGTTACGGCGCGCGGAACAGGGGCCAGCATTGACGGGGATCGTCGCCCGCTACGCGCGCGGTGAAGACTATCACGACGTGATGCGGAAGAAGCTGCGCCGCTTGGCGGACGCGGTGGCAAACCTGCTCGGTCGTCCGGTTTTGGCGCGCCATTGCGTGGATACGGCGCCCTTGCTCGAACGCGCTGCCGCCGAGCGGGCCGGGCTGGGCTTCGCCTCCAAGTCGACCATGACGATCATTCCCGGGGTGGGCAGCTATGTGATGCTGGGAGAGCTTTTGATCGATGTCGAGATCACGGCAGACGCTCCCATGACACCGCGCTGCGGCACGTGTCGCTCGTGCTTGGATGCCTGTCCTACGGGGGCGATCGTGGATGCCCACGTGGTCGATGCGGGACGTTGCATTTCCTACCTCACGATCGAGCATACTGGCCCGATCCCTCGGGAGTTACGGCCGCTGATTGGCGCACGCGTGTTTGGTTGCGACGTCTGCCAAGAGGTCTGTCCGTTCAACGCCAGCGCGGACGGCAAGCCCACGGCGCCCGAGCTTGCTCCGCGCGCGAGCCTGGCCGCGCCGGATCTGATCGGGCTCTTGGAGCTCGGCTCGGCTCGCTATCGCCAATTGGTCAAGGGTACTGCCTTGCGGCGCACGCATCGCGCTCAACTGGCGCGCAACGCCGCGATTGCGCTCGGCAACAGCAAGGACGTTCGCGCGGTGCTGCCGCTTTCGCGCGCCGTGGCGGCGCACACGAGCGGCCTGGTGCGCGGTCACGCCGCGTGGGCGCTCGCTGAAATCGGCGCTCCCGCGCGCGAGCTGGCGCTGCCGGCCTTGAGCTGTGCAAGCGCGCACGACCCAGACCCTTTCGTCCGTGAGGAGGCGGCGCTCGCGCTCGCGCGACTGAGCGCGACCTGAGCAGCTCAGTGCCCGGCGCTCGGG
>DASSMT010000415.1:0-7656 GCA_035688655.1 Polyangiaceae bacterium | reverse complement strand
CGTGCAGCTCACCAAACCGGCCTGGCAGGAGCACGTGTTACAGCCGTCGCTGGCGGGGAAGCGTGCGCCCTCTTGATAGGACATGCCGTCGTAGACGCAGCCCTTGCTGGGCGCGCCCGCCGCGCCAGCGCCGCCCGGTGCGCCAGCGCCGCCCGGTGCGCCGCCGCCCGTGCCCGCCGTACCGCCCGAGTCGACACTGGTCGTGGCCGAGCCACCGCAAGCGACCAGCAGCAACGCTGCTACCGCCCACCACCAAGACCTACTCGAGCGTCCACTTGCCATGACTCTGCCGAACGCAAAAGCAATGCCACGCGAGCAGGCCGCTCCGCCAGGCTTTTTCTCGCCCTCGCAAAAGGACTCTGGCACAACCGGGCCCAAGACACGACCTCGATGTCACGGCGCAGAGACTGCTTCGGCTAGAAGCAAAGCCAGCGACAGGCGCCGTTCGTACAGGAACCGCTCGCGCAAGAGTCGGTGCAGGTCGGCAAGCAAGCATGCTCGACGATTTCACAGCCATCGGTCGGGCCGCACGCCGCGCATTGCGTCGTGGCAACGGTGCCCGCAGGACAAGCGCTGTCGGGCGGACAGGCCTTCTCGGTGCATTCGATGAGCGCACCGTCCTCGCAACGACACGAATTGCAGTCTCCGGGCTTGGGAATGCCCGAGCTGCCACTCGGGTACACGACGCCGTCGACCTTGCACGCAGCCAGTTGCGCGTTCACGCAGACCCCCTCCGCCGAGCAGTAGGCTGGCCCAGGCATTGCGCACCCCGTACACGAAGCCGAGGGACACACGGCGGCCGCCTGCATGCTCAGCTGCGAGAGCTCGGCGAGCGCCATCGTGTTGCTCGCGTTCACGGCGGTTGCACAACCACACTCGAGAACCTCGGCCGCGCTTTCCGTGCACTGGTCTCCCAGGTGCGGATCGCAGGCCTTGGCTCGCTTCAATGCCGCCGCGTATTGATCCTGCAAGAGGGCACATTGGCTCGGACAGGCTCCCCCCGTGCACGAAACGCGGCCATCGCTGCCGCAGGTGCAAGTATTGCAGTCGACGCCGAAGCTCTGCCCGGGTTCGTAATGTTGGCCCTGGTATTGGCAGCCCGTCGCGCAGCCGAGCAGCGTGCAGCTCACCACCCCGGCGTGGCAAGAGCAGGTGTTGCAGCCATCGCTGGCGGGAAACCCGTCGCCATCCGCGTAAGACTTCCCCTCGTAGAGGCAGTCCCGACGCCCATCGACGATCGCGCCGCCGCCCGCAGCAGTGCCCGCGCCCCCGGGCGCTCCGCTAGCCCCCGCGGAGCCACTGCCTCGCGGTGCACCGCTGCCCGCCCCAGCGGCGGCGCCCGGCTCGAAGCTGGTCGTGGCCGAGCCCCCGCATGCGAGCAGCAGCGCCGCGCCGAGCGTCCACCACAAAGACCGATTCGCGTATCCCGCGCCTGCCATCAACCTGGCAGAACGCAAGAGCAATGCCAGCGCTTCTGCCAGCTATTTCCCGCTATTTCCTGGGCTCGCCGGCGACATTGGCACACCGCTGAGCCAGCAGCGCGATCTCGATGTCGCTCTCTCCGCCTTCGAACCGCGCACCAGCTCAAGGCGAAAGCCAGTGCGCGATTTCGGGGAATTTGGCGAGCGCGGCTTTGCCGTGGACCTTGGCGAATTGCTCGATGGCGACAGCGTAAGCGCGGCTCATCGGATTGGCTGGCTCGGCCCAGGTCTTGAGCGAGGCGTGGGCCGCGAGCGGGGCCGGCGGGATGCGCGGGATGTCAGTGCGCGGACCGCCGGAGTCCAACACGGCCGAGACCGAGGCGATCCCTGCATTGCTGCGCGCAGCGACCGCCGCCGAGTAGGTTTCTCCCTGCTGCCCGAAGCGCTCGGCCAACAGCGCGAGGATCGACGTGTGATCGAGAGTTGCGTGTTTGGCGACACCGCGCTGAACCAGCGGCGAAGCGACGATGGTCGGAACACGCACGCCCGTGGTTTCGAACGGCGGGTAATTCGCGCCGGGAGGTGGCGGGCAATGCACCGGCAGCGGTGCCACGTGATCGAAGAAGCCGCCGTGCTCGTCATAGGTGACGATCATCACTGTCCGCTGCCAGCGATCCGGATTCGAAGTCAGGGCTTCGTAAACCTGGCGCAAGAAGGCTTCACCGAACGCCATCGGTAGCGGCGGGTGGTTGTCGCAAGCATGGCCGCTGAGATGAACGGGCGTATCGTCGTAGTCGGGTTCGATCACGATCACTTGCGGGCGCGTATCGTCGGCCTCGTGAACGAAATCGAACGACAGGTCCGGCAGGCGCCGAAAACGCGGCGTGAGCAATTCAGGCCACATTTTTGGCATCAGGGTGAAGAACGAGAGACCTGCGGAGTACACGCGCCAGCGAACGTGGTGCGCGTCGAGCCATTGAAAGAGCGTGTCTTGATCCGGCAAGAGTCCGGAGATCGTCACGTCGCGCTGGCTGTAGCCGCTGACTGCCATCAACCGGTTCGGCTGGGTGGAAGCCGGGATCGGCGCAAACCACCGGTCGCACACGGCGTATTCGCGCGCCAGGAATCCGGTCGTCAGCAAATCTGCTGGCGTGAGCAGCGCCATCGGCGGCGGGTCATTCACACCGCTGGTCCCGCTCGCTTTCTCGTACGCTTCGACGAAGCCGGTCATGGTCGGGCCGCCGGTGATCTTGGAGGACGCGAGTTGAATCGCGACGAAGTCACGCTCGTGGGGCAGGTCGTTCGACAGTGGGGCATCCTTCATGATGAAGGGACCGACCAAGGTACCGTCGCCCGAGCGGTTCTTGAAATTCGGATTGAGCAAGGACCCGATGCCGTCGATGTCGGCGCGCGCCCCGAACTCGGGCTGGCACATCGTGCCCAGCAAGTGATCGAAGGAACGATTTTCCATCATCACGATCACGATCGTGTCGACCTGGTCGATTAATTCTTGTCGGTTCATGGTGTTTTGCTGCACGCAGCGACGAGTTGCAGGCCAAGATTGCGCGGCACCGTGGGCGTGCCGCACTTTTCACCGTCGAGAAGCGTCAACGACAAAGCCCAGGTGCCCGCGATGGGCTTGCCGGCGAACGCTTGTGAGCTCTCACCCGGTGCCAAGTCGAGCTTCAGCCCGGCGTGTTCCACGTGATAGCGGTGCTTGTCCTCGGCCAGCGTCGTGATGCCGCCCACCACCGCCTGCGCGCTCCAGGCATCGGTGGGGGCCACGGCGGTCACCGAGAGCGTGCTGCCCTCACAGCTTGCCGAGGGATCGGCCACCGAGTTGCCGATGGCCAGGGATCGACCGCTGAGGACCTCGACCTCGTCTTCGCGAGCCGCCGAGCCCCAGAGGTTAGAAACTTCGAGATGAAAACGCACGCTGGACGTGGGCACGACCGAAGCGGTTCCAGTCGCTGGCACGCGTCCTGGCACGGTCTGTGGCGGCTCTGCGCTGAGCGTTCCCTCGGTCGAAGCTTGCCATTCGAGCGTGACGCTCTCGCCGGCACACACCCGGTGCGGATTGGCGCGAAATGAGTAGATCGCGGGTGCGCAGCTCACGCACAGCAGCAAAGGCAGCAGGGAACGGATCCATACGCTGGTCATTGACGAGCCCTCTCATAGCGCGAGCGCGCCACCCTGATCGCTATCCGCCAACTCGGAAGACCGCCATGGGTATTTGTATACTGGCCAGCGTAGCCGCGCCGGAACCGCTGGCTGACCGGTCGCTGCGCGGGCTCGAGGAGCCGAACGCAGCCCCCGCCGCCCGCTTGGGGTCTTCCCTTTTTCGCCCGCTTGGCGCGACGATCCCGCGGAGGAGGAAAACGATGTCCGACGACCAGCTGGGGGAGGAAGAAGCAGCGTTCCTCGCGAGCTTCGAGAAGCTTTTGTGCGAGGGACCCGTGGCGGCATTCGTCGGGGCTGGGGTGTCGTATCACTCAGGGCTGCCGCTGGTACCCGCGATTGAGAGGCACATCCTCGAGGCGCTGGAGGTCGAGCCAGAGCACGCGCCGCGGATCCTGGAGGCGCAGCTCCCTTTCGAGGCCTTCGTTCAGGCGCTCAGCGCTGGCGGGCCGATCGAAGCGCTGTTCTCGATGTTCGAGGGCGGGAGTCCGAGCACGACCCATCGATTTCTAGCGAAGCTTCTGCGGAGCGGCCGCCTGAGGTCGATCTTCACCACCAACTTCGACACGCTGATCGAGGATGCGCTGGCCGACGAGGGGTGGCGTCCGAAGGACGACTACGACCTGCTGTGCACCGCCGCCGACTTCGACCAAGCAGAGCTCAGGGGGAGGCCCAGCCTGGTGAAGATCCACGGGAGCGTGACCGAGACGCAGGACATGGCGATTACGCTCCGCCAAGTGTCGGAGCGAGCCCTGGTCGCTTCGCGCGCGCGTTTGGTGGAGCAGCTGTTTTCGCGACAGTGGGCGGGCGTGTTGGTTCTCGGTTACAGCTGCTCGGACTTCTTCGACCTGGTGCCGCGCATCGAGAGCGTGCAGGAGCCTTCACACGGCGTGCTCTTCGTAGAGCACACGTTCCAAGACAGCACGTTGTCTGGAACCAGTGCGCCGATCTCGGCCAAGCCGGAAAGGAATCCGTTCAAGCGGTTCGGGAACGGCGTCCGGGTCTATTCCGACACCGACCGGTTGGTTCGCCATTTCTGGCGTGCGCTGATACCCGACGAATACAGGTGGGAGTCAGTGGCAACGAGCGGGCCCGCGTGGCGAAAGATCGTCGACGACTGGGCGTCGGCGACGGACACGATGTACCTGAAGGGGCCGAAGAACAGCAGGCTAGCGGCCCTATTCGCCGCGGTGACGGAGCATGAGCTGGCGATCGAGTACAACGCTCGCGCGCTCTCGTTCTGCAAGCAGACCAACGCCGCGGCCGCGGCGCTCGAAGCAATCATGAACATCGGTGATTCCGCGCGAGAGCTGGGCCAGTACGCACGGGCGAACGCCGCGTTCGAGGAGGCGGCCGGGCACGCCCGCGAGTGGGGTTGGCCGCTCTTGGAGTCGAGGGCGGTCTGTGGGCAGGGCCAGGTCGCGAACGCGCTCTCGCGCTACGACGAGGCGGTGGCTCACTACGAGCGGGCCTTGTCGCTCGCCGAGGAAGCAAACGATCGCTACGGGCAGGGCGCCACTCTGGCCGATCTGGGCACAGCCTGGCGCCGGCTGGGAGACATGAGCCAGGCACGCCGCTGTCTGGAGGCCGCGCTGTCGATCGCAGAGGAGGTCGGGGACAAGGGGGGCGAGGCCAATCGCATCGCGGCGCTGGCTCAGATAGACGCCGAGAGCGGCGATCCTGCAGCGGCGGCGCGGGGCTTCGAACGGTCTCTGGCGCTGGCAAGACTGACTGGCGATCGGTACCTCGAGGCCCTCATGCTCGCCAACACCGGGAACCTGCATTGTCAAAGGCGCGAGTTCCTGACCGCCGTGCCTTTTCTCGGGCAAGGTCTAAACCTGGCAAACCTCATCGGTGCCAGGTCAATCGCTGCGGGATGCCTCCAAAACCTGGGATTGGCTTATTTCAAGCACGGGCAGTTGGCGATCGCCGACACGTTCCTACGCAGAGCAACAACGCTTGTTCGCGAGCTCGGCGATCGCCGCGGCGAGAGCCAGGCTCTCGGGACGCTGGCCTTCATTCTGGCGGATTCGGGCGAGGTCGAAGACGCGTGCGCGCTCACCGAGGAGGCGCTCGAGATCGCGCTCGAAGTCGGTGACAAGCCGACCGTTCGCGTCCACATCGCGAACTTGCTCGTCTTCCATCGCGACCTGGGCAATCAAGAACGCTTGGTCGAACTCGAGGTGCTGGCTGCGGAGCTAGCCGGCATGCAGGCCTGAGCGCAGGCCCCGCTCAGAGGCGCGCGCTGGGCGAGCGAGCGCTCGCCCAGGCGATGCAGCGAGTGCGCGGCCGATCCGTCAAGCGCGTCGACGTCGCAAGCGCAAGACCAAGCCGAGCGCTGCCATGGCACCAAAGGCATACGCGCCGGCGCCGCTCGGGGCCGGCCCGAACGAACACTTGCTCGAGACATTCGAGCCCGTACAGTCGTCGACCGTCTTGGCCACCGCATGCGCAGCGACATCGATATTGAACGAAAATTCGCTGGCGAGTTGGTCGGCGCAGGCCTGCAAATTACTGGCGCCGATATACTGCCCATCGCAGAAGATCGCGCCGCCTTTGTCTTTGCAGGTCGTATTGCAGGTGTTCACTGTCTCGGTTTCGCAGCTCTGGTAGTTGTCGGTCTGGCAGCTGAGCACGCAATCACGGTTCACTTCTTCCGTGCACTCGCTCTCGACGATGCTCTGACATTTGGTCTCACAGTCCGTCGTTTGATCGCTGCTGCTACTGCGATCGCACTGGGCATTGCAATCGTGCTCGCAGCCCCTTTGACATTTGCCATGATCGCCGCCGAAGCGACCGTCCGACACGGCGCTCGAAGTGCAGCTGTCGGAACACTCGCTGACGCACACCTCACGCGAGCTCTTGGTACTGATGGTCTCGCACTGTTTCGAGCAAGAATCGCTGCGCGTCTTCTTACAGCTCGTAGTTTCCGATTCAGTACAGCTCTGACCGCACGTCTCATAAGTCTTCTGTGCACAGACCTGCTCCACCGAGGTCGTCGAGCAGGTGGTCTGGCATTCCTGAATCGGCTTGAATTCACAATGCGAATTCACACTCAGGTACACACCACCACACTGATCGAGCGCTTTCGCGTGCGCTGCCTGTGGCACGAGCAGGACACCCGACAACAAAGCAGATCCCAACCAGGCAGACGTAGTTCGAACACTCATAGTAAGACTCCCTCGAATGGGTGAAACCGCGAATCAGTTCGCGGATTGAGGCGAGTCTCTGCAGCTAACGTACCAGCCACCCGTGTTTACCCAGCCGATGCTGTCACGGCCCCGTGCTCGGCGTCGGAGGTCGCGAGTTTCAATTGAGTATTTGCCGAACTGTGCGCGCAAGCGCGCATCGCGGCGCGGCTCGCGGAAAACCGCCCCAGTGCGCTCGGTTCCGCAGCACGGCCACGATCGCGGCTGACTGTCACGGGCAAAGCGTCACAACGGGAAGCGCGCTCTGCTAGCGTCACGCCATGCTCGATTTCGGCACCTACCCCACCCCCGTGGCTTGCCTCGAGCAGCTGTCGACCGCAAAAGCCACGCTTTGGGTCAAACACGATGATGCGACGAGTCCGCTTTATGGCGGCAGCAAGGTGCGAAAGCTCGGCCCCTTGCTGGAAGACGCGAAGTGTCGCAGAGCGAGCCGTTTGGTCACGCTGGGCGCTCTCGGCAGCCACCACGTGCTGGCGACCGGCGTGTTCGGCAAGCTCGCGTCCTTCGCGGTCGAGGCGATCGCGTTCCCTCGACCGCGGTCCCCGCACGTGCTGGATACCGTGCGCGCGAGCATTGCCCAGGGGGTCGCGCTCGTGCCGGCCACTTCGTACGCCGAGGCGCGCCGGCACTTGGCAGCGAGAGCCGCACAAGGCGCGTACGTGATCCCCACCGGGGGCTCCAATCGGCTCGGGACGCTCGGCTTGGTGGCGGCGGCCGCAGAGCTTGCTCAGCAAGTGAGCATCGGCCTCCTGCCCGAACCGGACCTGCTCGTCGTGGCGCTCGGCTCGGGTGGCACGGCCGCCGGGTTGGCCGCCGGGCTCGAGCGCGCTGGGCTGCGCACGCGCGTG
>DASSMT010000393.1:0-26447 GCA_035688655.1 Polyangiaceae bacterium | reverse complement strand
ACGACCTCTTTCCCCGCGTAAGTCGCGCGTGCGGCATCGGGACGTCTGGGGATGTCAATCACGCGACCGTTCAGGCGCACGGTGTGGTTCTTGTAGACTTTTCTCACGTAGTGCAGGGCGCACAGGTCCAGCAGCTGGGTGTGGTCAGTCGGAGCTTGGCCCGCCGCCGAGTCGACGCCCCCCGCTAGTCTCAATCTCGCGCCTCGAGCCAGTCGTGGTCGCTGCCATCCCCAAAATCATCTGGCAAGCTCGAGCCTTTCGCTCCAGCCGGCTTCGGTGCTTGGGTGGACCACCAGCTTCTCCGCGAAGTGCTGGTCGTTGCAGCCGTCGTACTTGCCTCGGCGCAGCATCAGCTCTTGCTCGCGGACCTCTTGCGAAATCTTGTGCTTCGGGCTTCGACCCCACAATCTCGCTGTCGACAGGCCTGCCAAGAAAAATATCGCGGACGAATTCGTGGAGTTCGCAACCACTGACACGCCATGACCGGCGCACGATCCACGAGCGCGGGGAGTGCACGAAGTCGTACGCACACGGAGCCGTCTAGCCACTTCAGGTCAGCCAATCGCTCCCTCCGCGACGAGCTCAGAACTACCCACGAAAACGTGGTTGTCGCGCTGCGCATCGTATTTCACTCCTTTACTCTCAACGTCGAGACCCCACCCCGCGCCGTCCACGCCCGGGGACCGCGCGCCGCTGACGTCGGCGCACCGCGCTCGGCAGAGGTCAGCGCTTGCATTGCCAGCGGCATGGTGCACGAGGTGCACCGGGTGCACGAGATGCACGAACATGATCTCGGCGAACGGGACTGCAACCCGAGTGCGCTGATTGACTGCCACCGGTCAGAAAGCGAAGTTTTTGGCGGTTCACTTCAGGGGAGCGCTCCGAGCGGAAACCACGTGCACTCCGAGGTGCGAAGCTGGATCGCGATCGCCCATTCCCAGTCAGGGCCAGCCTTCGAGTTTGCCGGCTGGTAGACCGGGAGTTCGAGTTCCGGTCTTCTGGTCGGCGAGCGAATGAACCAAGTCCGACGTTCGTTGTCGGATCTGCGACAGGTTTCGCCCGCTCCACACGCCGGGTGCGTCGATCAGCGGGCGATCCGGACGTTCAGCGGATGGCACGGCTCGTGCTCTACGCAGTCGGCATGCCGATGCACCCCGACGAAGTGAAGCGACGGATCGCTGCCGTCATCCCGTCCGCCCTGATTGAGGTCACCGATCTCACGGGTACGCAGGATCACTACCAGGCGAAGATTGTGTCCAGCGCGTTCGCCGGGAAGTCGATCATCGAGCAGCACCAGCTCGTTTACCGCGCATTGGGGGACGCGATGGATGGGCCGATCCACGCGCTGGCGCTCGAGACCGTTGCGCCGGTCACCCTGCAGCAGCCAAACGGAGATAGCCGATGAATTCCACCTTACGTGAGCGAATCGTATCCACCATTGAATCGAAGCCGGTCGTGCTGTTCATGAAGGGGAACAAGCGGCTGCCTCAATGCGGCTTCTCCGCCCAAGTGGTCGGGATTTTGACCCGAGAAAACGTGGACTTCTTGGATATCGACGTGCTCGCCGACCCTGAGCTCCGCCAGGGTCTCAAGGAGTACTCGAGCTGGCCGACGTTCCCGCAGCTCTACATCGGCGGCAAACTCGTGGGGGGTGCGGACATCGTTACCGCCATGAGCCAAAGCGGCGAGCTCGGGCGCATGCTGAAGGCGAGTTGAGCGCTGGAAGGGACCGAAAGAGGTCGAGATGTTGACCGGTGAGGACCGCGCGGCGGTCGATATCATCGAGAACGCTTCCACCGCTGTCCTCACGCTCGCCGAGGGGCTCGAGCAAGCGGAGCTCTCGGCCTCGCGTTTGACGAAGTACGAAGTGTTGCGCCAGCTATTGAGCGTTTCGGACGCGCACGCAGCGCTCAGTGTCGAAGCGCGTCAAGCCATGGAAGAGCTGGATTTTGGCGGTTGGGTGATCACTGGCCAGCGCATTCGCGCGGGCGGTGAGTCCGCGCTCAATGCCTGCTGGCTCGCCATTCGAGCCATGGCTCCGACCACGCTCGGCTGGATCCGCTTCTATCGGAGTAAGAAGTCCGAGCTGTTCTCGCCTGCAGATGAAGGCCAAGAGCACCCGTGACTGGGGTAGGCTCCGCGCCCATGAATCCCGCGCTCGAACCGACTGTCTGTCGGTACTTCGTCACATACGGTGGGCTGAAGTTGCCGCTCCGCCTGATCGATCCGCTCGAAGAGTCGGAGCTCGACAATCGCAATACCTTCGTTCGCGCTTACTTTGACGTTGCTGGGCGGCTCACCGCATTCGAAAAAGTGGTGTACGGCTCGGTGGAGCTCGCTCATCGCTACACCTATGGCGAAGACGGAGCGTTGCGGCGAGCGATCGTGGAGTGTGAAGGCGAGGAGACGACGCTCGAATTCGATGGCAAGGGGTCCGCGAACGCGCGTCCCCAATGAGCCTCGAAGCAGTGGGCGAGGAGTCAGTCAATCGGCACCCAGCTGCGCGCGGGTTTCGGGGTCACGAGCTACAAGAGAGTTGCGAGCAGCCCACGCGCTCGCGCGCCCAATCAGGCCGCTTTTCGGCGAAATGCTCGCGTCCGGGTTGTTCGTCGTAGGGTCGACGCAGCACGTCGAGCAGCTCACCCAGGGCGCCGTAGTCTCCGCGTTCCGCGGCTTCGATCACGAGCTGCGCTTGGTAGTTTCGCAGAATGTACTTGGGGTTCACCGCGTGCATGAGCGCCCGGCGGGCGTGGGCGGGGCGGGCATCGGCGCGGACGCGTGCCGCGTAGCGCTGGAGCCAAGCGAGCAGCCGTGCGCGCGTCTCTCGGTCCCAGCCGTGCACGGGTGAGTAGTAGGCGTGTGCGAGGGGTGATAGCCGCGCCTCTTCCGTGGCGGCTTCCTCCAGCGGCACATCCGACAGCGCGCGAAAGAACAGGGTGAAGTCGGTCGGCACCGTCTCGAATAGGGCAAACAGCTCGTCGAGCAAGCTCGGTAGCGACGTGGGCTCGCTGCGGTCGTTATCGCGCTCGCTCGGGAACAGGCCGAGCTTTTCGCCGAGCAAGCGGCGATGCAATGCGGAAAACTCGGCCTCATACAGGGCGAGCCCCTGCTGCAGGGAAGCAGCGCTTTGAACGAGCGGAAACAGGCTTTCCGCGAGCTTCAGCAGGTTCCATTTGGCGATGCTCGGCTGCGCGGCATAGCGGTAACGGCCACCGACATCGCTGGTGTTGGGCGTGAAATCGCGCTCGTAGTGGTCCAAAAAGCCGTACGGACCATAGTCGATGGTGAGCCCCAGGATCGACATGTTGTCCGTGTTCATCACACCGTGCACGAAGCCGACGCGCATCCAATGCGCGACCATCGCTGCCGTGCGCCGGCAGACCTCGTGAAACAGCGCCCCATAGCTGGCTTTACCCGGCGCGCCCAGCTCGGAGAAGAACGAAGCGAGCGTGTAGTCTGCGAGCCGCTGTAAAGTCGGACCGTCGTCGCGCGCGCTGAACAGCTCGAAATTCCCGAAACGCAGGAAGGAGCGCGCGACCCGGCACACGATCGCGCCCGCTTCTTCGCTGGGATTGCCGTCATACAGCATGTCGCGCACGACCCGCTCCCCAGTGGTGACCAGGGCCAGCGCGCGGGTCGTCGGGATCCCCAGGTGGTGCATGGCCTCGCTCGCCAAAAACTCGCGAATCGACGAGCGGAGCACGGCGCGACCGTCACCCGCGCGCGAGTACGGCGTGCGGCCAGCGCCTTTGAGCTGAAGCTCGAAGCGCTCTCCGGCTCCGTTCAGTAGCTCGGCCAAGGTGATGGCGCGGCCGTCACCGAGCTGCCCTGCCCAGCCTCCGAACTGATGCCCGCCGTAACAGGTCGCAAACGGGTCCATGCCCGGAAAGAGCGTGTTGCCAGCCAGCAACTCCACGAACTTCGGCGACGCGAGGAGCGCCGAGGGCAGGCCGAGCAGGTCCGCGACCTCCTGCGCGCAGGCCACGAGCTTGGGGGCGGCGACGCGGACGGGCAGGATCGACGAGTAGCAGGCGTTGTGCACGGTCCGCGCGGAGCGGTTCAGCGAACGGTCTCCGGGCAGCTCTTTCACCAGCCGATTGTCGAACCGCACGCCTTCGAGCGGCGAGCTCGCGAAGGAAGCGTCCGCTTCGACCCTGCTCGGGCTGCTCTGTCCGTCGACGCACGACACCGAAGCTGCTCTCAAGCACCGCTCGTGCCACGCTCCCGGAGCGTGCCGGTAGCCGAGTGGTCGACCGGTTCGCGTGTCCTGGCAGTGGCGGACTTATTGCAAGAGCCCGAGTGGGTACTGCAGTGATCCGCGAAGACACCATGGATGCCGCCTTTTCCGACTTGATCCGACGCGCCGCACGAACCGACATTTCGCCAGCGGAAATCTGGCCGGAGCTCGCGCGCGGGCTGATGTCCCGTACCCCGTCAGCCATGATTTCGGCCTTGCGCGTCTCGCAGACGCTGCCGATCTTGCTGCCGGAGGTGGCTGCCTTGTTCGGGGTCCTGCAAATCACGGATGAGCAGACCGGCGTGGACATCGGTATGCATACGTTGAGCGCGCTGGCTGAAGCCGCGGCCTGCGCTGCGCCGCTCGCGGTTCGTTTCACGCTGCTGGTGATGAATGTCGGCAAATCCGACTCTCCGCCCGAGCACTTGCCGATTCACTATCGTCACATTGATCGCGGAGGTCCGCGCATCGAGGCGATTTGTGCCCGGTTTGGCGTTCCCGAAGCCTGTCGCGAGCTCGCTCTCTTGTCCCTGACTGAAGGCGAGCGCGTGCATCGCGTGTCCGAAGTGCGGGCGGGCCCGGTGGCGGCGATGCTCGATCGTTTGGGCGCCTTCAATCAAAAAGAGCGCTTCGAGCTGCTGATGACGGTCTGCGCCTGTGACTACCGCGCATACGGAGCACGGTCGGGACAAGTCTATCCGAAGTCGAAGCTATTGAGCCTGGCACTCGACGCCTGTTCGTCGATTGCGCCGCACACGGACGCGCAAGCAGAGGCCCTGCAGCTGGCCCGAGCGACTGCCATCGCCACGGCCTTCCGCTCCCAGCGCTGGGCCTGAGCAGCGTCGTCAAGAGTGTCGCAGATGTGACGCAGCGTCGTATTCGCGACAATCGGTGAACCGAGGCCGCGCGACCGACCGCCGGCGCAAGGGCATCACCACGAGCGCTGTCCGGCGCGACTGCAGAGGTGCACGTAGTCGTACAGATCGCTGAGCATGAAGTGTCGCATCTCCGGCGTACGCATGTGCGCGAGCGTCTTCTTGTCCCGGGCTAGATACGAGCGGGCAGTACGCCTGAATTCCTGCGGCATGCGGCCATTGAACGCAGACGATTTCACGAGCAGGCGGCAAACTTGCTCGAACAAGAGGCGGTAGCGCTCGTCGTCCGGCTCGAGATAAGCCTGACCGAAGTCGTGCACCCCGGTCTCGTCTTGGTAGGTGCCGAACAGCTGCAAGTAGTCGTGGGCATCCGGGAACACGTGCTCGGAGCAGCGACAAGCAAATTGGAAGCCAGCGCCGCGGAAGCGCTCCGGCTTCGCAACCCTGAAGGGTGGCCAGGGTCAGGGCTCGGCCAGCTCCAGGAATGCGCACAGGGCGTTCACGAGTTGCATGTGGCGGGGTGTCATGCAGCGGACGCGAGACAGAGTGGGGTTGGCGACCAAGATCACGAGGGCCTGTGCACGCGAAGTGGCGACGTTGAGTCGATTGAGGCTATACAAGAACTCGAGCCCGCGTGGGGCGTCTTCTGCGCTCGACGAGGTCATCGAGTAGACGACGATGGGCGCTTCTGCACCCTGGAACTTGTCGACCGTGCCCACTTGCACGTCACTGCCGAGCCGGCTGCGCAGCGCAATGACCTGCGCGTTGTACGGCGCGACCACCAGGATGTCGCGCGCCGACAATGCGCGCGTCTCCCCTTTCCCATCCACGAAGCGCGTGGGGTGCCGCAGAAGCGTCGCGATGATCTCGTACACGCACGCCACTTCTTCGTCGGCTTGATTGGTGTTGCCGCGATGCACGCAGGGCACGAAGCGGAGCCCGCTGCCCCTGAATGGGGCCGGTCCCTCGATGCGCTGCTGCTCCAAGCCTGCGATCGGCGTCAGCCGACCGTCGTAGAAAACGCGCGACGTGAACGCGCAAATCGCCGGCGAGAGCCGGCGCGTTTCAGGCAAAAATACGCCGCGATCCGCGGGCATCGTCAGCGCGTCGCCGAGCAAGTGCTCGAGCGCGGAGGCCTCGACGCCGGGCGGGTGCGAGCCCTTTTGCGGTTGGTCGAGCTGCGCGGGGTCGCCGAACAACACCAGGCTGTCGGCGGCGCTCGAGACCGCGAGCACATTCGCCAGCGACATTTGGCCTGCTTCGTCGACGACCAGCACGTCGACGCTGTGTTCCAAGCGGTCCGTCGTCCAAGCCCAGCTCGTGCCGCCCACGACATCGAGCTGCCTTGCGTCCAGCCGCGCGCGGATGCGTGGGTAGTCCTTGTTGAACTCGAACGGCGCCTGCGCGTCTTCGGCTGAGTCCGCGTCGTCGATGTGTAGGATGCGGAGAGTCGGCGCGCGCTCGGCTGCTTTGGCGAGCACGGCCTTGATCACGCGATGGCTGTTCGACGTCACTCCGACGCGCTTGCCCGCGCGCACCAGCGCCGCGATCATCTCGGCGGCGCGATGGGTCTTGCCGGAGCCGGGGGGGCCTTGAATGGCGAGCACCGAATGATCGAGGGACAAGGCCAGGCGCTGGATCGCGAGCACCGTGTCTTCACCCGGCAAAACCAGGGGAGATTGGGGTTTTTGCCCACAGCGCGGCGGATTGCGCAGCAAGAGCTCGCGGGCCGCTCGAAATGACTCTCCCCCTGTGAGCAGCTCGCGCCCGAGCGCGAGCAGCCGCGCGGCGTGGCCCCGGGTGGGGATCGGCACGCCGGAGATCAACGCGCTCGGGTGCGCAGTCATCGTCGGTCCGCGCTTCAAGAGCACGAAGTCGTCGCCCAGGGCGAGCACTTCACCGGCGCCCTTTTCGCTGTCCGGATCGTGCGCCTGTGAACCGACCTTGAGTGCATGCTCTTGCTCGGGAAATTCGTAGCGGCAAATGCTCGACTTCTTTTCGCTGCCGACTATCCCTACGAAGCGCAAGCCCGAGAGCACCGCGCGATCCTCGAAGCGCTCCTTGGGCGCCAGTTCGAGCGCGCGATAGTACTCCCACCACGTTTGCTTGCTCTCACGCCAATGCCATTCCAAGAGGCCGACCAGCAGGCGTTCGGCCGCCTGCTCGCGCGTGTCGTGCGCGGGATCTTCCGGCAGACGTTCGAGCAGACGCCGCGCGAGCTCTTCGCTCTCGCTGCGTGGCTCCTCGGCCGGGGCTGGCTTCGGGCTTTCAGGCCGACCCAGGATCCGCCCGGTTTTCCCTTCGAACTCGCCGCGCCTGGCTTCGAGCCAGTCGCGCAGGCGTTGCGTGGAGAGGCAGTCGTCCTGGTTGTAGCGCTCGATGGTCGCGCGCAGTTCGGCTTCGCCTGCTTCGCCTTCGCCGCTTTCGAGCAGCCAGCCGAAGAGCTGCATGGCGCGCGCGGCCGCGCGCAGCTCGGCGCTGCGTTCGAAGTCGTACAGGCCCTCGAGCTGTTTGAGCGTGTAGCTTTCGACCGAAGCCCGCACGCTGCGTTTCACGATGCCGTGCAAATCGACGAGCACGTGCTCGCGCAGCAATTGGTCGACCTGGCTCTCGCGAGTTCGATGCCGGCACGACAGCGTCTTGAGCGCATCGGCCTCGCGGTGACCGAAGTGGTAGACGTGCAGCTCGGCACACGCGGCGCGGCCCGCGACGATGCGGTCGATCACCGCCTCGAACGCGCGCTTTTCTTCGGCCTCGGTTTTGGACCAGTACGCGCGATAGCGGGGCGCGCCGCGCGCCGCACCCGAGGATGTAGAGTGTTCGATTTCGTCCGCGCACAGCAGCCCGAACAGGTATTCGAGGCCTCGGCCTTGCACGAAGGGGTCGCCCTCCAGGTCGAGGAAGAGATCGCCCGGCGTGGGCGACGGCAGTCGATCGAGCCCGAAGTTCGGCTCCGCATCGAGCAACAGCTCGTACAGCGGCTTGCCGGCAGCGCGCCCAGCGACTTGCAGCCGCGCTTGCTCGCGCACGCGGCAGAGCGATTCCTGCGCGATGCCGTCGATCCGGCGCGCCGGATCGAGCGCCGCGAGCGCGGTGACTCGGGCGATCTCGGCGCTGTTCAGCCGATCGCGCTGACGCGCGCTGATCCCCGCCACGAGCGACAGATGATCATCGCTGCGCCGTCGCTCTTCGCAGCGCTTCCACCAGCTGCACACGCCGCAGTGCTCCACCGGCTCCGGGTATGTCTCGCGCGCGGCAGTGCCCGCGCCCGCGACGAATGCCTCCAAGCGTCGCTTGGCGAGCCGGTAGTACGACGTGTAATCGGCGCAGCGCAGCGCGAGCAAGTGCACTTCGGGGCCGCCGAGCGCGAGATACAAGAGCTCGGGTTCAGCGCCTTGTTGCTCTGCCAAGAGCTCGCTGTAGGCGCACAGCTGCAAGACGGCGCGCGCTTTCGCCTCATGGGCGAGCTTCGCATCCGCCACCACGTAGCTGTGCGCGCCGAAGCGGCTCGGTTTTTCGACCCTGAGCAAGAAGTCGGGACGGCCGAACCAGCGCTCGTTCACCAGCACGCCCTGCGCGATCAGCTGCGCGCCGCGCTCCATTGCCAAACGCGTCGCCCGCACCGCTTCGGCGCGCGCCGAGTCGCCCGGCCCCAGCGCAATCTCGACCAGGTCTTTGCGGGTCTGCACCAGGTGCTCGAACACCCGCGCTTCATGCTCGAAGCCACGCCGCTCCAGCATGCGCCGCTCGATCTCGTTGTCACCGGGGCGCTTCAGCTCGCCCAGCGCGACGGCGAGATCGAGCACGGTTTTGTGCTCGCACTCGTTGAAACCGCTCAGATCCGTGGCCGCGAGTGAAATCCCCGCGCCAGCGCCGGACGTTTTCACGAAGGCCGCCGCTGTGCGACGGTCACGTCAACCCGCGGCCAGCCGCTCGCCGATCACTCGCCGCAACAGGCCGAGCACGCGCGCGCGCAACTCGGGCGCCCGGAACGGCTTGCTCACGAAGTCGTCCGCGCCCGCCTCGAACGCTTGCACCAAATCCGAGCTCGACGAGTGCCCGGTCAAAAAGATGATCGGCAGCGCGCGGTGTCGCTTGTCGCTGCGCAGGCGCTGGCACAGCTCGAGGCCGTTCATCCCCGGCAGGCCCCAGTCGAGCAGCAACAAGTCCGCCGAATTCTTGGCCAGCCAATCCAGCGCTTCTTCACCGGAGCCGACCTGCAGGGTCTTGATGCGCGCGCTGTGCAGCATGGTGCAGATGATGCTGCGCATCGCGGGGTCGTCATCGACCACCAAAACCGTGCTGCCTGGCGGCGCCGACACCTCTTCCGCGCCTTCCCGGCAGGGCGGCGGGATCGAGGGCGAACATTGGCCATTGGCAAAGCGGCACAGTTGGTTCCAATCCCGCTCTTCGAACGTCAGATGCAGCTCGCTGCCGCGATCGGCGACGCGCCCTGCGACCGACGTGGCATCGTTGCCGATGGTAAAGGTCGCCACGAGCCACTGCCCGTCGACGAGGCCGTCTTCGACCGGCAGCTTGACGTCCGGTTCCTCACTATCGAGGGCCTCTGACAATGCTGCGAAGCTTTCGAACTTGTAAACGATGCCCTGCACGCTCGACCCCAGCCTAGTCACAGATCTCGACTTGCGCCAGTTCGCGGCAAATCAAATTCTGGAACCGGTCTCGCTTTTGCGCCAGGAGGGCCGCGCACAGTGGTCTCGCTCTCGGCCTTGCTCGGGTCTTGCAAAAACGCGGCCAATTTTGCTGCGCTCGCTCACCGCAAAGTTCATGCCGTGTCTGCACACCCAGCGGAGTGCGCAGCGTCGTGTCCGCCGTCGCACAGAAAATCAGGCCGTTCGCGCACACACCCAACGACAGCGGGCAAGCGGCGTGCGCGCCGGGCGCCGCGCCGAAATGACCCTGTGCGCGCGCACAGCCAACGGCTTGGGCCGCCAGTACCGACGCGCCGGGACTACACCGAGCCGGGCTGGCCCAGCCGCGGAAGCGCTCCGGAGAGTTGGGCGTTCCCGATCCAGCAGCGCACCTCGCGGCAGCGCGCGGTGCCGCCCGCGGCTCGTCTCCGAAGCCGACGATTGTGCCGGCCAAACGCGCTGGCCCAGCGCCGAAGCGCGTTCAACCGGCGCCTTTCAGCGCCGCCAGGGCTTGCTCGATTACTCGCCGATCGGCGCGGTCTTTCTCGCGCATGCCCTCTTTCGTCAGCAGCAGACCTGCGAGACCGAGCACGGGCAAGCGAACGCCGTCGAGCGATCGCTCTTCGATGAACGGCTCGAGCTCGGCGAAGCGATGTCCGCAGGCCGAAGGCATGATGTCGATCGTAAACTCGTCGTTGATACGAACGGCGTACTCGCCCTCTTGCTGAAACAGCGAGTCTTGCCCCAAGAGCTCGCGACAAGCGCCGTCCGGTAAGTTGCTCAGTGCCGCGATCCATCGCCCGGTATTTTCGGGGGCGGGATCGACGATCAAATCCAGATCTTCGGAGAAGCGATTGTAGCCGTGGGCAGCGATGGCATAACCGCCGATCAACGCGTAGCGAACGCCCGCTGCATTGAGCAACGCGGCGACCGTGCGCAAATCTTCCCAAGTGGCGGGGCGCGTGAAATCAGCCACGCGCTTGCTTGTCGAGCATGGCGGCCACTTGCCACTTTTCCCGATCGCGGTTGGCTTCCTCGTGGCTCTTGTAGCGAAAGATGCCTTTCGGGGCGCGCGTGAGGTACTTCGCCATGCCGCTCATCGCTGCGCGGGCTTCGGCGCTGGGCAATTCGCCCACTGGGGGCTGAACCCGCCGACCAACTACGCGCAGGAACTTTTCCATGTTCGCGCCCAAACCTAGCACAATCGCCGAAGCCCGTCGCTCACTCGCGCGTCCGCAGCAGACTCCAGCCCGCGCACGATAGGCCGATCAGCGCGAGGGCGGCCCACGCGCTTGCTTGCGAGAAACCAGCGACGGGCTCGCCACCGAGCAGATTGCGCACGTGAGCGCGCGGCCAGGGCACGGCCAACAGCGAGCTCCCGCCGCCCAACACGAAGTCGATGATCAGCGCCCATTTGCGGCCGCCACCGCGCTTGCCGAGCGCTGCTGCGGCGGCGAAGTACAGCGCATACACGGCGCCCGCGAGCAGCGCGATGCCGACGCTCGCACGCACATCGGCGGCGAGCGCGCTTGCGTGCGGAGCGTGCGCACCGAGCAACGCGGCGAGCGTGAGCAGCGCAGCCGCGAATGCCGTGCACGAGCTCGAACCGAGCAGCAAACCGAGCAGGGCCGCGCGCCGATCGGCGCCATAGCGGGCCACCGCGTCCAGACTGCGCTCGAGCCGCTGACCTTCACACACGCGCTCGCTGACGAGATACGAAATGAGCGGCAGAGCGATGCCGAATACCGCGCCGCTCAGCGCGGCGTCCGGTGCGCTCTGCGCGTCGCTTCTGCGCTCCAAGACGCCGATCGCGAACAGCGCGCCAGCGCCCAGCAGCAAGACGAGCGGAGCGGTGGGGCCGCGCAGTCGTTCGCGGGCGAGCGTCAGACCGATGCGCACGTCGTTCACGGTTGCCTCGTGGCACGTGCGTGTGCCCGCTCGTAATAGGCTTGCGCGAGGCCAGCGCGCTCCGCGGCCAGGGCTTCCAGCGCGGGCGCGTCTGGCTTGAGCGCGGTGATTCGGATCGCTTCGGCGCGTGCGTTGGCCACGACGCTGTGGGCCAGCCGCTCGAGGTCCGGACCGCGCACCAGGAGTTCGTGCCCACCGGCCCATTCCACCCCCGAGACGTCTGGGGCTTCGCTCAGCCGCGCGGCGAGGCGTCGTGGTTCGGCGGTGTGCACGCGCAGCGTGATCGCGCCCTGTGTCGGCTGCGCTTGAACGTGTGCGAGCAACGAGCCGCGCTCGAGCGCGCTCGCACTGCCGCCCAGGCGCGCTGCGTCCTCCAAGCGGCTGGTGCAGCACAGCACGATCGCCCCGGCCGCGCTGCGTTCGTTCAAAGTTTGCACCACGAAGTCTCGGGAAAGACCGCCGCCCGTGCTCAGCGGCTCGTGCAACGCGAGCAGGGCGGGCTGCTCGTGACTCAGCGCGAGGCCCAGCGCGAGCGCGCGCGTCTCGCTCGGCGTCAGAGCCGAAACACGCTGCTTGGCAAAATGGGCGAGCCCGGCGCTGTCGAGCACGCTCAGCGCGGAGCGCGTGTCGCCACGTGCCCCGAGCAGCAACGTGAGCGCACCCGCGACGTCGCGCGCGGGCAGCAGCGCTTCACTCGCAAACAAGGATGCGATCCGCCGGCGCGTCCGCGCTTCGGACCAGGGAGCGGAGCCATCGAGCTGCACGCTGCCGGCTGCGGGCTTCAGCATGCCCGCGGCGAGCTCGAGCAACGTGCCCGTGCCGTCGCGTTCAGTGCCCACGACGACGTGCATGCCCGCACCAAACACGGCGCTCACCCGGGAGAGCTCGGCGTGGCTGAGCGCCTCGAAGCGGAGCTCGCTCACGTGAGCGCCGCCCCGGCTGCCAACAGCTGCGAAAGCAGGCCAGAAAATAGGCTGGGCACGCTGGGAACGCCGGGAAAAGCCCAGGAAAGCAGCAGCGGCCCGAGCAGCAAAGCGCTCAGTAGCGCGCCCGGATGGCGCGGGGCCAGCTCGGCTGAAAAGTGCGCCAGCAGCGCCAGTGAAAGGCCGAGCGCGACGGCATAGATGGCGATTGCGGGCGCGACCGCGAGCGCCCAGGACAGGGAGCTACCATTCGCGAGACCCACGCCCACCAGCAATAACGCGGGGCCGCCGACCACGCGCGCCACCAGCGCGGCCGCCGCCCAGGTGCGGGCGCGCGCGAACGCGGAACGGGGGAAGCCGCGCTGCACCGCCAGCGCCGTGAGCGCCTCACCCTCCGTTTGCTGCGCCAAGGCTCGAGCCGAACCGAGCGCGGCGAGGCCACCCACGACCCAAGACAACGACACCAGCGCTGCCCGAACCAAACCGTGAATCGCGGCGGAACGAGCGCTGCCGCGGGTCAGGCAGATGGCAAAACCATAGCCCACGAACGCGCCCCAGGCGTAGATCCTCGCCAAGCGTAGCCCGGCGGCCCGTTGCCGGCCGAGATTGAACAGCGCGATCAGCGCGCGCTCACGTTGCAGGCGCAACCAGAAACCCGAAGCTGAGGCGCCCGAGCCGGCAGAGGGGAGAGGAGTCACTGAACCGAGTCTAGAACCACTCGCACGGCAGGCGATAGCGCGGAAGCGCGCTCTAGCCAGCGTTTTGCAGCCGGATCGCCGAGTTTCTGCAAGCTGATGGCAACGGCGTAGCTGGCCAGCGCATCGTCCGGGGCGAGCGCGATCGCGCGTTCGGCCGCGACCAGCGCGGCGCGCGGGCTGCCGCGGGCGACTTCGGCGGCGGCCAGCCAAGAAAGCGCGTGCACGGCGAGCTCCGAGCGCGCGTGCGTGAGCGGGGTGAGGCGAGCGATGGCGGCATCGTAGGCGCCGTCCCGAATTTCCAAACGGGCGGCCAAGATCAAAAGCTCTGCATCGTCTGGGGCGCGGACGAGCGCGCCTGCAATCACCGCTCGCGCTTCTTCTACGCGTTGCAGGTGCAGCAGAGTGGCAGCCAAGCCGACCTGCGCGGCGATCACGTCTGGCGTCACCTCGACCAAACGTCGGAATTGGAGCAAGGCTTCTTCGTACAGCCCGCCGTCGTACAAGAGGTGGGCCAGGTTGGCGCGCGCTGGCGCAAAACCCGGATCGACGCGCAGGGCCTCGTAGTAGTTGGGTGAGGCCAGGTCCGGGCGGCGCTCGCGCTCTGCCAGGACGCCGAGCGCGTGGTGCGGCTGGGCGACGTCGGGGTTCAGGCGGCGGGCACGGGTCAGCAATTGCCGGGCGCGCTCGAAATTGCCGCGCTGCAGCTCGACCAGACCCTGGTTGGTCAAGGCATCCACGAACTTGGGGTTGTATTCGAGCGCCAGGCTGAAGCGTGCGTCCGCCGTCTCCAGATCACCCGCGGCCAGCGCGGCGACCCCCGCCTCATTCAGGGCCAGCGCTTTGGGCGGTAAAGGTGCTGTCCCAGCGCAGGCGAGACAGAAAATTGGCAAGGTCAGGGGAATTGCCGCAATTCGGGGCATCCCGTCCGGTCGGTCAGGCCTCGGGAGCGGTTGCGTACGAACGACATTCGGGTTACCCGATGGCGCCCATGGCAACGGAATCCGAGTCCGAGAGCGCTGTCGACGAGCAAGAGGCCTCTAGCAAGAAGCCGGCGGTCGCGAGCGCCAGTGATCGCCCGAAGAAGAAGAAGGCCAAGCGCCCCCGAGCACCGATTCCGAAGACCGAAGAGGAAATCGACTCTCCGTCGAAGATGACGGTCGGCATGCTCGGCATCCTCGGCGGATTGACCGTGATCATGTGGGCGTTGGCGCGCGGCGGTTGCAACTATCATCCGCCCAAAGAAACGCGCGTGCCCCGGGTGGTCACGACCGAAGAATTGGCGCGCGATCCGAAGAACGCCGCGATCGAGCTGCAACAGCGCTGGCTGACCCACGACTTCGCGGCCGCCGCGGAGCTCGCCACGGGTGAGGTGCTGCAGCAGCTGGAACGAGAGAAGGCCGCCTGCAACGCGGCTTGCCTGGCCGAGAAGAAGACCCTCTCGGAGAAGGTGCTGACCTCGGCCGTGCTCTTGGACGCGAGCGGCGCCGCCGCGACCGCGCGCGTGACCAGCGTGGGCCTCTCGGGTGCCCCGAAGGTCTTTTTGCTGCGCATGGAGCGCGCGGAGTCGATTTGGAAGGCCACTCTTCGCAAAGCGGACGACGGCACGCCGCTCCCCCCCTTGCCCTCGTCGCCGCACGAGATGCCGCCGATCCAGTTCGCCCCCGCTGCGAGCGCGCCGGCAGCGTCCGGCTCCGCCGCGGCACCGCCGGGCCTCCCGCACATGATCAAGCTGCCAGCACACGTGCCGGCGCCCGCTACTTCGAAATAAACCAGCGGGCGGCGCGCGCTCAGGGCTCCGAGAGCCAGCTGTCGATTTCGGAGCGCGACACCACGCCCGCGGCACTGTGGCGAACAGTGCCGTTGGCGTCGATGTAGATCAGGGTCGGCAGCATGCTGATGCCGTAACCGCGGGACACGCTGCCGTCGTCCACGGCCACGTCGAACGGCAGCTGCCACTCACTCTTGACGCGCGCCGCGGCCGACGGATCTTCGTCGACGCTCACCGCGAGGAAGGTCACATCCTTGTCGCGATGCGCGAGGAAGGCTTCGCTGAGGCGTGGCGAGCTGCGCTTGCACGCTCCGCACCAGCTGGCAAAAACCTCCATCAACATCGGTTTGCCGTGCTGCGCGCTGAGACTTGCGCGGCCGTCTCGTCCCGCCAAGGGCAAGTCGAAGGGCGCCGCAGCGCTGCCCTCTTTCGGGCCGGAAGAATGGCGGACGAAGTGCGTCGAAAGCAAATACACGCCCGCGAAGATGGCTCCGTAGCGGGCGAGCTCGAGCAGCTTGTCGCGGATGACCCGCGCGCTCGGGCGTTTCACGGCGACAACAGCCGCCGCCCCACCCCAAAGCCCATCAACCCGAGTGCCAACACGATCAGCCCATGTGCGGTCCACAGGTGCCACGCCTCATGGCTGGGACAACCGATGCCGACCGCGAGCGCACCACCCACACCCCCCACCAAACCCGCCAAAGTCCCGGACAGCCGCGGTGTGATCGGATCCGTGCCGCGCCAAGCGAGCAACACGGCGCCGCCCACGATGGCGCCGAAGCCAAGCGCGATCAGGCCGCAGCTGAACGCGTGCCCCGCGCGCGGGCTTTGCGAAAACTGCTCGAACGGCACGTAGCTCCACGCGGCGTACGAGAGATAGCCGAGGAACAACAAGGGCAAGACCGCAGCGAGCCCGATGCGCAGCGCGCGCGAGCCGAGCAGACCGCGCCGCGGCGCAAAGCCGATGTACAGCACCGCGGCTTGCAGCAAGCCCCAGGCCACTGCCGCATACAGGCCCATGCGCAAGCCGAGCTCGGAGCGCTGGTGACGCACACCGAACCAATACCCGACGCTCGCAACCAGCCCCGACGCGAACACACACAGTGAGAGTCGAGCGAGCGCCGACAGACCGCGCATGGGGCACAGGTTCTTGGTGCAGGCGCCGCAGATCTTCGCGGACACGGCCTCGCGCGGGGCTTCCGGCTTTGGCCAGGGCAAGTCAGCGAGTGGATCGGGCGGATGCATGCTCATGATGTACGCGAGTACTGCTCGAGTTCTTTGAGCAATTGGGTATAGCCGCGATGAACTCGGAGCTTTACAGCAGTTTCCGTTGCGCCCAAAACAGAGGCGGCTTCGGCGACGCTCAAGCCAGTGATCTTGGTCAGCACGATCGCTTCTCGGTAATTCTCGGGCAGGCGCGCGAGGGCGAGATCCAAGGCATCGGAAAGCTCCGCCGGCAGCGGACGCTCTTCGTTTTGCTGCTCTGGCAGCGAACCGTCCGCGGACAGGTCCTCGGTCCTCACGTGCGCGGAACGGCGCTCATCCAAGAAGGAGCGGCGCGCAATGGCAAGGATCCAAGGTAGGACAGGCGCGCCTTTCAAGAAGCTGCCGCGGGCGCGGTGGACCTTGGAGAAGGTAATCTGGAGCAAATCTTCCGCTCGCTCACGATTACGAGTCAGGCGCAGCAGATATCCCATCAAATTCGGGGACACACGCCGATACAAAAGCTCGAACGCCTCTGCCTCACCGTCGACATAGCGCTCCATGAGCTGCTCCGAGGTACTCTCGGCCAGGGTGGGGCGGCGCTCCGACGTCAAGCCCGCTGCTTCTAACGCGGGCCAGATGCTGACGCTACAGCTGCTCACGGCGACATGGCTCACGGTAGTATTGTGAGCTCTACGAGGCCGACCGGCCCAAGGTTTCTTAACGCTCAATTTAGCGTTCTCAATGCGGGAGGAGGCTTGCGGGGTGGTTCCCTGGGCTGCAGGCTGAGCGGTTGCGCGGTGCGTAGTGGGCGCGCGGGCCGGACCGAGCGCGGGCGCCTCGGTGCCGCGGGAGCGAACGCGGGCGGGACCGATTCGGTCGGACGAGCGAGAGTGAGGGGGCGCTCGCGTTCCAGCAGCGCACCTCGGAGCTCTCCTCTGTTCCCGCCCTTGGACGCCGAAGGCTGTGCCGCGCTGCGACGAGGATTTTGACCATCGACAAAATCCTCCATCCCTACATGGCCGCCCCCACGACGGGCGCGCAGCGAAGCAGGTAACGCCGATGCCAGTGCAGGGGCGCGCTCAGGCGCGCGCTCAGATGAGCGACTTGAGGTCGAGCATCTCTTCCACGTCGGGCAACAGCACGAGCTCGACGCGCCGGTTCTGCTGCCGATCGGCGTCCGTGGTGTTGGCGGCGACGGGATCGGTGTCGCCGTAGCCGGCTGGGTGTAGGTGAAGCGGATCGAGCCCACCGCCGCCTTCGACTGGAACGCCGGGTCTAGGCGGCTTCGCATCCTTCGGAGGCAAGGGCGCGATCAGATACAGCAGCACCTGCCGTGCGCGCATCACGGACAAGCCCCAGTTGTCGCCGAAGCGGCCGCCCTTCAGCGGCTTGTTGTCGGTGTGACCCGCGATTTGAAAGTAGCGACCGGCGAGTTGCTTGTCGTTCCGAATCACGTCGGCAACGGCGTCGAGCACCTTGATGCCGCTATCGCGCAGCTTGTCGTCGCCGGAGCTGAAGAGCACGTCGCCGGGCAAGCGAATCACCATGCGGTTGCGCCGGATCTCGACTTTCAAACCGAGGTCAGTGAGCTTCTTCAACTTGTCGCGCAGGACTTCGAAGCGCTGTTTGATGCGTTCGAGTTGCGCGGCGCGTTCTTGGTACTCCTTGAGCGCGCGATTGACCTCCTCCAAGTTCTTGGCGAGCGTCTTGTTCTGTGAGCCGGTCTGTTCGAGTTGCTGGCTGAGCGACGACAGATCGACGCCCATTTTTTCGAGCTGCTCTTTGAGCTGCGCCACGAGCTGCTTTTGCTCTTCGAGCGCTTTCCTATCGGCTTCGTGGGCGTTCTTCTCTTTGTCATTCTGCTGCGAGAGTTGCTCGTACTTGGCAAGCTGCGCTTGCCACTCGTTTTCGTTGTGCCCGCAGCCGACCAGTGACAGTGCCAAGAATGAGACCCCGAACCAACCACGCATCGTCTGAATTCCTCCGACTCGCGGGCCTTTTCGCCCGAGTTCGGCCCGACAGTCGACGAAGGCAGCGGCGCTGTCAACCGCGTGCGAAAAGGCTCGGTCGAGACGCGTTCCGACGGAAATCAGGGCAGTCGCACGGCGATCCGGAGCAAGCGGGTCGTTCGCCACGGCTGACTCGTTCCGAGGCTTCTGAAATCCAAACGATACAGAGTGCCGTGGAATTGGTCCACCGAATCATTCCGAGTCGTGTGACGAAGACATGGCTTTTGCGCGAGCGTTTTGAGCTGATGCGCGCTCTGGTGCAGCGGTTGTGTTTAAACCAAACGCCTGCCTTTCAGACTCCTTCGAATCGTAACAGCGGCTGTTTGCGGGCTGCTGATATAAGCGTCGGCAATGAGCACAAGCACCCTGGCGGTCACTGAGGGGAGCAGCATCGGCTTCGACGCCGAAGAAATCCCAACTGAGCGCACCGCGGTCACGGTCACCGAAAGCGGTTTTTGGGGCAACCGCGCGAGTCACCTGCGCAAGGAATCGGCGCGCTTGTGCCAAACGGCAACGGCAGGGGCCCAGCCGGTGCTGGCCAAGGCAACCCGCAAGATCGTCGCCGAATCCAGCTCGATGCGCAGCGTGCTCGAGCTGCTGGAACCCTTGGCGCGCGCCGAAGTGCCGGTCACGTTGATCGGTGAGACGGGCACGGGCAAAGACGTTTTGGCTCGTACCATTCATCAGCTCAGCACCCGCGGAGATGGCCCGTTCGTGGTGTTCGACTGTGGTGCCGTCGCGGCCAGCCTCGCTGAGAGCGAGCTGCTCGGCCATGAGCGGGGCGCTTTTACGGGCGCGGTCGGGGTCCACGTGGGCGCGTTCGAGCGAGCGCACGGCGGGACCTTGTTCTTGGACGAAATCGGTGAATTGCCGTTGGAGTTGCAGACTCGGCTGCTGCGTTTGCTCGGCAACAGCTCGGTGCGCCGCGTCGGAGGCACCCAGGATCGAGCATTCGACGTGCGCATCGTCGCGGCGACCAACCGCGATCTGCAGGTCGAGGTCCATGCTGGGCGTTTTCGGCGGGATCTGTACTTTCGGTTGGCGGCTGCGGTCGTGCAGGTGCCGCCATTGCGGAAGCGCACCGAAGACATCCCGGCGCTCGCTCTGCGTCTGCTCGAAGATCTCGGGCACGCGGAAGTGCGCATCGCCCCCGATGCTTTGCGGGTGCTGACCTGTCGCCAGTGGCACGGCAACGTTCGCGAGCTGAAAAATACCTTGGCCTGTGCCATCGCGTTCCTCGACGGCCAGCAGCTGGAAGCGCGGCATTTGGTGGTGCCTTCGGCGAGCGAGCCCGGCGAACAATCCGCCATCGAGCAGTTGGCGCTCGGGGGCATCAAGCTCGCCGCGATCGAGCAGGCTGCGATCGAGCAGACGCTGCGCTTGACCGGCGGCAACAAGGCGCGCGCCGCCGAGATCTTGGGCATCGCTCCTTCGACGCTGTACGAGAAATTGAAGAAGTACCAAAGTGCGACGCGCGGCTGAGCAGCGCCGACGCGGACCCCGCTGGGCCTGCGACTCCCCCGCTGATCGAAATTGCTAAACATCATGTCGAACGACACACGACGCTCGGTGCTGTCTGGTGTCGAATTCGCAAATAATCGCACTGGCACGCATGGCTGATCGAGTCTTGTTGTAGGCTGCGCCGCAGAAAACTCCCTCATGCCTCCGCCGAGTCGTGTTACGCCCGTTCCAGCACTGTTTCGCTTTGGACGTTGTCTGTCTCGCAGCCCGATGATGCAGCAGGTTCTGGCAGCCTTGAGCCGGCTCGCGCAGACCGATCTCACGATCACCATAGTCGGTGAAACCGGCACCGGCAAAGACGTGATCGCGCACGCGATTCACGAGCACAGTCCGCGTTGCGCGGGGCCGTTCGTGGTTTTCGATTGCGGTGCAGTCGCGGCCAGTCTCGCCGAAAGCGAGCTGTTTGGTCACGAGCGCGGCGCCTTCACCGGCGCTACGGTCACCTACGCTGGCGCCTTCGAGCGGGCCAATGGCGGCACACTGTTTCTCGATGAAATCGGTGAGTTGCCGATGGAGCTCCAGCCGCTCCTGCTGCGAGCTTTGGAGAACCGCGGTGTCCGGCGCGTCGGCGGCAACGAATATCGCCCGGTCGACGTGCGGGTGCTGGCTGCGACCAACCGCGATCTACCGGCGTGCGTCAAAGAGCGCTCCTTTCGCGAGGATCTGTTCTTTCGCTTGGCCGCGGCCCTGATCCCCATTCCCGCGTTGCGTCAGCGCCTCGAAGATCTACCACTGCTCATCCCCGGGCTATTGGCGGATCTCGGCTTCCCCGATACGGGCATGACGGACGAGACACTGGCATGTCTGACTGCTCAACCCTGGCCTGGGAACGTGCGTGAGCTGAAGAACACGCTCGCTAGCGCGTTGGCCTTCGCCGAAGGCGACACGTTGAAGCCCGAACATTTGCACTTCATGCACCACGTAAGTCAGCCGCGTCCACTCGAACAACTGATGCTGGGCGGAAAGTCACTCGACGTGCTCGAGCGCCTTGCGATTGAACAGACCCTGCTTCAGTGCGGTGGCAACAAATCGGTGGCCGCTCAGTCACTCGGCATCAGCGCTTCGACCCTGTACGAGAAGCTGAAGAAGTTCGGACTGAGGCACTGAGCGCGCGAGCGTGCGCTCGATCCTGGTCGCTCGTCCTCGCAGAGCGGGCTCGCACAGCGCAATTGGTATCCAACCGTCACGAAACCGTGACAGTCGCTGTCTATGCAAACGCCCATGCAACGGATGCGGCGCGCGCCGATGGTCACGAAAGCACTCGGCCTGGTTGCTGCGTGTCTATTGACGGCTTCCCGCCCAGCCGCCGCGTCCATCGAGTATCCGACTCTGGTCGAGAGCCAATGGAATGCGAAGAAGCTGCCCGTGACTGGCGCGGACGGTTGTCCACTCTGCCATACGACCGACCCGGGCAGGCTCGGCACGGCCAATCAGAAGTTCGCCCTCACGCTGAAGGGCTTTGGCCTGACATCGAATGACGATCGGGCGCTGAAATCCGCGCTCGACCGAGCCAAAGCGAACGCAACTGACAGCGATGGCGATGGCTTCTCCGACTACGAAGAAATCGCCATCGATAGTACCAATCCGAACAACGCGAAGGAGCACGCCGCGTCAATGACCGACCCGCCGCCCAGCACCGGGGCTAGTGGGTCGGGTCCGGGGCCGCTGCCTTCGAGCGACGCCGGCGGGAACACTGACGCAGGGCAGGAGGTCCCTGATGATGGAGTGAGCTCGAGCGGAAGCGCTGGGACGGACCAGGGGGAGCCGTTGCCCCCGTGCACGACGACCATAGAGAAGGTGTATCCGCCGCTCACCCATGGCTGCAGCTTGGGTGGTCATCGCGGCGGCCCCGCTCCAACGCTGCTTGCCGGTGTCTTCGCGGCCTACTTGATTCGGCGCGGCGTGCGCGCGGGCAAGGGCCGGCGAGAGCTACGTGGCAACCGATCCTGAGCCGATCCTGCCTGCCCTGTAGGGCTCGGCGGGTTTTGGCTTGGGTGCGATCTGTGTGTGCGTCTCTTTGCTGGTGCTCGCGATCTTTGCGCCCTTTCCGCGCTTCTCCGCGTGGCTCACGCCGCAGCCTCGCGCGACCCCAGCGAGCGCGCGCGCCGCAGGTCCGAATCGACTCGACGCGGCTGCGACGGCTCAGACTTCGCCGAGCGCGACGGCTCAGCCGGACACAGCTCGACCGCCGAGCGCGCCGCCAGCGCCGACGTGTCCGCGCGACGCTGAGAATTGAGAATGTGAACTTTGTGCGACGATCCAGAGACGCGTGCTCGCTGGGGATTGTCACGCGAGACTTGCGTGACCGCGTGCTATATCGCCCGCGAACGCGGAACTCATAAGGGTTGGCGATGAACGCGACACAGTCGGTCTTGTGGAGATGCACGCTCCTGCTCGGGTTGTGCGCAACGGGCTGCTTCTCGGAGCAAGCCCCAGATGCCGACACGGACTCTGGCGCTGCAGGCAAGGCGAGCCATGTCCAAGCCGGCAAATCCTCGACCGCTATCGGTGCCGCAGGGAAAGCTTCGACTCACGGTACGGGGGGCAAGCCGTCGACCGGAGGCGCCGAAACCGAGGATCCAGCTCCGGACGGCTCGGGCGGCTCGGGCGGCTCGGGCGGCTCGGGCGGTAACGGCTACGTAGAGACGCGCCAGCTGGTCGACACGTGCCACCCGCCGGACACCTCGCTCATGCTGCCGCAACGCGACGCGGTGTCCAGCAACGATGTGCAGACTCCGACCATCCCGATCGCGGTCAATGATCTGTGGAATTCGTTCAATACTCACTGCGGGCACTGCCATGTCGACGGCAAAAGTGGTGGTTACAAGGTGACCCGCGCCAGCTTCGGGACCTTGGTCACTCGAGACGTCATCGACACCTATATCAAGGCGACGAATCCGGTCTTGGCCATGCCGCGCGGCGACGAAGGCGCGGGGCCGGATTTGGGGGTCGATTTTAGTAAGCGCCCGGCGGGCGATCCAATCGTGGCCTTCGCCAACTCCCTCACGCAGTGGATTGCCGCAGCGCCCGTCGGCAAGCCGCCACCCGACGATATCTTCTACGTTCCGAATCCAGAGTACGGGAAAGAGAGCCTCTACCTGATGTCACCGGACGTGTCGCAGGGGCAAACGAACTTGGGAAACTGCATCCCCGCTGCGAACTTTACGATTGGTTGGGGCGCGGACCGGCGCAAGAAAATGCAGGATCTGGACGCCATGTTTACCAAGGCCCGGCGCTTACCGCCGGCGGCGCCGGGTCAACCGGCGGTACCGGCGAACTTGCAATTGGGTTTGCCACTGCATCTTTCAGAAACCGATCTATTCACGTTCGATAGCCAGGAATTGGCTCGCTACGGCGTGATCGCGTTCGCGCCGGGTTATCCGCTATGGTCCGACGGTTCTGGAAAGCTGCGCTACGTGCGCGTGCCGCTCGGGCAGTCGATCAAATACGACAAGACGACTCGCGAGTTCACGATTCCGCGCAACACCCGCTTTTACAAGACCTTCATGAAAGAGGTCGTGGACCGCGGTTCGCAAACGAAGCGCTATCGCAAGATCGAAACCCGAATTATCGTGTCCAGACCGGACAGCTCACCTGAAGATCCGGGTGCTCTGTTTGGCACTTACGTTTGGAACGAAGACGAGACCGAGGCCACGCTGCTGGGCTTCAACGCGGTCACGGGGGAGAATGAGGTCCTGCGAGATCTCAGCCCCTTTCCCGACAAGCTCATTTCTTATTTCACGGATGAGCCAAAAGCAGACGCGATTCGCTTGGCCGATCCTCCGCCGACGAACGTGACTTTCGCGCTCGAAAAAGCCAAGGTATTGCGTCACTACGTACTCCCGGGGAAGGAGCGCTGTCGCCATTGCCACATAGGTAGCGTACGCGGTGACTTCGTGCTCGGATTCACGCCCATGCAGATCTCACGGCGGGCTCTGAATGAAGGCGGCACCTATGAAGAAGCCTACCGCGACGAGATCCTTCAATTGGAGCGTCTGACCGATCTCGGCGTGATCACCGGGGTTGATTCTGCCGCGGACATCCCGCTGCTCGAGGAGTCTCAGGGTGATCGAGCGCCGCGCAATGAGCATGAGCTCCTCGCGCAAGGCTACATGTTCGGCAACTGCGCCCATTGCCACAACCCCAAAGGGTATGCGACGAATTCGGTGCCTGAGCTCGAAAAGATGCTCAACTTCTGGCCCAGCAAAGACGGTGGGATTTTCCAGTTTCCACTCGACCGGTTCAGCCCGAGGACCACGCGCGGGGCCGAAGGGCGCGCGGTGCCGTACATCACGCCGTCGCTGTATGACCTGCTCCCTTATAAGTACAATCCGCAGACCAAAGGTTCTCAGTATGCACCCAAGTTCTTCTTCAACATCTCTGATGACGGCGCGGTGTTCGACCTAGCGCCCTGGCGCAGTCTCATCTACCGCAACACGCAGTCTCCCTTCATCTATGGAGATGACCTCACGATCTTCCCGCATATGCCGTTGGACACTTCAGGGTATGATTGCCGGGTCTCTCAGATCTTGGGCGACTGGATGGTGAGCATCCCCGCAGCGAGAAAGCACCCGACGGTCTCCGAAAGCTATTGGGGCACCGGTGAGGATGGCACCGAAGCCAACAAATTCCCGGGCGATCCCCTGATCGACAACGAGCCCCAGCCGTATCTGGAGGTCTCTCCGGATGACCCGATGTATGCGGACGCAGTCAATGCCGCGAGCCAACGAGTGGAATCGTTCCGCAACGGTATGCGCTACGGCGTGTGCCCGAGCAACGACGATGTGGTCGACTTGTCCTTGACGCCAGAGGGCCCGAGAGTCGGTCTGCCGTTGGACAGCGCGGATCCGTTGGATGGTGTGCCCGATCACACGCATTTCGTGGCGACCGATCTCACCGAGTCGCCGGGTGCCTGGTCGCCTCGAGGGACGACCTGGAACGACATCCTGGTCAAGCACGCGTTTCCCGACAAATTGGAGCCCACGATCAAAAAGCTGGTCGGCATGCTGACGGACAACGGCGGCATCACCTTCGACCAGAAGCTCAAGGCTTTCGTCTCCACTCCGCAGCCATTTGCAGCCTACCAAGACAATCCGAACTGCGACTTCACGAAGCCCCCGTTTTCGCAGCACTTGGCGCAAAGCTACACGGGTGACAAGCGCCCGCGCTGGATGAACTTGGCGAAGGTTCCGGACACGGCGCCAATCATGGACAAATTGCCGGGCGGGAATCTCTACGACATGATCTGCATCAACTGCCATGGCCCGAACATGGACTCCAAGGGCCGCCAGGCAGATACGGTGCAACAACTCACCGGCGGCGCTTCGCGGGTCGCCAACTTCATGAACGGCCTGTTTGGTCCGCTGACATCTCCGGGCACCGCCCGCGCGGCTACGGACGGGTTCGGTTCAGTCGTCACGTCGGCGGTGACCGCGGACGACTGGGGCGCTCGCTACATGACGTGGATGGCGCTGGGCGGCACCACCGCCAGCATTCCCCGGCTGGTGATTGACCTCGTGGCCCGCACACCGGTCGCGGGCGTGTCGCGTAATTTGCCGTTGGTCAATGCAGGCACTGCATCCGCAAACATGCTGGAGGCGGCAAGGGTCGCTTGCAAGAACGTGTTCGGTCTTCCGATTACTTCGGTAGATGCAACGGCGGGCAATCGATTTGGGATTCCCTTGGCAGAAAGGACGTATCTCCTTCAGACCAATGGCGATGCGGAGCTGTGGGAGCAGTTGTGCAGAATCAACAATCCTCCCTTCGTGCGGGGGCTGGTCGTAAACAGGTATGGGACCGGCGTGGCCTTCAGTGGTTCGGCGCTTTACGAGTCGACGGCATATCCAGCAAACGTGCCGGTGGGGAAACAGGGGGGTAAAGTGGTCATGTCGAGCCCGTCAGGCGGGGTCACGGACGACAACGCAGTTCCCTGGTGCATCTATCCCGACACTAGTTCGAAGGAAATGAAAGACGCCGTGGCGGCGTACATCGCAGACCCCAAGAACGCAATCGACGGCCAACCCCCGCCCCTGTGCCCGACCGAGCTCCTGGTGACCACGCTCAACGACGACACCCGGCTGAACGAGTTCGCTCTGCGCGGCGCGCTCAATGCCGGATTTGCCATCTTCTACTATCTCGACCAAGTCTCCAAAGGGCGCGCCAGCACCGTGCGGTTCGACGAATGCACGAAAGTTCCCTCTCACTAAGCCGCGGCGAACGCGCCCTGCAGTCAGGGCTCGCGCTGCATTGGTTCGGGCTGATCCCGGCGCTCCTCGCTGCGCTGCTGGTGCGCTTCGCTTGGCCGAGTCCACTGACCTCGGAGTCGGAATGGTTGCGAGCGCTAGCGGCAGCGCCGTTCGTTGCCGGAGCGTTGCTGTTCGGGCTCCTGGCCGCGCTGCTCTACTATTGGCGCGGATATTTGCCCGGTGGGCGCTACCTCGGAGCGCTACCCCCGAGCTTGGCGCAAGGCCTGAATAGAGACGACCTCGCAACCTTCTGCACGGCAAACAGCCTTCGGCTCAGCATTGCCGCGGAAGCAAAGCGCCCGCGTTCGCCCCTGTCGAAGCTAGCTCCCGAAGAGCGTGCACAGCTCGATCTGTGCCAGGGGCAGCTCGAAGCAGCGCTGCTCCGAAGCGATCGCGCGGCGGTCG
>DASSMT010000327.1:0-2651 GCA_035688655.1 Polyangiaceae bacterium | reverse complement strand
CCTCGCAAGTCGAGTAACCCACGCACGCTGGAAAAACCACGCTCGAACCAATGGTGAGTCCAGCTGCTAGCCCGACGTAGGTGATCGGTTTGCGAAGTGCCATCAGAAGCTCCCGTGCAGGCTAAGACTGGCGCCCCCCGGTCCGACGCTCGCGTCGACTCGAGGTCCGCCCGGCTTGCGCCAGAAGAAATATGACGCGATCGCGCCCGCCGCGAAGACGCCGCCAGCCACGAACGAGACCGTGGATACCGTCTGCGACCTGTCGCGCCTAGCAAGAGTTGATTCCAGCTCATGGCAGCTCGTCACAGCACCGTCAGTGGGCTTGTCGCATGGATAGAGACCGTACGCAGCTTCCGCATTGTCCAACTGCGTCGATGCCTTGTCCTTTGCAGACTTCGCGTCGATCAAAAATCCGGTGCCCACGGCCGCAGCCACGACAGCAAGACCGCCACTCACAATCACAGGAACCCAATTGGGCTCACGCCTTTCATCACGGACGGGCGGCTGCTCGATTGTCGTCGGCGATTCCTGCTTCCTCGCCTCGACGGGTGCAGCGGCAGCCGCGCCGGGCGGCGCCGCCGAAGCATTCGGCTTGTCGAGCACGATCGCGACCTCGTACGACTTCCCCGCCTCGACTTCCAACATCTCCTTCCCCGACGCGCCGTTGCTCATTCGCGCCTCGAGCTTGTGAGGTCCGGGGTTCAAGTACACCTCGATCGCCAGCGGCGACGTGCCGACTACTTTTCCGTCCGCAAGGATCTCCGCGGAGTCCTTGCTCACTGAGAACCGCACCGCGCCGACAGACTGCTTCATCTCAGCGAGCGCAGACTGAATGCGCTGAACGGTCGCTACCTTTTCCTTCAATGGGATGTTGGCTGCCGCAAAAGCCATGTGCTGCGTGCCCGCCGCGTAGTCTTTCAGCATGAACTCGGTTTGCCCGAGCGCGGCCGCGATATCGTAGGTGTGCGTGTTTTCCCAGAGTGGTTCGAGCAGCGCACGTGCTTCCGACCAATCTTCCCTCTTCATGGCGTCGAGCGCTTTTCCGTACTGCGCTTTCGCCGCTGTTGGCGCTTGTTGTGCTCGAGCAGTAGCGGGTGCGAGCCCAGTGGGACAGGTCAAAGCGAGCACGAGCCAGGCGAGCCGAAAGAACTTGGAACCGGAGCGACGTTTCATGATGATTGGCAGGGAGCAGGTTACTCGTTCTCTGGCGCGACGATGGAATGAAGAAAGCTTCCGGATTGCTCTCGGGACGATGCAGCCGGTACAGCGGGGCGTGGTTCGCGCGGCTTTGCTTGCGGGACTTTGCCGGGCGGCGGGGTCGCGGATACTCGGGGCGGTGGTGTGGGGTTCGGCGAAAGAGCAGTGCGTTGGGGCACGGGTATCGGACGCGCAGCGGCTGTCGTTTGCGTCGGTACTGGGTCGTTCGGCTGACTGGGGATCGGTGGATCCTCAGCTGTGGTCGCCGAGGCCGCCGCACGCGAAGTTGTGGGGGTGGACGGATGGTTGGTTTGTAGAAGTCCGACGGCAACCGCGACGAGGACGACAGCGACGACCAGGAGCGCGATCAACGGGTTTCGCTTAGAGCGCAGCGGAATGCTCGCCTCGTCGGCCCCGTTTACGACAATAACCGGACTGGCACTTCGTGTGTCCTTCGCCTTCGGCGCTGTCAGCGATCGATTCGGCGGGCTCGTATCGAACAATTCGTGTGCAGGGACGACAGGCAGCTCGCCACCGATCAACTGGCGCCGCATTGCGGTCGGCAAGGCCGCGAGGTCGAACTCCGAGAGCTCAGAGTGCTCCGTGACGGCTTCGCGTTCGCTCGCTGGCCGAGCGCGATTCGGTTCAACGCGAGAACCCAGTGCTGGAGTTTCGACGTGCGTGGGCTGGGATCCAGCGGCGGGAGTGATGGGAAGACGCTTGGTCAATAGATCGACTCGTGTGTTTTAGGCGGCATCCATGGGACTTGCTCGATCGCGCTCGCGCTGTTGCTGGGTTTTGGCGCAGGCGGCCGTTTGAGAGCGGTCACTGCTCGGGCTTTCGGAGCGGCGGAATTTGGGACCGGAGCCCGTGCAGGCGCGGGCGCTGGCGGCTCCTCGGTAGGTTCCTGATCGGTCTGCTGCGGAGCAAGCTCGGGCAGCGTTGCGGTGGACGCGGGTGGTGGCGATGGGGCTGCTACCGATCGGGTGGTGTTTGGTACCTCGTGCGACCGCGCTGCCGCGAACATGGGAGCGCGGAAATAGGCCAGCATGCCGAACGCACCAAGCGTCGCCCCGAATAGGCATCCGCCAACAATCGCGTTCCAGCGCCCCTTAGCAGCAGCCGCCAATGCCCCCGCGCGTCGTCGGCCCGGCTGACGCGTGGCCAGGGTCACAGGCGGGGCAGTGACTCGTTTCGGTGCCGATAGTCTCGAACGACTCGGGATCGTGGGCGCCTGCGTTCGCGGGACAGGGGTCGCTCCCGCGGGGGTCGAGGGCTGTTCCCGCGCATGGGAACGTTCGTCAGGTGCTTGCGGCGGTGTCGGTGCTTGCTGTGGGGGTGGTGCTTGCGGACGGGGCACCAGGCCGCGCTCCTGCGCGGGGACTTGCGCAACCGACGAAGAGACCCGGGCGGGCCGTGGCGCCGCGGAGACAACGCCTGCCTCCGCGGGCTGC
>DASSMT010000314.1:0-8604 GCA_035688655.1 Polyangiaceae bacterium | reverse complement strand
CTTGCGCACGAGCTGCATCAACTGCCGAACGAGCTCGGTGGCGGCGTGGGCCGCCGTGCGGGCGTCCTCGATGTCGAGCCGCACGTGCTCGGGCGCGTCGTGCCAGATCATGTCGAGGCTCGGCACGATCACGGCGAGCATGTTGTTGAAGTTGTGGGCCATGCCGGCAGCGAGCGTGCCCATCGCCTCGCGCCGCTGGGCCTCGCGCACGGTGGCTTCCAACCGGTGCTGCTCGGTCACATCGAACACGACGGCACGAAACAGGTGCCCTCCGGCGACCGGCGTCGGAGGTCGCGAGTGGAGGCGCGCATAGCGATAATCCCCATCGGAGTGCAGCATCCGAAAATCGAGCTCGAGCGGGCTCTCCTTGGCCGCCACCTCCCTGAAACCCGCGATCAGGGCCGTGCGATCGGCGGGGTGGACGCGCTCGAGCACGGCAGCGCCGTCGAGGAGCGCCTGCTCCGGGTCCACGCCGAAGTACTTGCGGGCCGGCTCGGACAGGTAGCGGAAGCGCAGGCTTCCGTCCGGGCACAAGAGATACTCCGCGACCACCCCCGGTAGGGCGGCCGCGATGTCGTGCAAGTGGTCGCGGGCTTGTCGCGCGTCCTCGAGCGCGCGGCGCTCGGCCGTGACGTCTTGAAAGGTGGCCACCACCGAGTAGCCGACCTCAGGCGTGGCTCGACGGCCGGCGTCGATCGGATCCGTGCTGACGGAGAGCCAGGCCCGCCCTCGCGCGTCGCCGCGCACGACGCCGAGCAGCGTGTTGCGTTGCGGTACGCCCGTACGCCTTGTGATTTCGGAAGGGATACGCTCGGGGGGCAGCGACGCGCCGTCCGCGTCCGTGAGGCGCCAGGCGGGCTCCACCGGATGCTGTCCGCGCATCTGCTCCAGCGTAAGCCCCAGGATCTGTTGGGCCGCGGGGTTCGCGAACAGAATGGCGCCGCTCGGCCCGTGCAGCGCGACGCCCTCGGACATGGAGCGCAGCACCGCCCGATAGCGCGCTTCCGACGACTCGAGCGCCTCGACGGCCCGACTCAGCGCCGCGTCGCGTTCCTGGATGGTACGCCCGAGCGTGTCGCGCACCCGCTCGAGTTGCAGCCGGGCGACGAGCTCGCGCGTCATGTCGACGATCGTGACCGCCACGAACTCCACGCCGCCCCGCCGCGCCGCGAGCGGGACGGCGTCGACGGCGAGCCACGTGGTCACGCCGTCCGGCTGCCGGACGCCGAGGATCATCCCGCGCACCGGCTTGCCCGAGCGGAGCGCCCGCGAAGCAGGCACATCCTGCGGGGGGACCGGCGAGCCGTCCGGATGGATCACGATCCAGCGCGGATCGGCGACGTCGCGCTCGAGGGCCTCGGTGACCTCGATGCCGAGCAGGGCCGCGGCCGCGCCGTTCGTGTACACGATGCGCAGCGCCGCGTCGTGGACGATGACGCCCACCTCCAGCACGTCGAGGACGCGAGCATGATCGGTGACGGCGGCCCCGCTGCCCTCGATCGGGGTCGAGCGAGACGTGGCGGGTCCCAACTCCTTCTCCATGAAGCCCGAGCACCATGGTCGCCGACGCCACCGTCCTTGCCAACTCAAATCAGCGCTACGCGGTAGTGGACACGACGCGCTGTGGCTGCCGACGCTGAAATCGCAAGACGAGTGACCGTAGGACTCGTCGCGCAACCATTGCAGGAATGGCCAATCGAGGAGTCGAGACGAGCACTTCCTCACCACGACTTTCCAGGCAGCATGACCGCTCGAGGGGTTCGCACGCGGCGGGGAGAGCCAGCGCGGCCCGTCCGAAACCGCCGCGGACGCTTTCAGCACCACCTGTTCGCGTAATATCTCACCCGGCCGCACATCATGGTGTTCTGGTGAGCGGTCGTATCATCCTGGGCATTTTGCGGCGTTTCTCTTGGGCCCCGATGGCAATGACATCGAAGCGGTCTTCCAGCGCTCTCAGGCCATCAAAGGAACTGCACTCCAGGCCCTCCAATTCGGAGTTGTTTGAAAATGCCGGGGGAACTACCGGTCAAAGTCATGATGATGGCTTGTCCGTACGCAGGATCGATGATCAGCAGATCAGGATCATGGTCGCCGGACATGTCGGCCACCCCGCTCACCATGCGAATGCCCGTGCCGGGCAGGTTGAAGGCGCTCGCCACCAAGTAGCTGGAGTTGCACGCTGACGTGGACGCTGAGTAACCGCGGATCACGGTGGTACTCGCCGACTGGTACACGAAGAGATGATCGGAAAAGTCGTCCTTATCGATATCGAGCCCACCGATTAGACTCGGACTATTGGGCAAGCTGCGACTACAGGATTGCATTCCTCCGTCTGCATTCCACCAGTACCAAGACGTGAGCCAGCTATTGGTTCCAAAATTGTAGAGGCCCAGGGTTCGCCGGCGCAGGTACTTCGATCCATCCCAATAGCGTCGATATTGAGGTACGGCGACCGAGCCGCCCTGATCACCACGGAGGCTCGAGTCGAGCTGAATGGTGATCGTGTCCCAGCTGGTTTCCGAGCGTCGCAACTTGAAGGTGGCCGTCGCCGGATCGTAGATCGCAAAGTCCGTTCGCTCGTCAGCGTCCCACAGGTCGGGCATCAGGTAAGACGTGGCGGTGCCTAGACGGAACGGGCCGTTCCAGGCCGTCGAACACGTGGTCGTCCCGCTGGAGCCGGGTTTGCACATCGCGCCGTAGTACCAGTTCTTTTCGCTAGGTCGAAAAACCGCGGCTTCACCATCCGACCAGCTGCCGACGAAATTCGTGCCCGGGATCGGCACATCACCCTGTAGACCAAACTGTTTCGATACCCAGCGACTGCAATCGTAGTTGAGACTCGACGCACAGTAGAGCCAGAAGGAGCGATCCGCGGGCGCGCTGCTCGAAGCCTCCCGGAACTCACCGGGGCGATAGACGGCCAAATCAGTGCGCCCGTCACCATCATAATCCGCCAAGACCGGGATATCGCCCTTGATGCCGAACGAGTAGCTCGCTCCTAGAGTGGAGAAGCCCTGGCTGCTCTTGTAAACCGTGAAGGTGCCTTTCGGGCAGTCACTGGGTGAAGAGCAATCCTTGCTGGGAGCTTGCCATGTGACGAGATCGCGCACGCCGTCGCCGTCGAAATCGAGCATCCGAAGCGGGTCGAGCACGAGCTGATTGCCGAGCAGCGTGCGCTGGCCATCGGCGTTGGTCGAGGAGCGCAGGGAGCGCAGCACGACCTCGACTTGAGAGTCACCGATCATCATCGGTAGGGTGGTTGGAAACTTGCTATTATAGCCCATCACGTTGGCCGCGTTTTGATTGGACGCGCCCACGCGTCGCACGTAACCGGTGATGCGGCTGTCTCCCGTCGAGTAGGTGAGCGGAGTGCTGCAGTCGCGGCATGGCAACGTGATCGTCACGACTCCATCGCTCGAATAATGCCTAGTTCCGACGTTGCCGGTGAGGCTCGTGCCCAGGTACTTGGAGACGACCGCTGCATCCGGATTCCAATCCTTATCGAAGAAATTGCGGCAGTCGGTCTTGCTGGTGAAGGTTCTGGTTTGCGCAAGCACGTCTGGGGTGGCGTCCCCCTCGTATGGGTCACCGTTGGGATCCGTGAGCTCCGTGGTGGTGCCAGCGGGGACGCTGATGGTGTTCCAGAAGGTGCAAGCCGTAACCGGCTCCCGCGCATCCCGAGGGTCGATGCGTTGTAGGTAGGCCGTAGAGTCGGCCGTGCTCATGTAACCCTCGCAATCGCTCTTGCTGGTAAAAAAGCGATTGGTCCCGCCCGCGGCCGCGAAGTAGACCAGATCCCAGTAATCACAGCTGGGCGAAAGGTCATGCGTGTGTCGCAGTCCCAGCATGTGCCCCACTTCATGTGCCATCTTGTAGGGATCGCTCGGACCAATCGAGCCGGGCGCCATACGCACTCGCGACGGCCCCTGATCGAATCCCGGGACCTCGTTCCCACCCCAGTTCGAGAGCCAGGCTATGAGCTCATCCGTGCCGAAGAACGACGTCGTGATGCTTTCGATCCAGTCCTGAGTCGAATAGGTGCAATCAGCGCACCAGGTGCTGGAAATTCCGAGCGCGTCGGTCAAATCAGAGATCTGTGCGCGCGTGAGCTTGGCGCTGTCGCTGCTGGCAAGCGTGTGGCTCACTGCAATCGCCTGGATGCCGGCGAATTCGAATTGAACATGCGCCTTGTTGTAGACCTCATTCAGGTGGTCGATGCTGATGCGCGCGTTCGTATTCTTGAGCGGTGAAAGCGTTGCCGTCGAGTCCATCAGATGAATGAAGCGGACCGGGATCGTTCGCTCGATGCCAATTATTTTGGCTTGCTGCGTGCGAACCAATTCACCATCCCCTGGCACTGCCGAGCAGGCACTGAATAGACCAGCGAACGCGAACGAGGCAAAAACCGATCTAGATCGAATGATTTGTGTCATGTTTTTTCTCCCGAGTACGCAGCAATGTGCGTTCCCACTTTCCAAATCCCCGCGCCGAGCAAGTCGCCGCAAGCGAGTTGCCGTAAGCAATCGCTTCACGATCCCGTTCCGCTAGCCACGCTTTGGTGATGGCGTGTTCCTCCTCGCTGTGCGCAGAGCAAACTGCGGGCCAGGTGGACGGACAGCGCGTGCATACCAATCCACGCAAACCGCGACCTCGTTTTGCAGGCGCGGAAAGGGTTCGGGCCTGAACTGCGGCGTGAGCTCGGCGCACTACCGCACGCTGCGTACGTGTCCGCGTCGCACATCTTGCGCAGTCCCTGCTCTTCGGCGAATAAATTGCGCGCTCGATGTCGCTTCGAACCCGCCCACGAGTCTGGTGGTCGATGGCCGCCCGCTCGGCGCCACACCGCGTGTCGTTCAACTCTCGCCCGGCCTGCACACCGTGCTGTTCGTTCATCCGGCGCGCGGCCGAGTGTCCGTCACCGTAAACGTGCGGCCGGGACGAACGACCAACGCTCCCGCCAACTATCGAGGCGATGCCGATGGCTGTGCAGTGATTTTGGGGTTAGCGGGCGCGGCGCGCGCAGCGCGGCGCGTAGCTCAGGTGCAGGCATGGTTATCCGTCGCCAAGCGGAGCGGGATCGGTAGCAAACCTGCGGGAAGCGAAGACACGCTCAGGCGAATTCGGCGCCCGCGAGCTCGACTCGATTGTCGCGACTTCCCGGACAAGGTAGGCATCTTCCATGTTCGGCTTTGGCAAACGCCCGGGCAAACTCGGGGAATCGTGACTAGCGCGCTCTCGGGGGATGTTGGCGGGCACGTCGCTCGCGTGCAGAGCCGCTTTGGCGCGCGACTGCTTTCTCGCTACGGGGCTCTGCTCTGGGGCCTGACCTTGCTCGCGCCGACGTTTTACTTCACCGTCTACGGTGCACTCCAGTTCGCCGCAGACGACTATTGGCACCTCTTGGCCGCGGCAGGAAAGCCCACCTATCCCGGCGGTCCGGCGGCGCACCACCTGTTTCAGTTTGCGTCCGGTGAACCCAGCGAAGCGCTGAAGGCGATGCAGGAAGGTTCGCTCGCTTGGTACGCTGATCCCACGGTTCGCATCGCGTTCTTTCGTCCGTTGACGGCGCTTTCACACCGTTTCGATTATTGGTTGTTCGGCGCGAACGCGCTCGCGGCCCGACTGCATAGCGTTGCCTGGTACATCGCACTCGGCTGGTTCTACGCCCGGCTGCTTTGGCGATTGGCCCCCAAAGCCTTGCGAATGGTCGCGCTCTTCGTGTTCGTTTGCGACGCAGCTCACTGGCAAGCCGTGACCTGGATCGCCGCGCGCAACGCACTCGTCTCGGCCACCTTCGCTTGCGCAGCGTTGCTTTGCTACGTGCGCGGGCGGGACGAACGGCGGAGGGAGCTGCAGCTCGCGGCGCTCTTGTTGTATTGCTTTTCGCTCGCGGGCGGCGAGTCTGCGTTCGGCATCGTGCCCTACGTGCTCGGTTACGAAGCGTCTCGCAGCTCGGAGACGCGCAAGCAGCGGCTGCTTTCGGTAACACCCTGGCTCGGCCTCTCGCTCGGCGTGCTGGTGCTGTACGCGGCCCTCGGTTACGGAACACGGCATTCGGGCGCATACTTGAACCCCCTGGCGGAGCCAGCCGCGTTCCTAGCCGATCTGCCGAGCCGACTCTGCTGCATGCTGAGCTTCAGCTACGTCGGGCTGCCTGCCGATCTCTGGTTTCTACAACCCAGGCTACGTGTCGCGTGCGCGGTCGCGGGTGTGCTCGCGCTGATCGGCCTGGCGCTGGCCTTTCGCTTCGTTCGCGGCGAGCTCGAGCTCGCCGAGCGACGTTTCACGCTCTGGATGGGTATTGCCGCGTTCGTCGCGTTGCTGCCTCAAGCCGGCGGGCTGCTCGGGGCTCGCAGCCTGACTCTTTCGTCGCTCGGAACATCCGTCGTGATAGCGGCGCTACTCTGTGCTCTGGCAAGGCGCTTCACGCGCGACGTTGGTTTCTCACGCGCGCTTGCGGGCACTTCGGCCCTGCTCGTATTCCTGATCCATTTTTTGCTCGCGTCCGCCACTTGGCTCACGAGCGCTCTGTTCTACAACCAAGCGCTGGCCAAAATCTCAGCGGAAGCGACCGCGCTCCGTTTCGACGGAGCCGCCCCTCAGAAGGTCATCTTGCTCCAAGCTTCGGATTTCTTCGTGGTTCGCTATCTGCCCTTCCAGCGGCGAGTGCTCGGGTTGAGCACCCCGAGCACCTGGCACGGCATTTCACAGGCCGACCACGCGCACCGCTTGCGGCGAACCGGGATCGACAGCTTCGAGCTCGAGGTGCTCGATGGCGACATGCTGGAGACGCCGCTCGAGCACGCGGTCCGTCCTCTCGAAGCCCTGCTCGCCGTAGGTCAGCGCGTCGATCTCGAAGACTTCAGCATCCGCGTGCTCGAGGTGGGCAAAGTGGGACCGCATCGCATCGCGGTGACGTGTCGTGCCGCGCTGGAGGACCCGCGTTGGCTCTTTTTAGTTTGGAAGGCGAGCAGGCTCCAAAGGTTCGAATTTCCGCGCGTGGGCGAGTCCGTAGTACTCCCCTGGAGCCCGAGCCCAATGACGATGAGCTTCTGACCCCGCGCGAATGCCACAGGATGCGTCATGGCAGGGCTCTATTTCGCCTCACCGCTGCCCAGCAATACGCTGGCGGAAGCGGCGTTGTAATTCGCGGTGACCAGGTCGAGCCTACTATCGCCGTTCAAGTCTCCGAGGGCTACGGAGTTCGGGTTGGTTGGAGTGGGATAGTCGACCTTGGCGGCGAACATCCCGTTGCCCGTTCCGAGCAGCACGCTCACTGCGTTCCCGAAGGTCCCCGCCACCACGATGTCGAGCTTTCCGTCGTCGTTCAAGTCCGCGAGCGCTAGGGAAATCGGGTAACTCGCGGCCTCGAACTCGACATGGACCGCGAAGTTTCCCTGGCCATCACCGAATAGCACGCTGACCGCGGTCGCATAGGCACTCGCCGTAGCGATGTCGAGCTGGTGATCGCCATTCAGATCGCCCACCGCCACCAGCTGCGGCCCGCTTCCAACCGAAAATTCGTTCTCGCTGGCGAATTTCCCAGCGCCCAGTCCGAGCAGCACGCTGACCGTGTTCGAATTGCTGCTCGAAGTCACGAGGTCCAGGTTGCCGTCTGCGTCGAAATCGCCACTAGCCACCGAGTTCGGTTCGGGTCCGGTCGCGTAGTCGACCTTGGGCGCGAAGGTGCCATCACCCTTTCCGAGCAATACGCTCACTTTGCTCGATCCACTGTTGGCGGTAACGAGATCCAGACGATGGTCAGCGTTGAAGTCGGCGAGCGCGACCGAGGCGGGGCGGCCCGCAGTTCCGTAGTCGACCTTGGGTGCGAAGGTTCCGTCCCCCTTGCCGAGCAGCACGCTGACGGTGCCGCCGCTTGCGTTCGCTGTGACGATGTCCGGCTTATCGTCGCCGTTCAAGTCCCCCAGCGCGAGCGAGCGCGGCTCGTCTCCACTGGCGTAGTCGACCTTGGGTGCGAAGGTTCCGTCCCCCTTGCCGAGCAGCACGCTCACCGTGTCGACGTTGGTTTCGGAATTTGCGGTTGCGAGATCGAGCTTACCGTCGAGGTTGAAGTCGGCGAGCGCCACCGCGACCGGACGCTCGCCGGTCGGGTAAGCGACTTGCGCAGTGAAAGTGCCGTCTCCGCTGCCGTGCACGACATTCGAGCCGCCGATTTCGGCGGGTTCGCCCGCTTCACCCGAGCTCCCTGCAGAGCTGGCCGGGGTGCCGCCAGAGCCGGTGGGCAGTGGCTCGCGTCCCGCACCTGCACTGCCGCTGGCGCTCGAATTCGCGCTCCCGCCAGCGCTGCCACCCTGGTCGGCTGGTGCGCCCGCTTGCGGCGCACCAGCGATTGCCCGGTCCTCGCTACCGCCCGCGCCGCCGGCTCCAGCCTCCACGCGGATCGCGGGTGAACAGCTGAGCGCGGCGAACGCCGCCAGTGTTGAAGCGATTCGATTGCTGGTCTTCATCTTGGAAATACCGCGCTCCGAGCTTTGGGGCTTTTGAATGCGCGAACATTGAATGGTCGCAGCCCGCGCGAACGATCACCGAATATCGAAGGGGCGCCTCGTCCAGCTGACCGGTCCGCTAGCGCGCTGGCGCGCT
>DASSMT010000264.1:0-4533 GCA_035688655.1 Polyangiaceae bacterium | reverse complement strand
TCGACCTCGAACCGAAGAAGGGCGGCCGGGTCGAGGTGCTGGCTTCGGACATCGATCTGTTCGATCTTCAATACTTGGATCCGCTCACTGGCAATTGGGTGGAGACTTGGGACACCACTAGTACGGTCACCGGGCAACCCGCGCGCTTGCCGGTGCAGGTGCGTATCTTGCTCGTCCTCAATGGCGGTTCGCGTTCGGGGTACGATCGCGCACAGAACCCGATCCGGCTCATGACCAAGGTCTCGCTGCCGATCGACAACGCTTTGAATTTCGCGGTGATGCAATGAGCTCGCCGAACTCACGACGGCCGAGCGGCAAGCGCGCTCGCGCGCTCGCCAAGCGGCGCCGAAGGCGAGGCATGGCGCTGATTCTGGTGCTCGCGGCGTTGACCGTGCTCACGGTCATGCTCACCGAGATCCAAGACGAGAGCTCCGCGGAGTTCGGTAGCGCGCTCGCGGCACGCGACGCGCTGGTCGCAGAATATGCCGCGCGCAGCGCGGTCAACCTGTCCCGCTTGCTGATCGCAGCCGAACCCACGATTAGGCGCTCGCTGACGCTGGTGTTTACGCTGGTCGGTGGTTCCCGACAGGTCCCGGTCTGGGCCTACGCCGATCGCATCCTGGGCGCCTTCAACGACTCGGATGGGGCGGCGAGTTTCGCGTCCTTGGCCGGCGTCGATCCCAAGCTGGGCAAGAACTTGGGCTTGAAGGGAGCGGGCTTTCACCTCGACATCGTGGACGAGGATTCGAAGATCAACTTCAACGTTGCCGCCCGTGGCGAAGTTTTCAGCCAGCTGGCGCTCGCCACTCAGATCCTCGGCCTGATCGGTGCACCGCAATTCTCGCCGATGTTCGAGGGGCGTGACGCGGATGAATCGTACACCGACCGCAAAGCAGTGTGCGCGGCGATCATCGATTGGGTCGACCCCGATCAAGATCAAGCGTTGTGTGACCCGACCTCCACCACAGCGCAACAGGCCGCGGCCGAAGACTCATTTTATCAGCTGCTGAAGCAGCCCTACAAACGCAAGAATGCTGCTTTCGACAGCCTGGAAGAGCTGCATCGCGTGCGCGGCGTGAGCGACGATTTTTGGGCGACCTTCATCGACCCGAACCCGGACGTCCCCGACAAGCGAGTCGTGACGGTGTGGGGGCAGGGCGCGGTGAACGTCAATACTGCAAACCCTCAGGCGCTGCTCACCATTGCCTGTCAGGCCTCGAACAACACCGCCCGCGTCTGCCTCGATCTCACGGAACAGCAGAAGTTCATCACGGCGATGAGCTTGATTCGCGCGGCCTTGCCGGGCCTGCCCATGTTCAAAAATGGCGATGAATTCATCAACGCCCTGAAGCAAACCAACCAGGCGGCAAACGCTCCGGGCGCTGCCTCTCCGGCGGCTCCGGGCGCAATTCCCGGTTTGGGGGGGGGAGGCAGTCCGATCGGGATAATCATGAAGGCGCTGCAACTCGAGCCGATTCCGGTTTTGGCTGAGCCACAAACCAAAAAAGCCGTGACCACCGAGAGCAAGGTGTTCAGCATTTACGCGACGGGCTACGTTCGCTCCGGCAAGCGAGAATCCAGCGTGCGCGTGCACGCCGTGGTGGATTTTCGCGGCGCTCCCGCCCCGCAGCAGCTGATCGCCAATTTGCTGGCTGGCCAGACCCCGGGCGGGCTCGGGCAGACGCCGCAACCGACGCCGGCAACCGCGAGCAGCGCCAACGCCAGCGGTACTGGCACCCCGCCGCCGGGGATCCCCAGCGTATTGAAGCCCGGCCCCGGCGGGAACGTCGTTTATTATCGCGTCGATTGACCCGAGCAAGCTCCCCGAGAAAAAGCGTAAAGTCGAAAGCTCATGGCACGTTACATCGGAATCGATATTGGCTCGTCGCACGTGCGGGCGCTGCTGCTCGTCACGGGCTACAAGCGCGTCGCGATCGAGGCCATCAACGAGGTGGCGATCGATTCGGTCGAATCTTTGGAGCAAGCGCTCACCGCCTGTGCGACGTCGATGTTGCCGCACGCGGATGGGGTGGCCGTCGCGATCGACGGTGACGACGCCTTCGTGCATCGGCTCAAGCTACCGCTCACTGCTCGTAAGCAGATCGACGCGGTGTTGCCGTTCGAGCTCGAGTCGCAGGTGCCGATCGACATGAGCGAGCTCGTCTACGACTATCGCATCTTGCGCACCGAGCCCAATGCGACCGCGATTGAAGTGATGGCTGCGCTGGCTCGCACCGAGCTCGTCAAACAGCGCATCGAGCTGGTGAAGCGAGCGCTCGGTCGTGAACCGGAACGCGTCGGTTGTGGCTCACTCGTGCTGGGCAATCTGTCTCTTTTGACCCGTGAGCTCAGCAGCAAGAGCGCGGTGGCCTTGCTCGATCTGGGCAGCAAACGCACCGAGGTCGCGGTGCTGAGCGAGGGCGAACCGCTGTTCGTGCGCACCTTGTCGCGCGGCGTGGCCGGCTTGCCCGAGAGCGCCGCCGGGCTGATTGCCGAGCTCCGCCAGACATTCCTGGCCTTCCTCGCCAGCACGGACCTCAACATCGAAGCGCTGATCCTGCTCGGAGGCGGCGCGTCTGCCAGTGGTGCCGATCAGTACCTCAGCCATGAGCTCGGTCTACCCGTGCGCGCATTGCCGGCGTTCCAACTGGAGGCCGGCCCCGATGTGGTGGCGGCTCTGCCTCGCTTCGCCAAGTCGCTCGCGCTCGCGGCCGGGCTCTCCGGAAAAGCGGTCGATCTGAACCTGCGCAGCGGCCCACTCTCGTTCCAGCGCGGCTTCAGCTTCCTGAAGGAGCGCGCACCGCTGTTGGTCGGTTTGGCCGCAGCGACCTTGGTCAGCTTTCTGTTCGCGAGCTGGGCGGAGCTGCACTCGCTCGCTCGCGAACACGAGGATCTCGAGAAGGCACTGGCTGTCCAGAGCAAGCAAGTCTTGGGTGAAGAGCTCACCGATCCCGCTGCCGTGACTGAAGCCATCGAGCGCGCCAAGGCCAAAGAAGAATCCGACCCGATGCCGCACATGGACGCATTCGACGTCATGGTCGAGCTGTCCAACGCGATTCCGATGAGCGTGACGCACGACATCGAGGAGCTCGACGTCGACCATGCGCACGTGCGGGTCAACGGCATCGTGCCCACGACGGCAGACGCGCAAAATGTGTCCACCAAAATCGCGGAACATCGCTGCGTCTCCGGCTCGAAGATCGCCAAAGTGAGCCAGGTGTTGAACGACACCCGCCAGAAATACGTGCTCGAATTCGAGCTCAAGTGCCCGGAGGACACGGGGGTGAAGAAGAAACCGAAGGCCGCGGAAGCGTCGAACGAGGACAAGCCGTGAACATCAGCGACCGATTCGCCCGTTTGGCTACGCGAGATCAGCGGCTGGTGAACATCGCGCTGCTCGTGGTCGGGGTGATCCTGATCGTAGTGCTGCCGATTGCGCTCACGGTGCTGGTGCACTCCAGGCGCAACGACAATGAGGCGCTCGCGACCGCCGCGAACGACATCACGGATAGCCTCGACCAGATCGAGAAAACCAAGCTGGAAAAAGCCGCGACCCTCGCTCGTTATTCGACGCCCGCGCCGCCGCTGGCCGCGTTTCTCGCCGGGCTCGCCAGCGAGGTCGGCATCGAGATCCCGGAGAGCCAAGATCGCCAGGCCATCCCGCACGGAAAGAAGTACACCGAACGCTCGACCAAGATGAGCCTGCACAAGGTGGGCATGCTGAAGCTCGCCAAGTTCCTGGAAAAGATCGAACAGTCGGGCAACCCGATTCGGGTCAGTGTGCTGAACATTCGTAAGCGCGGCCTCGAACCGGACATGTACGACGTGGACATGACGATCAGCGCGTTCGATCGTGCCGCCACGGCCGAAAAGCCCAAAAAAGCTGCAGAACCGGCAGCCGGTGAGGCGAAACCGTGAACGCGAAACAGAAGCGGATCTTGAGGTACGTGGGCTACGTCGCTTTCTACCTGTTTGCATTGCTGTTCTTCGCCTTCGTCACGTTCCCGTTCGATCGCCTGCGAACTCGCATTCAAAACGAGTTCAACGCCAGCCAAACCGGGCCGAATCCGTTGACTCTGCGTCTCGGGCACTTGAGCTCGTACTGGTTCAGCGGGATTCGCGCGGACGAGGTGGATTTGATCGCGCCGCCGAGCACCGCCCCACCGGAAGACCCGGCCAAGCCCAACAAGCCGAAGGTGATGCGGATCGACACGCTTCACGCGCGGGTGTCATTGCTGCGCCTGTTGTTCGGCACGGTGCACGTGAACTTCGGCGCAGAGGCCTTCGGGGGCGAGGTCTCGGGCTTCACCTCCGATGCCGGCGGCGGGCGCAAGCTCGAGGTCGAGATCGAGGATCTGGGGCTCGCCAGCGCGCCGTTGCTCGCAGACATGCTCGGCCTGCCGATCGGCGGCGAGCTTGCCGGCCACGTCGAATTTCTTCTGCCCGAAGGCAAGCTGAGCAAGGCCGAAGGCAAAGTCGATCTGAAATTCTCCGGGCTTTCGGCGGGTGACGGCAAGACCAAGGTGCTGAATG
>DASSMT010000234.1:0-5955 GCA_035688655.1 Polyangiaceae bacterium | reverse complement strand
TCGCCGTCGTGCAGCGCGAGCACGAGCGCGGGCGCAGAACGCGCGTCGGCCAGTTGCGAAAGCGCGCGCGCGACGGCCTCGCGCACGGGCGCGCGCGCGTCTTGAATCTTGCCGATCAACGGCACGACCGCACGCGGATCGCCGAGCTCGCCGAGCGCCAGCGCAACCACCCGCCGCACCTCCGGCGTTCCGTCGTCCAAGTGACCGAGCAACGCCAGTACCGCTTCCGGCGCCGCTGACTTGCCGAGCGCGACTGCGGCAGCGCTGCGCACCGCTGCGTCGGCGTCGCCCAGCGCGCGACCGAGCGAAGGCACGGCGCGCGCGCTCGGGCTCTCACTGAGCGCTACGGCTGCAGCCAGGCGCAGGCGCCGTTCGCCGTCGCTCAACCACGGGATCAGTCGCTCTCCGAGCCCGGGCAGGCGCAAGCTCAGGCAGGCATCCAGGGCGATCACCTTCACGCTGACGTCGGCGTCGTCGAGCGCGGCGCTGGCCAAGCGTGCTCGGCTGCCCTTGGGCAGATCGCCGAGCGCCTGTGCCGCGCGCCTTCGCACGTCGACGTCTTGGCTGTGCAGGTCGCGTTCGATGCGCAGCGCGGCGCTGGGCCAGAGTGCGGCCTTCGCTGGCACGGCCGAAGCCAGCAGACAGGCGATCAGCACGAAGGTCGACGGGCGCACGCTTGCCGACCATAGCATCCCCCGTTCCGCGATCACGACCCCAGTTTGAGACTAGCGAAGGCTACGCATCAGGCCGTGCTCAGGATCTCGTCCAAAGCGCGCCGTGACGCCTCGCGCTGCTTTCCCCGCAAATAGCCGTAGAACACGCCATTGAGTACGAGCAAGCGGAACAACAGGTAGTACTCGGCGATATCGAGGCCGATTGACACGGCCAGCCCGAACACCAACGAGCCGAACCCGAAAAAAGTTCGCCACCAGCGCATGGCCGGGCCCGCGTGCTTGCGATAGATCGCGGCAATGCGCTCGCTGAATTCCGGGTACTCGCGGAACAGGCGAAGCGACGCCGGATCGAACTTCGCTGCGTACTCGCTCTGGCTACGCACGTAAAAGAGATAGATGCCCCAAGCGATGCGGATGATGAACGACATCTGCCCGCGCTGCTCCCGAAAACGCGCCTCGGCCGAGGTCAGTTCTTCACCCTCGCGGTAGCTCGGGTGCGTCATGCGCAAGAAGACGTTCTTGAAGTGATCGTACATCGTGGTGTGAAACGACCCCGTGACGATCGTCACCAGGGCGAGCGCGAGCGCCACGAGCATCAGCCACAAGGGGTCGTGGAATTTGCGCGCCACGAGCCACGCGCCGCCCCCGACGACCACGGTCGAACCCACCAGATCGGCAACGCCGTCCAACATGCGACCGAACGGCGAGGAGCTCTTGCGCAAACGCGCCAGCTGTCCGTCGCAGCAATCGAGCACGGCCCCGCTGAAGATCAGCACGCCGGCGATCGGCAAATGCCAAGGGAAGCTTGCAAAGATGGCCGCGCCCGCAGCACAAGCGGCGACGATCGAGCAGACCGTGACGAAGTTCGGCGAGATCGGCGTGGGCAGCAGGATTTTCGCGAGCACGTAGGCCGGCGGACGATGCACCCAAACGTCGATCGGTTCTTCGACCTCGAGCGGCTTGAGGCTCTTGAAATAGCCGTCCCAGAAGCCCATTAGCTGCAGCCCCTACGGCGCGCGCCCCGCGCAAAGGCGAGCGCGCGCGACCGTCGAGCGCTCACTCGGCATCTCCGGCGCTGGCGACCGTGACATAGGGCCGGGGGGCCTCGCGCCGAGTGCGACCGCCCAGTACACGCTCGAAGGCTGTCACGCAGCGCGCGTTCTGTTCCCGAGTGCCGACGGTGACGCGCACATAGCTGCGCTTGGCGTGGTGGACCGAGAGCGAGCGAATCAGCACGCCGTCCTTGAGCATGGCCTCGACCAGGCGCTCCGCGGTGTGCGCGGTGGCCGAGACATCGATCAGCACGAAGTTGCCTTCGCTGGGCACGGGCACGAGGCCATCGATGCGCGCAAGCTTTTCGAGCAGCTCCTCACGCGCGAGCCGCAGCTCCGAGATGCGCGCGTCGAACTCGGCCGAGTCGTCCAGGGCAGCGCTGGCAGCGGCCAAGGTGATGGCCGGAATGTTCCAAGGCACTTTGACGCGCGAGAGCAGCCGAACCACCGCCGGGTGCGCCAGCGCGTAGCCCAAGCGAATGCCAGCCAAGCCGAAGGCCTTGGAGAAGGTGCGCAAAACGATGGCGTTCGGGAACTCTTCCAAGAGCCGGGAGAACGACTCACCCGCGCCGAACTCGTGATACGCCTCGTCGATCACGGTCGGCAAACCGAGCCGCAATAGGCGCTTGAGGTCCGCTTCCGAAATTCGACCGCCCGTGGGGTTGTTCGGCGTGCACAGGAAGATCACCTTGGTGCGCTCGGTGACGCCGCGGATCAGACCATTGAGGTCGTGATCGTGCTCTTCGGTCATCGGCACCAGCACCGGGATGCCGCCGACCGTGCGCGTGCGCGCCTCGTACATGCTGAAGGTCGGCACGCTGAGCAACACTTCTTCACCCGGCCCGACGAACGTGCGGATCACGAGGTCGATCAGCTCGGTCGAGCCAGCGCCGAGGATCACGCTGCCTTCGACCTGGTTGTCGCGCAGCGCGAGCTTGTTCTTCAACGCCGCTGCGCCGCCCGGGTACAGGTTGCCGCGCGTGGCGGCCTCGATGATGGCGTTGATCACGCGCGGGCTGGGCGAAAACGGGCTCTCGTTCGACATCATGCGCAAGACGTCGTTTTGCTCGGCCACGGCGAAGTGGTCTTCGTTGTACGGCTTGGCCGCGCGCACCCAGCTCGGCGCGTAGAACTCGATCGTCTCCGGATCGATGATCGGCGGCTGACCGCTGCCGGGCTCGTCACCGAGCGTGTCGCCAAAGACGCGCAGCATGGCTTCTGCGCAGGCCAAAGCTTGAGGCGTGTCGACATCCACCCAGCGCACGTCACCCACGTCCGTGGCCAAGAAACGCCCACGACGGCTGAGCGCCTGCACGCCGTCACTCAGCGAGCAATCACCGGTCGTGGCTTCGACCGTGGCAAGCTCTGCAATCAACGCCGGACCGATGCGGAATACGCCGGTATCGAGCGCATCGTAGCTCTCGAGCTCCTTGCCGATGCGCTTGATCTTGCCGAACTCGACGCCGACCTTGGTGGCATCGTCCAAGTCGAAGCAGCGCTCGATGTCGTAGTCGACCGCCAGCGCGCACGAACCTTCGGGCACGTCCGCGGCCAGCAGCCGGCGCACCAGTTCGGGTGAATACAAGTGATCGGACATCGTGAGCACGCACTCGCGATCGACGAAGCGAGCCGCGGCGAGCAAGCTGACACCGTTCTTCTTCTCGAAGTGCGGGTTGTCGACGAACGACAGCTTCAGGCCCAAGTCAGTCTCGGCCTTCAGCGCGCTGCGCACCGCTTCACCCTGAAAACCCGTGATGACCACGGCTTCTTGGATGCCGGCGCTCTTCAGCGTTCGCAAGACGCGGACGACCAGCGGCACACCTCCAACCACACGTAGGGGTTTCGGAAGCACGGCAGCCCCTTCACTCAATCGGGACCCGGTGCCAGCGGCTAGAACAATGGCCCGCGTGACGCGTCGCTCAGTCATCTCTAAGACTCTCTTTCGTCACCCGAGGGGGCCTCGGGTTCAAGCCTATATGCGGCCTAGCACGCGCCGTGACAAGGGGGCAAATGCCATTCGATTCAATAACTTAGACCACATACGCTGTGTCTTCGGCCGGACACAGTGTTGCAAATAAACGACACTACTGTCCCGGTTCAGCGTCACTGGTAATACCAGAACAAAACCCAATTCATTCGCTGATCTAAAGCGATCATTTCAGAATATTGGCTCTTTTCGCGGATCCGGCGGGAATCGGCGCGCCGCGTCAGAGAGTTCGCACCGTCGTCTTGGCAACGACAGGAAGATCAGCCGCCGGCCCGGACGAGCTCGCGGGCGCGCTCGAGGTCCGCGAAGTCGTCCACTTCGGTCCAGGGTAGGTCGGCCACGGCTACGGACTCCGCCTGCAAGGTTCGAGCAGCGATCAAGCGCGAATAGACGTCCTCGTAGTACAGCCCGGTCTCGCCACCCGTGATCGCCGCGGAAAGCGCGGCAAATAGTGCTCCCGAGGCGCTGCTTGCAATGCGCTCGATGCCAATGCTTTCGCCCGCGCTTTGCGCGAGCGCAATGCCCTTGCCAAATGCCGAGATCAGCGACTCGCCCGGCCGAGCCAGGGTCACCTTCATGGCCTCGGCGTCGAGCATGCGCCCGGAATCCACCGCAACGGCGAGCTCCGCCGCCGAGGCATCGAGCCGTTCCAGCACTTGACGCTGGAAGACGACGTCCCCATCCAGCTTGAAGAAAGCGTCGCTCCCCAGCGCATCTCGACACAATGCCAGCGACACGGAGTTTTGAGTGCGATCGAATTCGGGGTTCCTGCAGTACTCGACTGCGACCGGTAGGCCGTCCATGGCGGCTCTCACTGCGTCCTCGCGATATCCGGTAGCGAGTACTATCTTTCGCACTCCGTAGCTCATCAGCAATCGCACCGCGCGTGCCAAGATCGTCTCGCCACCGAGATCGACCAACGCTTTCGGTCGATCATCCGTGATGGGTCGTAAGCGCGACCCGATTCCTGCGACCAGAATTACTGCTGCCTTCGTTTTCATCTACAACTTCCGTCATTCCTTGGCCCGTGCCCATTGCGGACGGGCACGCACCTTGCTAGGAGCCGCGCATGCAACGACCTGAGACCGTAAAAAAAGCCGAGGGCAAACTCGCCGTACTCTTGCCGGGAATGGGCGCCGTGTCCACGACCTTGATGGCCGGCGTGCTCTTGGCGAACAAGGGACTGGTGAAGCCGATCGGGTCGCTCACGCAAACCGGTACGATCCGTCTCGGTAAGCGCACCGATAATCGCGTCCCGCGCATCAAAGACTTTGCGCCGCTCGCGAGGCTGGAAGACGTCGTGTTCGGCGGCTGGGATCTGTTCCCCGACAGCGCCTACGAAGCCGCGGCGCACGCCAAGGTGCTGGAGAGCAAAGATCTCGATCCCGTCAAAGAAGAGCTCTCGGCGATCAAGCCGATGAAGGCCGTATTTTATCCGGAGTTCGTCAAGCGTCTGCACGGCACGCACGTCAAGAGCGCCGCGACCAAGTTCGACATGGTCGAGCAGCTGCGCGCCGACATTCGCAACTTCATCCGAGACAACGGTTGTTCACGCGCGGTCAGCGTGTGGTGCGGTTCGACCGAGGTGTATCTCGAGCAAGGCCCGGTTCATCAATCGATCGCCGCGTTCGAAAAGGGCCTGCAAGAGAACGATCCGAGCATCGCCAACTCGATGATGTACGCCTGGGCGTGCTTGAAGGAAGGCGTACCGTTCGCCAACGGCGCGCCGAACCTCACGGTCGACTTCCCCGCCGCGCTCGAGCTCGCTCGTGAAACCCAAACGCCGATCTGCGGCAAGGACTTCAAGACCGGGCAGACCTTCATGAAGACGCTGCTCGCGCCGGGGCTCAAGGCGCGCGGCCTGGGCGTCCGGGGCTGGTTTTCGACCAACATCCTCGGCAACCGCGACGGTGAGGTGCTGGACGAGCCGGGCAGCTTCCGCTCGAAAGAGGTCAGCAAGCTCGGCGCGCTGGAGTCGATCTTCCAACCGGAGCTCAACCCGCAACTGTACGGCGACCTCTACCACAAGGTTCGCATCGAATATTACCCACCCCGCGGCGACGCCAAAGAGGGCTGGGACAACATCGATATCTTCGGTTGGCTCGGCTACCCCATGCAGATCAAGGTGGATTTCCTGTGCCGCGACTCGATCCTGGCGGCGCCGCTGATGCTGGATATCGTGCTGTTCCTGGATTTGGCGCAGCGAGCCGGGATGAGGGGAATCCAGGAATGGATGTCCTTC
>DASSMT010000191.1:0-2462 GCA_035688655.1 Polyangiaceae bacterium | reverse complement strand
ACCGACGTTGGGGACCCCCAGCAGCAATCGGAACACCCGTCGATCGGTTTCGGTCGCGAAGCCGAACAGATCGAGCGCGTCCTCCCGGACGTGAGTATGGATCCATAGCTCGACCTCGGCGTTGGCGTCGACGCGCGCTCGACCGAGCGTCCCCACCGGGGTTGCCACTTCGTAGCCCACGCCGTGGACATCCAAAACGACCCCGCCGGTCGCTTCGTCGCTGAGCACACGGCCGCGCAGGCGGCCGATCACGCCCGCCTCGCTGAGGGCAGGCCGTTCGCGGTGCTCGCTGGACGGGTCTTCGAGGACGACAAGCGCGCGGACCGTAGTGGCTTTTGATCGTCCGAGCAATCCCGTGCTAAAGCGCGGGCCGCCATGGGTTACCGCCTTCTATTCGCAGCCGTGCTCAGCGCGAGCGCGCTTGCCGCGTGCGGCGGTTCTTCGAGTGAAACGCCGCCTCCGTTGCAACCCGATCCCGCTGGCTTTCGCTACGCGTCGCTCGCCCCAGCGCAAGACGCGGAAGAGAGCGACGCGGGGGACGCGCCGCGCAGCCAACCTGCCAGGTCAGTGAGCGCCCCGACCGGCATCGAAGCGAACCCGAAGCCGCGCGTGCCCGCGCGTTCGACCTGGGGCACCGGGCGTTGATCAGAACGCGCCGCTGACGGCGATGCCAGCGAAGCCCGGTGCTGCCGTGGGACTCACGAGCGGCCGCCGCAGGCTGGCGCTTCCCGCAGGCTGGCGCGGCTGGACGAAGTACCAGATCAGCCCTCCGGCGACGGTTGCTGCGCCGACTCCGGTCACGACGCCGCCCCAGATTTTTCGAGTCCGAGCCTCGTTGGCGGCCTCTTTGTTGGCGGCCGCGCCGGGGCCACTGCCGCAGTCGCGGTTGGGGCACAGGTCTTCGTAGTGTTTGACGTCCTTCGAGGCCTTGCCGTACACCACCGCACCGGCGATGAACACGACGCCGCCCGCGCCGGCCACGATCAACGGCACGAACGAGCGTTTGCCCTGCTCGGGTGGCGCTTCTGGCGGCGGTGTCGGAGCGGTGGTGTTGGCGAGCGGGGTTGACGCCGGGGGAGCGACGGGAACCGTCTTTTCCGCGGCGATCTGCTTCTTCAGCACCTCGATGCGGCGTTGAATTTGCTCTTTGTCCGCGGTGTTCGGTTCACGCACCAAGAACGTCTCGAGCGCGACGACCGCCTGACGCTTTTGACCGTACAGCTCGTACGCGCGGGCCAGGTTCTTCAGCAGCAGATTGGCGGTGCAGTCGCGGCGATAGGCGTCTTCCCAGTAGGTGATCGCGCGCGGGTAGTCGGCCTCATCGAAGGAGGCGTTGCCGGCTTGATACGCACCCTTGGCGGCCGTGGTCTCGGCCTCGGTCGGTACCTTGACGCACTCGGGGTAGGCCTTGGGGTCGTCCTCGGCACGGGCCAGGGCCGGTGCGATCGCGACGGCGCTGCCGATCAAGCAAAGGCTCAAGTGCTTCCGCATTCTGATCTTCTTCATCTCGTAAAAGGCGCTCAGGTACAACACACAGCATACGAGTAATCGAGGCGATCGCCCAAATGCTTCGCGTGCCCGGCCGTATGGCCAAGGAACACACTTGTGCCGGGCGATGATCCGGGCTCAACTTTGCTCTGGTGAGCCTGGTTTTTTTGTCGCGTCGAAGCGCGCTGCTCTTCGTACTGCTCGTGCTACTGGCCGCATTCGCGACTGGCGCAGCCGCCCAGCCGAAGGATGGCTCGGGCAAGCGCCTGGAATCGATCCGAGCGGAGATGGATAAGGGCCAGAGTCTGTTCGTGGCCGGCAACTATGCGGCAGCCGCGGCAGTGTTCGAAGCCGGCTACGCCGCCTACCCGTACTCCGCGTTTTTGTTCAACGCCGGCGTCTGCTACCAAAAGCAAAACGACGTCGACCGCGCGCTCGCAAAATTCAAAGAGTACGTGAAAGTCGACCCGACCGCGCCGGACGTCGACAAGGTGAATCAGCGCATCGCTGCGCTCGAGGCCGCCAAGGCCGCCGCTGCCACGCCCAGCGCCGACGCGGGCGCCGAAGCCGACGGCGGCGCGCCCGCGCCCATCGCCGCGCCGTCGGCCGACGATCAGAGCTCGATGAAGTCCCTGGTCGTGATCGAGACCGAGCCGGATGGGGCGCCGATCCGCATTTACAAGCGCTTGGAGCCCAACGCGCAGTTCACGCTCGGAGCGGCAGCGAACCCGGGCTTCCAGGAAGTGGTTGCCACGCACGCGCCGGCCAACCTGACCTTGGACGTGGGGCAGTACCACGTGGTGGTCGAGAAGTTCCGCGATTTCAACGCCAGCGAAGCGGAGATGGCGGTCTCGGCGGGTCACGTGCATCAGCTGAAAGCGAACCTGTCGCAGGGCAGGTTCATGGCGTTCTTACGCGTTTCCTCGAACGTGCTCGGCGCCCACGTTTGGATCGACGACAAGAAGAAGGAACAC
>DASSMT010000166.1:0-3563 GCA_035688655.1 Polyangiaceae bacterium | reverse complement strand
CCGATCTGGTGGCCGCGGTCAACGCACGCGTGGCCACGGCTTTCGCCGATTCGCTCGGCTTGCGCGTGTTCGCACCGCCCTTGCCGTTACCGAAAGGGGGCATCGGTCAGGTGTGGCACGAACAACTGGAACACGATCCCGCTCAACGCTGGTTTCGCCGAGTGATCGCCGAAGAGTGCCGTCAGTTGTAGCGGGTGGAAACTCGGGCTAGCTCGAAACCGTCGAGTGTTTCAAAGCAAGCACTGCTCGAGCAGGTCGGCGTTGGCTGCGCTGAGCGCACACTCGAGCTCCCGTCGGGAAACGCGCTCCGGGCACGCCGCGAACTCCGGATCGCTCTTGGCCTTTTCACGCGCTTGCTGCTGCAGCTTGTGCAGCTCCCCGGCATTCGTACCCGGGCGATCCGAGTTGACGAGGAGCTCCACGTAGTGGTCGAGCAGCGCATCGCACTCTGCGGGCGAGGGGCGCTTGCCGCAGGCTTGCGAAAACAGCGCGCAACTCAGCAATAGCCAGCGGGCAGCCGAGCTCCCGAGCCATGCCTTTCCCCCGCGCGGGATCACGAAGCCGGTCATTTGAAGCAGTCGTCGACGATTTCCTGGGAGGTCTTGGCGCTCCGCACGCATTGCATGGCACGCTCGGTGATCCGCTTGCCCACGCAATCCTTCATCGTGTTGGGCGCGAGCGCCTTCTTGGTTTCGTCGACTTGAGGCGCGACCGCTTTCGGGTCGTTGTTGCCGTTCGCCTTTTCGAGCTCCAAGGTCGCGATCCGCTCGACGATCTCCTGGCACTCCTTGTCGGTCGCAGGGTGACCGCAGCCGACGAGCCCCCCCGCGACGAACAGTGCGAGGCACAGACGGAAGAGCAGGCCGAGCAGGCAGAGCGGGCGGGGAAGACAGAAGAGAGGGCCGAGCGAGCGCATGCGGTGCCGTGGCTTTTGCCCGCTTCCGGCGCCCAGGGCAACTGCGGAGTTTTCGGAGAGCCCGCTCTGCAGCGCGAGCCCGGCGCGGGGAATTGCCTGCGCTGGAGGCTCGAACGACGGCCTCTGCGTCGAAATCTGGACGTGTGTGCAGGTGCTGCTAACTTGCTGAGGATGGCTAGGACTCGCGCGAGCACTGCCCCGCGATCGACTCCGGAGCTCTTGCTCCGGAAGGCGACGCTCGCCCGCACGTCCATCACCCGCGCCAAATACGCCGAGCGCGGCTTGGCGCAGAGCGTCGGCCTGGACCGCACGACGCGCGCGCTCTTGCTGCGCCAGCTCTATCTCTCGCACATGGAGGCGCGCCGCTTTGCCGAGGCGCTGGCTGCTGCCGAGCAGATGATCGCCGCGGATGTCATGCCCGATGTCGCGCGCCAAGATGCGGCGCGTGCGTGCCTCGGTCTCGGTCAGCGTGAACGGGCGGTCGAGCACTTGCGCTTGGCCAGTCGCGTCAGCCCCGCGGCGAGGCGCGCGTTTCACCTGTGGACCCTCGGCAGTATTCTGTATCTGATGGGCCATTACCGAGAGGCAGCGGGTGCGCTGATGCGCGCTTCGCGCTGGGGCACCACGGAGAAACCGCTCTACCTCGCGCAAGCAGCTCTGGCCCGTTGTGCGGCAGGCGAGGGCAACGCCGACGCCAACCTCAGCCTGCTCAGGGAGCGGCTCGCGGAAGCACCGTGCGGTCAGGGCTACGGTCAATTCGTGCTCGGTGAGCTCGCCTACGAGACGGGCGATTTTACGGCCGCGCGGCAATATTTGCGCATGTTCGTCAAACGCACCACCAGCGGCCGGGTGGCCCTGGAAGTAGCATTGTCGGGGGAAATTGCCCACGCTCGGCGCTTGCTGCGGGCGATGCGCTCCGGCCAGCGCGGCGCTGCCTAGTGCTAACTTTGACCCCTGTAAGGACTTCGAAACCACTCGCCGGTTTTCCAGGTACAGACGGTACAGACATCGTGAACGCTTCTCGCTCTCGGGTTCGAATCGGATGGATGCTCGCGCTCGCCGCGCTTTGCCTGCTGGTACCGAGCGTCGCGTTGGCCGCAGCGCCGGAAGCGGGTGATGCGTTCACACGCGCCTTGGCCAAGGGCCCGTTGTTCGCCGCCTTGGCGGCCTTCGCCGGCGGTTTCGTGGTCAGCCTCACCCCCTGCGTCTATCCGATGGTCGCAGTGACGGTCAGTGTCTTCGGCGCCTCGCAGGCCAAGACTCGTCTGCAAGGTGCGGCGCTGTCTGCTTCATTCGTGCTCGGTATCGTGGGCATGCTCGTGCCGCTCGGGGTGATCGCCGGGCAGAGCGGGCAGATCTTCGGCGCGGTACTGCAGAGCAAGATCGTCGTGATCGGCATCGCCTTCTTGTTCCTGGTGCTGTCGAGCGCCATGTTCGGCGCGTTCGAGTTCGCGCTGCCCTCCGTGCTCACGAACCGCTTGGCCGTGATGGGCGGGATTGGCTACAAGGGCGCATTTTTATTGGGCATGGGCTGCGCGCTGATCGCCACGCCCTGTACTGGCCCGGTGCTGACCGGCATCCTCACGTTCATCGCCAACACCCGCAGCATGACCCTCGGCGCGGCGGCGATGACCGCGTTCGGCTTGGGCCTCGGGGTGCCGTTCTTTCTCGTCGGTGCGTTCGCCATTCAATTGCCGAAGAGCGGGTCGTGGATGGTGCACGTCAAATCGCTGCTCGGCATCGGTTTGGTGGCGTTTGCACTTCACTTCCTCGCCACCAAATTCCCCGTGCTGCTCAAGTACGCGGGCGGATCGTGGCTCTTTTTCTTGGCCATGTTCGGCTTGGCGCTGCTCGGCGTGTTGCTCGGTGCCGTGCATCGTGAGTTCGCCGAACCGGGTGTGGGCATCAAAATCTCCAAGGGCCTCGGGGTGATCTTGCTCAGTGCGGCCGCGTTCTTGGCCGTAGAAGGCGCGATCAAGCCGGCAGACGTCGTGATCTGGGAACATCATCTGGAGACCGCTCGCGGCCGCGCGCAGCGCGAAAAGCGGCCCATGCTCGTGGATTTCGGGGCCGCCTGGTGTGCTGCCTGCAAAGAGCTGGATAAGGTCACGTTCTCGTCGCCCCTGGTGGCTCCCGAGATGGCACGCTTCGTCAACGTCCGCGTGGACGCGACCGACGCGGATGACCCCAACGTCGAAGCCGCGCTGGCATCGTTCCAAGTGCGTGGCTTGCCGACCGTGGTCCTGTTCGACTCCAAGGGCAAAGAAGCCGCGCGCTACAACGATTTCGTGCCGCCCGAGCGCTTCTTGCCGATCATCCGCGCCATCGAGTGAGCGCCGAACGGGCTTCGAGCAAGCAGTCGACTCAGGGCTCGAAATCGCGTGGCGCCGCCGCGGGTTTGGTGGCGGCGCGCGGCTTCGTCGGCGTTTCGCCGTCGTCGCCCGAAGGCGGCGGCTTGGGGCGCGCTGCTGCCGCGGGAGAGCCCGCGGGTTTATTTTTTGGACGCGGCTTGGCGGGGGCTTTCTTCTCGGTGGCCGGCGTAGGACCTTTTTCGCGAGCGCCCTCTGCCTTTGCGGGGTCGTCGCTCGGAGACGGTCCGATCGAGCCGTCGTCGGTGTCGATGCCGTGAGTCAAAGCGGCCAGCAGT
>DASSMT010000141.1:0-6342 GCA_035688655.1 Polyangiaceae bacterium | reverse complement strand
CCCCCACCGTGCCCCCAAAAGCCGCGTCGTTCCACTGTCCATCCCACCCCCAATAGAGCAGCTTGTGTGCCAGGCAAACCGCGGCTGATTCGAGCGCGTGTTCCGCTGAAAAGCGCGCCGTCCGTAAACCCGAGCAGTGTCGCAAAGACAAGCCACTGTGTTCGTCGGTTCACAGTCCGCCACCAGCCGTCGACCAAGGGTTCTCAGCACGCTTCGCCGATCCACCCGCGCGCTTCCGTCGCGCGCTGGCAATCTGCTGGAAATCCGTGTTCTGCTTGGCTCGCAGCGCGATGATTGATTTCGACACGAACGCGGGCTCCCGTTGGGCGATCCGGCACGAGACGCGCTATCGCTACACCACGCCGGTCGCGTTCGCGCCGCATCTGCTGCGCCTGAGCCCGCGCCCGGACAGCGTGCGCACGCTGGCTCGCAACTTGCGGATCACGCCCACACCGCTCGAAATCAACGACTTCAGCGATGCCTTCGGCAATACTTGCACGCGCGTGCTGTTCGGCCCGGACCCGGCCGACGAGCTCGAGATCGAAAGCCGAGTCGAAGTGCAGACGCTCGCGCCACCGCTTCATGGCCAAAACTGGACCCTCGCACCACTGCCGTGGGTGGTCCCGAACTTCGACTCCCTGTCGCTCTTTCGCCAAACGGACGAAAGCCCGGAAGTAGCGGCGCTCGCGCAGCGGCTCGCGTTCTCGGTCGGTTTTGCTCCCCTGGCCTTCTTCGAAGCCTTGAGCAACACCCTGTATTCGACGATGGATCGGCAGATCCGCGTGGAAGGTTCGGCGCAGACGCCGGCAGAGACGCTTGCCACTGGCCGCGGGGCGTGTCGAGATTTGACCGTGCTCTACTTGGCGGTCTGCCGAAGCTTGGGCGTGGCGGGGCGATTCGTGAGCGGCTATCAAGGAGAAGAAGAGGCGCCCGACGGAAGACGGCACCTCCACGCCTGGCCGGAGGTCTTCGTTCCGGAGTTGGGTTGGCTGGGTTGGGATCCGACTCACGGCGTGGTCGCTGGCCTCGGGCACGTGGCTCTGTGCGCGGCTCCGGACCAAGCCGCCACCATGCCGGTCGATGGCGGCTTCTACTTCAACGGTCCGAGCGTCACCTCCACACTCAGCTACTCGATCACGTTCGAGGCGTTGTGAGCAGAACGCGCGTCAGGAACGCTGCGCTACCGCGATCGCCAAATGCCCGGCGACTTTGGTCGCCGCGCCGAGCTCCGCCGAGATCGAAAGACCGATTTCTGCCACGCTGCGATCCCGCGCCACTTCGAAGCCATGCTCGGCCAAGAGCGCGCGCAGCCCCTCCGGCCTGAACACCGAGCGCAGCGGCTCGCCCAGGAAGCTCACGATCGGCCCCAGCAAGCGCAACACCAGGGCGGGGCGATGGTAAAGCACGATCAAACAGCTGCCTTTGGCCGCGCGCCGCGCGATGACGGCGAGTGTCGCTTCGATCGCGCTGCGAGTGAGATACATCACGACCCCTTCCCAAACCCAAGTCGTGGGACGCTGCGGGTCGTGACCCGCGGCGGCGAGTGCCTGATCGAGATCGTCTTTCGCAAAATCGACCGGAACGAAGCACACGTCTCGTGAAGCCTTCTCGAGTGCAGCCACGCGCTTGCGCTTGGCCGCCTGAGAGTCGGGATGATCGACCTCGAACACGGTCACGTCCTTCAGTGCGGACATGCGCCAGGCGCGCCCATCGAGCCCCGCCCCCAGGATCACGACTTGCGGCGCCGCGGCGTCGACGATGGCGGCGTCGATCTCCAGCGTTCGTGCGGCCATGATCTTGGATTGGCGCACCAGGAAGCCGTGTTCGATCGCATTCTTGAGCCCACTGGCAGCGCCTTGCGACGCGATGCGCTCGACGCGCCGGCGCGCTTCGTCCGGCAGCAGCGCGAACGCGGTGGGGTCCGAAAAATCGGCCAGCGCCGGGTCGCGGTCGGCCAGCGCGCGCCCCATGCACACGAGCACGGCCGTCTTGCTCTCGCTACCGGGCTTCAACTGCGTATCCTCCCCGCCATCACTGCAAAGCAGCGGCGTTTGCTCACGGGCGCGAGAGCTGACCGAGGTTCGTCGCCGCAGCCACGCTCGGCTCGAAGAGTGCCTTGCGCACCGCCAGGTATTCCGGATTCGAAAAGAAAGCTTGTCGCCTTTCGTGTGACGGAAAGAGTATCGTGAACATACGATTGAACGGCGCTTGATCGGCTGGCGCGCGCAACACCTCAGCGACCCACAAATCGATGCCGAAGCTCCCGCCATGCGCTTCGAGCAAGGGCGTCATGGCTGCACGGTATTTCGCGTACAGTTCCGCGTCGACCACATCGAGTGCCATCAAAGTTTCGATCATCGCGAGTTTCCTCCCAAGGGTGCGCTCAGCGCGGGGCTCGTGATCGCATAGGTCTGGACTCCGAGTCCGTCATCCCCCTCGCGGGCGCTGCCCGGACGATAGCAGCGATTTTTGCGCGGCAAGGGCCGGGAGGCCGAAGAGGGGGCGATCGCAGGTTCGCCACGCACCTCGTTCGACGTTCGAGGGCGCGCCCGCTGCGGCCACCGGCGCGGCAACGCAAAAAAAGCGCGTTCGACATCGGCTGACATCGAACGCGCTTTTTCGTTCGGCGCAGCGGCTCACGCCGCTGGCTGCTCGCTGACTCAGAGATATTCGTTGAACAGGTTCTCGAGCATCTCTTGGCGACCGGAACGCGGCTTCGGATCGAGGCCGGTCGAGAGCGCGTGATCGGACAGATCGGCGAGGCTCGCTTTGCCGGTCGTGATGCGCTCACCCAAGCCGGTGTTCCAACCGCTGTAACGCTGCTCGAGCAAACGCTCGAGCCGGCCGTCGTTGATCGCGCGCTCGGCGACGAGCAGGCCACGCGCAAGCGTGTCCATGCCGCCGATGTGCGCGTGGAATAGGTCTTCCGGATCCATGCTCTGACGGCGCAGCTTGGCGTCGAAATTCATGCCGCCCGAACCCATGCCGCCGCCCTTCAGAATCGTGTACAGCACGATGCCGATTTCGGCGACGTCGTTCGGGAATTGATCGGTATCCCAACCGAGCAGTGAATCGCCGCGGTTCATGTCGATGCTGCCGAAGAAACCGTTGCCAATCGAGTAGGCCACCTCGTGCTGGAAGCTGTGACCCGACAGGATGGCGTGGTTGGCTTCGATGTTCACCTTGTACTCTTTCTCGAGGCCATAGCGCTGCAAGAACGCGTACACGGTGGCACAATCGAAATCGTACTGGTGCTTGGTCGGCTCCTTCGGCTTCGGCTCGATCAAGAGCGCGCCTTTGAAGCCGATCTTGTGCTTGTGCTCCGCCACCAAGGACAAGAAGCGGCCGAGCTGATCACACTCGCGCTTCATGTCGGTGTTGAGCAGGGTCTCGTAACCTTCACGACCACCCCAGAGCACGTAGTTTTCACCCTTGAGCGCGAGCGTCACGTCCAGAGCCTTGCGCACCTGAGCGGCGGCGTAGGTGAAGACCTCCGGATCGGGATTGGTGGCTGCGCCGCTCATGTAGCGCGGGTTGCTGAACAGGTTCGCGGTGCCCCAGAGCAGCTTCACGCCCGTGCGCGACATTTCCCGCTGAGCGCCGGCGACCAGGCGATCCAAGTTCGCGTTGCTCTCCTTGAGGGTTGCGCCTTCCGGGGCCATGTCGCGATCGTGGAAGGTGTAGAAGGGAACGCCGAGCTTCTCGAAGAACTCGAACGCCACCTTGAGCTTCAGTTCGGCCGCCTCCAGCGGATCGCTCACTTTGAACCAGGGTCGATCGAAGGTGCCCGCGCCGAACACGTCGCTGCCGGGCCACGCGAACGTGTGCCAGTAGCAGACGGCGCAACGGAGGTGCTCGGCCATGCTCTTGCCCAGGACCTTCTGGTCCTTGTCGTAGTACTTGAACGAAAGCGGGTTCGTGCTGTTTTTGCCTTCGAACTTGATGGGAGCAATGCCTTGGAAGAATTCAGCCATGATTTTACCTGTTCTGTTTTCGCGATCTGAACCAGCGCTAGCACTTTAGCAGGTCGCGGGCCGCTGTGATAGCGTTATCACATAGGCCGGTCTGCATCGCCTGCGCCCGAGCCCGTGGACCTGGCGCGTCGGGCTGAAGTACTACACTGTCGGCACACTGCAAGCTCGGCCTGCAGGCAACTAACGCTGGGCGCGGCTTCGGGCGCTGAAAGCGCCAAATTCCGCCGGGACCGGGCGGGACGGTGGCAAGCCCCGGCAAAGCACCCCCGGCCGGACCCCCCGAGGCGGCGGGCCGCGCCTTCGACTCGTTGCGTTATCGTTATCAGTATTTCACTCGATTCCCGAGCTCACTCACGGTTGGATGCTGGCGCGCACGGCTGCAGACACGGTATCGTGTTGGCGATGAGAACTCGGCGAGGCAAAGGCGATACCGCGACGATCACCACCGTCGCAGCCAAAGCCAACGTCGCACCGATGACCGTATCGCGAGTGATCAACGGCGGCTACGCGAGCGCTGCGGTGCGAGCACGCGTGGAGCGCGTGATCAAAGAGATGGGTTACGCCCCGTCTTCCACGGCCCGCAGCTTGCGTTACGGCAGAAAGGGCTGCATCGGCGTCGCGGTCGAGTCCATTCACGACGCTTGGTTCATGGGCCTCTTGGGCGGCATCGAGGAAGAGCTGGCCAAGAGCCACGTCGGATTGATGCTGGGCAGCTGGAAGCCCGCCGAGGGACCCTATGATTCGCGCACGATCGCGGCCTGGATCGACGAACGCCGCGTCGACGGCTTCATCATGGTGCGCTCCACGAAGCGAGAGCTCCCGCTGCTGGAGGCCGCCGCAGCGGCGGGCATGCCGGTCACGTTGATCTGCCCGGACCAAGCCGCCGATGTCGGCTTCACCGTGCGCTGCAGGAATTTCGACGCTGGCAAGACGCTGGGAGCCCACTTGCTGGCCCAGGGCCACCGTCGCTTGAGCTTCGTCGGCGGCCCCAAAGACTCGATCGATTCGCTCGATCGCCTGCGCGGGCTGCAAGAGGTCGTGGCAAGCTGCAAAGGCGCCGTGTTGCGCGCCGAAGACGTGTCGTTTCAGGGCTCGTACATGCCCGGCGCGGGCAAGGCTGCGGCGATGGAGTACCTGAAGCGACCCGTGGGCAGGCGCGCGACCGCAGTCGTGCTCGGCAACGACAGCATGGCCATCGTGTTCATTTGTGAGATGCTGCGCGCCGGCCTGCGCGTGCCCGAAGACGTGTCGGTCAGCGGTTTCGATGGCATCGAAGAGGGCGAACGCTGCTGGCCGACGCTGACCAGCGTGGCCCAGCCGATGCATCGTTTGGGGGCTGCAGCCTGCCGCGGCCTGTTGGATCGCATCGCGGATCCAACGCTGGACCCGGGCATGACCGCGGAATTTCCCATGGTGCTCGTCGAGCGCGAAAGTACGGCCGCTCCAGGGGGCGCGCCCAAGACGGCGCGCAAGCCCCGCGCGCGAAGACAAGCAGTCGCGAGCGCCAGCTGACTGCGACCGACTGTGTCTGCTCGATCGTCGGTCACGGCAACGTTTCCCGGAGCGCACCCCAGCGAGCGTCACAGCGCGCACCAGTGAGTGAGCGTCGCAGAGCACACCTGTGAGCGTCGCAGAGCACACCTGCGAGCGTCGCAGAGCACACCTGCGAGCAAAGGCGTGGGCTGAACCGTCAGTTGCCGGGCCGGACCGGGCCAGGCCAAAGCCAAGGCAAGACAACACAGGAATAGTGAGATTCGTGAGATCGCTGCTGACCAAACATTTTACTAGTCCGCGGGCCTGAATCCCTAGTTTCCCGGCCGATCGCGCGCTGCCGAAATGGCAGGGAAACCGTTTTGGAGGAGGCCGTTTGGAGAAAGTGGCAGATCCGTTACGATATCTGTGCGATCGTTCGGACACTCAGACTTGGAATTGCCGATCCCGGACGACTTTCGGGTAACATAGGATCGAGGATCAATGAGCAGCGAAGACGCTGTACGAGAGATGTTTCTCGAAGGCCAACGCAAATGGCCTCTCGTCAAGTTGGGGTTCGACGTGTTCTTCGGGCATTGCAGCCGGGTGCTGCTGCCTTCGGACCTGGGCCCTGCGCGTGAAGCGGCCGATCTCTATTTGGCTTGTGCTTGCGCCGAGGCTCAACCGGAGGCGCTGCGACTGTTCGAAAGTGAAGGTTCGGGAGTCGCCAAGGCTGCCATCGCGCGCGTCGACCGCAGCGCCGATTTCGTGGAGGACACGCTGCAGGAGGTCTGGGATCGCCTACTGCTCGGAGCGGAGCCCAAGGTCAAGCTGTACTCGGGGCGCGGGCCGCTCAAGGCATGGGTACGCGTCGCCGCGACGCGCGTGGCGCTCGATC
>DASSMT010000060.1:0-7269 GCA_035688655.1 Polyangiaceae bacterium | reverse complement strand
GAGGGCTTCGGCTTCGGCGAGGGCTCGTTCGTCGTACAGGATGCCGGTGAACAGCGCGGGCACCGCGCACAGCAGCCGCGCGGGCAGTGAATCACTGCTGCGCACTTCGAGCGTGCTCTTGAGGCGCGCTTCGGGGAAGAGCGTGTTCAGGTGGGTCTTCCAGTCGCCGAAGGTGGCGCGCTCGCCTTCGAAGCCGTTTTGCATGAAGTCGCGGAACTTTTGGCCGGTGTTGTGGATCACGCGGCCTTCGCGCTTGAGCAGGAACATGCCGGCATCCAGCGCCCACTCGGCGTAGTCGCGGTAGCTGGGCTTGGGGTTCCTGAGCAGAGCCGGGATCAAGCCGGAGCGCTCCGGATCCATGTTCAGCCAGGTGAAGCCGCGGCGGCTCTTGTAGCCCGAGAGCCTGCCTTCCACGAACGGGGAATTGGCGCCGAGCGCGTTGACCACGGGCGCGAGCTTGAGGCAAATCACGAGCTTCTTCAGCGCGTCGGCTTCGTCCGAGAAGTCGTAGTTGCCTTGCACGGTGGCGGTGCGGCGCATCATGTCCCACGCGCCGCTGCCGCGGAGCGGCAGGTATTCACGCATGATGGGGTAGCGCAGCTTGGGCACCCAGCCGAGGTCGGCTTGCTTGGCCAAGGGATGAAAGCCCACCCCGAGCCAGGTCAAGTTCAGCTCTTTCGAGATGCCGACGAGCTCCGCGAAGTGCGCGTCCAGTTCAGCGCGCGTTTCGTGGATGCTGGTCACCGCACCGCCGCTGAGCTCGAACTGCGAGCCGGGCTCGAGCGTGATCGATTGCTCGCCACGCACCAGGGAGATCACGGGGCCGTCCGGGGTCTCCCGGACCTCACGCCAGCCACGCTTCACGAAGTCGGCGAACAGGCGCGTGACGCCGCGCGGGCCGTCGTATTCGAGCGGGGCGCCGCTGTCGCTATCGACCGCGAATTTCTCGGCCTCGGTCCCGATCCGGAAGGCAGAACGCGGCTTTTCCGCGCGCTGAAATAGCTCGAGCAAGTCATCGCTCGTGCGCAGGGGGCGTTGGTCTTCGGTTGAATCCACGGTGTCTGGTCTCGAAAAGGCTAGTCCTGGAGCAAGCTCGGAAGAGCGCAAGCCGGCGCGTGGACGATCGAACCAAAAAATGTCGGTAGTGGCGTTTACCAGTCGCGCGGACCCGGGTCGAGGTCGGCGTCGTTTCGCTGTGGGGGCAGTGAAGGATGTAGGGAACCGAGGGCCACGGCCAAGCTGTGGGTGTGGGCTTCGGTGGTGCCGGCGCCGCCGCCAATCGCGCGCGCGCCACCCGCGCTCAAGTCGACCGCGCGCTCGACCCAATGCTCCGGATTCGAAGTTTCGTCATGAAAGCCGCGCAGGCTCGCCTCACTGGCCGCGAGCAGCACGCCCGGGGAGATACCGTGTAGGGCAAAAGCCGAGCGAAAACGCTTCAGGTAGGCGAGCCCCAGGTCGACCGTCGCGACCTCGAACAGGATCACGCTGGCGCCTGCTTCGGCCAAAGTTTCGACCAAATCGATGGCGTTGCCCTCGCTGGTCAATTCATCGCCGGATGCGAATTCAAGCACGGCCCAGGTCGGCAGCTCGGTGCGCGCCGCGGCCACGACCGCGGCCATCAAGCCGATGCGCGAACCTTGGCCGCGGGCCAGAATCAGCTCACAGCCCGCGGCTGCCAAGCGCGCCGCATGTTCGGTGAATTCATCGTGTAGGCGATCGGCCGCCACCGGGCTCACCATGTCGGAGCCGAGCACGCCGGCGACTGCCACCGGATTCGGACTCTCTTCGGCAGCTTCGAGCGCGAGCTCGACCGCGCGCCGCGTGAGCTGCGCGGAGCGATGCTCCATGCCGACTTCGGCCAGAGCGCGCGGCGTGGTGTCGGCCGTGAGCGCCGACAGCACGTCGACCCGTGAGCGAATTTCGGTGCGGTAGTGCGCGAGCACCTCATTCGGACGCTCGCGCAACATTTGCCCGAGCGTTCCCGGTGAATCGAGCTCGACGCCGCGCGCGCGGAACGCCGCCCCAGTGTCCGAGTCAACGACCAGCGGTCGCCCAGTTTGCAGCCGGTGCCGAATGCGCTCGAAGGTCATTCGGTAGCTAGCGTATCACTCCTGGGCGCCGGGCAAACCCGGCCGATTTTGCCGAAACGTGGGCTCCCTGCTAGGACGCTCCTAGACGATGGAAGGTGCCGGGAAGAGCCTGGTCTTGCAGCAACCACACGGTCCGGGCGCGCTCGTGCCCCCAGCGGCCAAGCCCTACCTGACGCGCTTGTCGGGTTGGGGGGCCAACACGCGCGCCGATTGCGATCTGCGCGTGCCAGAGCTCGAAGCTCAGATCCGTACTTCACTCGACCCGCGCGGGACGACCCCGCGCGGCTTGGGTCGCAGCTACGGCGACGCAGCGCTCAACTCGGGTGGGCGGGTGCTGGGCATGACCGCCTTCAACCGCTACCTTGGCTTCGACGAGGCGACGGGGACTCTGTGTTGTGAAGCGGGCGTGAGCCTCGAGGATATCCTGCGCGACTTTGCGCCGCGCGGTTTCTTCCCCATGGTCAGTCCGGGGACGAAGTTCGTGACCGTGGGTGGCTGCATCGCCAATGACGTTCACGGCAAGGCACACCACGTTCAAGGATCGTTTGCCTCCTGTGTCGATAGCTTCAGCATCATGCTCGCCAGCGGCGAAGTGCTGAACGCGAGTCGCAGCGAGAACTCGGACCTGTTTTGGGCCAACTTCGGCGGTATGGGGCTCTTGGGGGTCATCCTGACCGCCACCATTCGGCTGAGGAAGATCGAAACCACCTATTTTCGGCAGCGCTCGATTCGCGTGAACGACTTGGAGGGCATGCTCGCGGCCTTCCGCGAGTACGATCACGAATTTCCCTATTCCGTGGCGACGCTGGACGTGTTCGCGACGGGCGCGCGACTCGGCCGCGGGGTGCTCGCGCTCGGCGAACACGCGCGGCTGGAGGAGCTGCCTCCGGCGCTCGCCGCGCAGCGGCTGCGCGTTTCCGGACCGCCCAAGCTCGATGTCCCGTTCGAATTGCCGGCGCTGACGCTCAACCGCCTGAGCATGCGCGTGCTCAACTCGCTCATCCAGCTGAGCCAAGCGCGCAAGTCGGGCTTCAGTCACTACGAGGCATTCACCTACCCACTCGATATCATCGCGCATTGGAATCGCGGCTATGGTCCGGCTGGCTTCGCTCAGTACCAATTCGTGATCCCGTTCGAAGACGGCCCGCGGCGCTTGCGCGAAATTTTGCGCACGATTCTCTCGTCCAGCGAGCTGCCGTTCTTGAACGTGCTCAAGTGCTTCGGCAAAGCCAGCGAAGGGGTGCTGTCTTTCCCGCGTGAAGGCTACACCTTCGCCATCGATTTTCCGATTCGCAGGCGCACGGGTGAGCTGCTCAAGCGCTTGGACGCGCTGGTGCTCGACGCAGGCGGCCGCATCTATCTCGGCAAGGATTCGTTCCTCGAGCCCGCGATGTTCCGCGCGATGTACCCGAGCGCCGACCAATGGCTCGAGACCAAGGCCAAGTACGATCCTGAGGGCGTGTTCGTGTCGGATCTGGGCCGTCGCGTCGGCCTTTCGCGCTGATCTTTCAGTGTGCGGCTGCGCGCGGGCCCGGGGCAGCGGACGACCTGGCCAGGACTCCGGGCAAGGCGCGGCGGACGTCGTTCTGAGTCAGGGGATCTTGGGCTGCGCGTTCGACCAGGGCGCGGCCGTCCGCGCCGCCTACGCGCACCAGCGCCTCGGCGCAGGACACGACTGCCGCGACCAACGCTTCGTCATCCGCGGTGGCGCGGTACAGCGCAAAGAACGTGCGCAGATCTTCGTACTCGGCAGCGGTCGCCAACTTGGACAGCGCGCGCGCGGCGTGCGCCACGTCGTCGGCGGAGTTGGCCGGGTCGTTCAAGTGTTTGGCGAGCAGCGGCGCGGCGCGCGTTTCGCCGCTGGCAGCGAGGGCATCCGCGAGCGGGCCGACGGGCGGAGGCAAGAGCACGCCGGACACGAAATCATAGTGACGCGCGAGCGCGCTCAGCATGTAGTCCGTGCCGTTCTTGCGCAGCGCCAGCAAGCGCCGCGTCTCGAGCCGGAGATCGGGCGAGATGCGCGGGCTGCTCGACAGATCGATCAAGGTCTTGGTGACGATAGGCTCGTCTTGCTTGCCGAGCTCTTTCACGAGGTAGCGCTCGGCTTCGGCCATGTTCGGGTCCAGGTTGTCGAGCGCTTCGGCGATTTGCACGGCCAAGCTTTCGCGCGCCGGCGCGGCCGCTACCTCTTCCGCCCCGGTGTCCACGACGCACAACCGCACTTTCGAGCCCAGATCCAGGCTGCCGGTGTCCGCGCCCGCGCGGTCGAGGGACCACACCTTGCCGCTCGCGTCGCACAACACGAAGCCAGAGCTGGCGGCCGCGCCGCCCACGATGTCGGCCGGTAGCGCGCGCACCCAGCGCAGCGCGCCGTTCTTGCTGTCGAGCCCGAGCACGACGCGAAAGTAGGTGGCCGCAAAGGTGCCCGCGCCGAGCGAGAGCTCGCCGTTCGGCGCGGCGACCGGCGCCGCGTAGATGCGAATCCGTGTGCGCGCGTTGTCTTGGCTGGACGAGTTCACGAGTCCGCTGCCGAGCCAAGCTGGCTTGCCGGGCAGATCGACCTTGGGCAGCCCGACGTGGTTGGCTTGATTGGTGCTCGCGAAGCGCGCCTTTTCGTCGAAGCGCATCAGCCCTTGCTCGCCGAAATACAGCTCTCCGCCGAAGTTGAGCGCTTGGCTCACTTGGCTGCGAGCGAGCAGGCGCGCGCGCTCGTCTCCGCTCTGGATGTCCAGCGCGGAGACGTATTCACTGCTCCAGGGCACGAAGGCGATGCCGCCGCGCGCGGCCGGCACACCCAGATCGCCCTTGAACTCGACCGAGCCGAGCTTGCTGCCGCTGGCGGAGACGCCCAGAAACAGGCTCTTGTGCGTGTCTGCCAAGACCAAAGCGCTGCTCGTGCCGTCGTTTGCAGCGCCCCGCAGCGCGAGCCCGCCGCTGCCGATGCTCCAAACTTTGCTGCCACTTCCGGCCTCGAGCGCGACGATTTGCCCGCGCTCCTCGAAGATCACCAAAGGCCCGGCGATCATCGGCGCCGAGGCGGGCTTGCCCGCGTACGTCCAGCGCGATTTTCCGTCGAGGGACGTCGCAAATAGGCCGGTATCGCTCACGCCGACTGCGACCCGCGCGTTGGCCACGCGCGGCAATGCATGCAGGCGCTGTTCGAGCTGCGCGATCGACGCGCCGGCGTCATTTTGCCACTCGGCGTCGAAGGCCTTGCCGCTGGAGTTGACGCTGGCCGCGCTGCAGGCAAAGAGCAGCACAGCGGGTGCGAACGCGGGGATGGATCGGCGAAGGTTCATGGTTCTGTGCTCGAGACCGGGTGACCGTGGATGGCCGCGTCGATCGCGGCGCGGATCTTCTGATTGCCGTTCGCGGGGTAGCTCGCGAGCGCGGTGGCCAAGAGCGCGCTCGCCTTTTGCGTGGCCATGCGCCGCAGCTGTTCGATCAGCTGCAGCTTGGGTGCGTCCGGGGCGTCCGCATCGCTGCGCAAGAGCAGCGGCAAAAACCCGCTCTCCATCACGTCGAACGGCAATTTGCCGAGCAGCCCGACGAAGCGCTTGCACTCGTCCCCGCGGCACAAGAGACCGATCGCGGCGGCCGCTTCCGGCACCTCTTTGGGCAGCACCACGAACAAGTCGGGCACTGCCTCTTTCGCGCCGAGCACGCCCAGGCCTTCGGCCGCAGTGCTGCGCAGCGCCGGGTCATTGCTGCGTAGCGCCTCGCGCAGTGCGCTGACGGCGACGGTGCCCTTGGTGTGCGCGAGGCTCTGAGCCGCAGCGCGCCGCACGTCCGGCGCGCGGTGCTTGACGTAGGGTGCCAGTGCGTTGCTCGACGAAGGCGCGCCGAGCGCCCCCGCGACAGCGATCGCGCGCAACAAGAGCTTGCTGTTCGCGCCGCGCCCGAGCAGCGCTTCTACCAGCGGTGCAGCGCGGCGATCCGCGGCTTGCTCGATCTCGTCGAGGGCGCCCAGCGTCCGCGCTTCGTCCCCGCTCTCGAGCGCCTTCTTGGTGTTCTCGAGGTTGAGCGTGGCATGGGCCGGAGCTTTTGCCGCAGGTGCGGCGAGCGCGAAGGCGGGCGCGAAGGTCCCCAAGCACAGGCCGATGACAGCGAGCTTTCGTAACATGATCCTCCTCGGGCGACGCCGGAACGTTCGGCTTTTACCATGTGTTTTTGCAGGGCAGAAAGGGCAGAGATCGCGGATTGCGCGGAGCCGTGTCGCGCTCGACGCTGGATCTTTGACGAACCACTGTAGAATGCCCGCCGCATGGCTTCCCGCGCCGAACTGTCATTTCCGAAGATCCAGCTGGAACTCCTGGAGGATCTCACGCCGCCCCAGCAAACGGGCTTCCTGCGGCTGGTGCGCGGTCGTTACCGCGCGACCTATCCGGACGGGACGCAGAGCGCGCCATTCGTCTACGACGTAGTCGACCGCGACGCGCTCGACGCGGTGGTGATCGTCGCGCACTTCGTGGGCCCGGATGGCGTGCCACGGGTTTTTTTGCGCAGCGCGCTACGTCCGCCGCTCACCTTGCGCGATCGCGCCCATTCGCCGCTACCGAACGAAGCCTGTGACGGTAACTTGTGGGAGTTGCCCGCGGGCTTGATCGAACCCAGCGAGCGCTCGCCGGCCGGCGCGGTGCGTGCGGCCCAGCGTGAGTTGCGCGAGGAGCTCGGCTTCGAGGTCGGTCTGGACGCGCTCGCGCCGCTTGGTCACAGCACATTTCCGGCGCCAGGCTTCGTCGCCGAACGCCACTTCTTCTTCGAAGTGCGGGTCGAGCCCGGTGCGCGGCGTGCGCCCGAGCAGGACGGCTCGGCGCTCGAACACTTCGGCAAAGTGATCGAGCTGCCGCTGCGCGAAGCGCTGGATTTGTGCCGAACGGGCGCGATTGAAGACGCGAAGACCGAGCTCGCGCTCAGGCGTTTGTCGGAGAAGCTCTATTGAACCGTCCACACGTGATCGTCGTGGGCAAGCGGACGGCGTATCGTCGCTTCGTCGAAGACGAAGGCGATCCGCGCGCGCGCAGCCTGATCCAAAAGCGCGATCCGAGCGTGGCCAGCTGGCTCGCTTCGCACAAGGAACACTCGCGCACGATGGAGGAAGTGGAGCGCGTGCTCGAGCGCGTGGGTGCAAAAGCGCTCTTCTTGCAGCGCGCGCACGCCGCGTTCGATACCTCGGACG
>DASSMT010000463.1:0-32245 GCA_035688655.1 Polyangiaceae bacterium | reverse complement strand
ACCGAGGCCACGCCCGCGCGTTCGGATCGTCCGCGCGCGGGCGTGGCGTTCGGCTTCTCGAGTTCTCCAACTCTCAAGGTTAAATCCATGGCTCTCAATCCTTCTGCCGCGTTCCCCGGCCAAATCAGCACTTTCGATCCAACAGGTTATCCGTTCGGCAAAGCGCAAAACGACGTCTCTCCCGGCGACGGGCAGGGCACGCCGCTCGAGGCGGCTCTAGTCAATGATCTGTTCGGATTTCAGCAGTCGCTCCTCTCTGCCGCGGGCCTCACCCCTTCCGGAACACCGGACAAGGTTGGTGCATCGCAGTACCTCGATGCTGTCAAAGTCGTGAGCCGCAAGTCACAGCAGCTGCACGGGGCGCTTCAGCAATTCATCCGCACGGACCTGGGCACTACCGGCCTGTCGCTGCTCAGCCCGATACAGCAGACGATTGGCATTGGCGCTCCGGGAAACCGGCAGAAGTCGGTTCTTGTTTCAGGTGCGTCGAGCGGCGGCGCCTTGTTCATCAACGCGTTGCTGAACGACGGCACTGTGCCGCCGACGGGTACGAACACGCTGGCAGGCGATTACCCGTTGTCCGCTCCCGCTTCGGACAGCACCGGAACCATCTTCTGCGGCATTCACGGCGGTGGCGTCGTCAAGTCCGTGGACGGCGGCGTCACACCGAGCTCCGTCACTATCACTGGGCTCACGACAGGTGCTCAGTGGGTTGGCTGCACCGCGTCACGCTTTCTTGCCTTCGAAAGAAGCACGCAGAAGATCTACCAGGCGGCATCGCTTGGCGGCACGTGGACCGCGACGACCCTGGGCAGCATCGCGGATCAAATCACTGACCTGATGACGAACGGCGCAGGCGTCTGGGTTATGATCTCGGTTGCGATCGGGGGAGCTACGTACGCGCATCGAAGCGTGAATGACGGCGTTACGTGGTCGAGCGTTTCCATCTCAGGTTCGGCGAACGGAGCCGGCGGAGCGTGGTCCGAGGAGTTGCAGCGCTTTGTAGTGCTCGACGGACTCGGCAAACTCTGGACATCGCCGGACGGGGCGACTTGGACTCTCCAAAAGACCGTGGCCGCACTCGTTGGGCTTCCGTTCGGGCAGAACTCGGTCGCGGCTGTCGGGCCTGCAATTGCGTGCATCGCTAACCGCGGGGCGAATGCGCTGGGCAAGTACGCGCAGGGCGTCGCTTACACGCTCGATCTCGGCGCGACGTGGAACGAGTCCTATTTCGCAGCTACAACGAACAAACCGCTCACGAACCTTATCGCGGCGAACGGTCGTCTGTACGCGACGGACGGCGCGGCCTTGTATCAAAGCGGCGTGCTAGCCGCTCCGCCGTCGCTCTTCACTGGCGTCTAGCATGAGCTTCCAAGACGATTGTCGCGACGCTGACTTCCGGCGCTACCTCGAGCCGCGTTCGCGGGAAGCGTTCGCGTTCGAGAGCGCGCCACGCGCCCCAGAGACCGCGGCGCGCGAGAACGCGCTGGTGCTCGCGACCGTGAATGAAAAGACCTCGTAGGCGCGTTCGCGGTACGCGTACCGCGCCCTGCGTCGAACTGAAAATCTGCGCGAGCTGCGGCCGAAGGCGCACCGCGCTCGCCGGCGCGCTCCCGGCGCATTGGGTGATCACACGCACGCTTCGCGCCGTGTGCCCCGCGTGCGCGGGTTCGAATTTGCAAGAGAAGCAATGAAGAAACGAAATAGCCAAGCCCGGTTGATGGGCATTCTCGACAGCGGCACGTTTCCGAGCGTCGCGGCCGCGACCCGCGCCGCGCTCGAGTTCGCGGTCGACGCTCACGGAAACGGGCACGAGCTCTCGAGCCTGGCGGCTCTGATGAACAAGCGCGACCCGGCCAACGTGACCGTCACTCTCGCGCGCCGCCACTACTGGCGAAGCATCGCGCCCGCGCCTGACGTGCTCGCGCGCCTCGCCGCGCAAGACGACCGCGATTCGCTTTTGCTGCTCGTCGCGCACGATGATTGCGACGCGCACGTGCTTTTAAGTCTTACAGAAATGCAGGAGGCCCTTTAATGGCCGGTCGCTTTTCAATCGAAGCAGTATTCAAAGCTACCGACCAGATGTCTCGCGTCATGGCTCGGATCGAGGGCAATACCAAGAGCTTCAGGCGAAGCCTCTCGAAAGACTTTGATGGCTTGGGCTCTCGGTTTCGAAAGATTGGTGACGAGCTCGGCGATCTCGCCAAGAAGGCGGCTACGGCCGGCGTGGCGCTTGCGGGCGCGGCTGGCGCAGCCGCCTACAACATCGGCAAGACCGGTGCAGACTTCGAGCAGGCCATGGCAAACGTCGGCGCGGTTTCGCTCATGACGCGCGATCAGGTGAAGGACCTTGAGCAGGCAGCGCTCAAGCTCGCCGCGAGCACCAAGTTTTCGGCTACGGAAGTGGCGGGCGGCATGGAGCTCATGGGCAAAGCAGGATTCACGAACTCGCAAATCTTGCAAGGTATCGGGCCAATCCTGAGTGCCGCTGCAGCCGAAGGCGCGGAATTCGGCGAAGTCGCCGGACACGTTTCTAACCTGCTCAAGGGCATGGGGCTGGAGACAGACCAGGCCGGCCGCGTCGCGGACGTTCTGACGCTGGCATCGGCGCGCACGAACAGCTCCATTTCGAGCCTTGGCGAGTCTATGGCGAACGTGTCGGCGACGGCACGCCAGTTCAAGATCCCCCTCGAGCAGGCAGTTGCGTCCGTCGCGCTCCTTCAAGACGTCGGCATCGACGCGTCCACTGCGGGCACCGCCGTCAACACCATGCTGACGAACATGGCCAACCCGTCGAAAGAGGCGCAGGCGCAAATGAAGGCGCTCGGAATCTCCTTCCAGGACACGCACGGAGACATGCTCCCGCTCGTGCAAGTGTTCGAGCAGTTCTCCAAGGCATCGCAGAAGTCTGGCGGCAACATGAAGCAGGTTGCCTTCTTCTCGGATCTCGTCGGTCTGCGCGGTCAGAAGGCGGCGCTCAACCTCGAGAAGCTTTTCGCGGAAGGCAAGTTTGGTGATCTCGTCAAAGAGCTCGATGGCGCCGCAGGTTCAGCGCAGAAGATGGCCGACCTTCGCATGGACACGCTCGGCGGCGATCTTACGAAGCTCAGCAACACAACCGATACGCTTAAGATCGGACTCTTCGACATGGAGAGCGGGCCGTTGCGCGGCGTCGTGCAAGGCGTAACGAAGTGGGTCGATGCGAACAAAGGTCTGATCACTAGCAACATCGAAAGCGCGCTCACGACGCTGTCACCGATCGTCAAAGAAGTTACTTCGGCCTTCTTGGAAGGCTTCACTGCCGTCATGCCCGCGGTCAAGTCGTTCGTCGAGTTCATGTTCAACGACTTTGGCAGCAAGACGGATTGGGTTGGCGTGCTCAAACGCGCGGCGCAGATCGTCGGCGGTCTCACGGTCGCGGCTCTGGGTGCCGCTGCAGTCTTTGGCGGCGTTCTCGCTGCCGGGTTTGCCGAGGCAGTGGCCCTGGCCAGCGACGTCGTGAACGGTTGGAACTGGATGATCGACGGCATCGGAAAGGTGCTCTTTGCCGTGGACGATTTCTTCGCGAACCTCGGAGCGAAGTGGCGCGCGTTCAAGTTCGCCGACCTCGCCAAATACCTGATCGATGGGTTGGTCAATGGTATTACTGGCGGCGCGCAATGAGTCGCCGATGCCGTGACGAAGCTTGGTCAACAGGCGCTCGACGCGCTCAAGCGCATCTGGGACAGCCATAGCCCGGCGGTGAAGTTCACGATCGAGGGCCAGAATGCGGCCGACGGTATCGTAAATGGCATCATGGGCGGGATTCCGAAGGTTGTCGCGGCAACTGAAACTATGGCGGACAAGGCGCTTGGTGCGATGACCATCGCCGACAAGTTCGAACCGAAAATCAACGCGCTCTCGTTGGGCTCGGACAAGATGTCCGCGCTCTGGCCTGGTGTGTACGGGAGCGAGCTCCCCGCGAACAATGACTCGCCCTCGGCGCAGACCGCGCCCTCGGACGCGGCGCTATTGCGCGAGACGATCTCGCGGCAGTACTCCGAGAGCAAGTCGACGGGCGAGCTTGTGATCAAGGACGAGACCGGCCGGGCGAAGGTCACGAAGCCGATCAAGAGCGTGCACGTGGCGCCTAGTGGGAGCTTTTGACGGTCGCGTGTTGCGAAGTAGCACTGGTGGACACAGTGCCGCGTGAGTCGTAACCTGTGTTCATGACGAAGCCTGGGGTTCTGGCGCTCGCTCTTTGCGGCGCGTTGATTCCGGTACTCTGGCGCTCTACACCCGCAACTGCGGGGACCCAGATCGCGGTCGAACCGTATTGTTCGAAGGGCGGCCCAGTCCTCGGTTTTTTAGCCTTGTTTCCGAACGATCGGCGCGTTGTTCAAATGACCTGTCGTGTGTCGACTGGTGACTGCCAGGGAGCACAACTAAGCCTTACCGACATCGATGCCGGCAAGCCACTCCGCTTTCTTGATCTCGGGCCGATCGTAACTGCGACGCTGAGCCACTACAGCAACACTGAGACCCAGATCAGCTGGGGCGTGAATCACTTCACGGTCAACTTCGAAACAGGCGTGGTGGTGTACAATACCGACACGGGCACGTGCCGCGCACCGAAGGCGCCCAAGAAGCCGCAATAGGCTCTGGTGTCCGCCGGACCAGAAGGCGCTTACCGCCGCGCACCGATCGTGCTGGCGTCCCTAAGTGGCCGAGCGCGACAGCTTCCAACCTCTCCCGGTCGAAGTGGTGCGAGACCTGCGGCGCGCGCTCGCGCTCGCGGTCCGCGACGGAAGCCCCGCAGCTCACGAGCGCGCGTGGCATTTGGCGAACTCGGCCGCGCAAGTGATCGCCCGCGAAACGTGCATGGGTGACGAGACCATCGGTCACGCCGTCGAAGCGACGGCTCAGCGGATGCGGTCGCGGGCCGCGGGTTCCGTGATCGATAGCCGCAACGCGCGCCGCGAAGGGCGCATCAAGCGCGGCTGAGGAAACTTCAGACTCAATGTTTAACTCTTGTGGCTTATCCGGTCCTCAAGAGTTCTCGCGACTTGCGGATCCGCGCGGATATCCGCGCGAAATTCGTCTTAATTGCGGTTCGATTTTTCTGGAAACCCACACACGACAAGTGCTCTGAATGGGGAAAGTGAGCCCCGCGACGTGCAACCGTCCGGGGCTCTGACCACCGGAAGGATGATTTCCAATGGCAAATGCACAATGCGCGCGCACGCGCGAAGTAGTCAAGGTTTTGCAGATGCTGGTCGATGACCTAAACGAGTTACCAATGCTCGGTGAACGCGACACCGACCGACTCGTCGTTGCATTCGAGGTCGCCTTGCATGGCGACGACGCCGAGCTCAACGCGAATCAGGCAGAGGTCTACGAGAGGCTGCAGCTCGCCGCGCAACGACGCGCGAACGCGGCCGCGGGCGAAACCGTGTTCCGCGCGCCGCTGCCCGCGTACGCCGCGGCTGAAGAAGGCTGAACAATGGCGGACGACGACGAACACTTCCTAACCGCAAAAGACATTCAGCGCCGACTAAATGTCTGCCGCGCGAGAGCTTACGAAGTGGTCGCGCAAATCCCCCGAGTCAAATTCGGCAAATCGGTGCGAGTGGCTGAGTCAGCCTTCGCCGCGTGGCTCAAGGCACACGAGGTGCCGCCGCCTCCTCCCACACCGGAGGAGGCGCGCCGGGCGCGGATTGAAGCGCGGCAGCGGGCGCTCGCGACCGAGCTGGATGAAAAGCCGATCCGGCGGATGAAGCCTCGCACGCGCAAGCCGGAAGCGGAAGAGCCGTTTCGCATTCGCCCGACGCGGCCGCGCGACTGACGAACGCGGATGACAGAGTCAGGCTGAAATACAGCGGCCGCGACGTGCGATTGGACCCGAACGTCGCGGCCTGAACACCACCCGGAAGGACTAATTCCCAATGGTATCCAATCGCAGTCTACGCGACGAGCTCGGACGCGTCATTGCATCAGTTTCACTTGCCCTGGCCCTAGCCGGCTGCGGCGCCGCCGACGCTCAGCACGGCGCACCCGGCCCCGGCGAATTCGGCGCCGCATGTGGGTTCGACAAGCCGGAGTGCGCCGCCGGCCTCGAGTGCTTCGGCGTGTGCACGGTCAATTGCGAGTCCCCCGAAGGGATTGCCGAGTGCACGGCGCGCGAGGGCACCTGCGAGCAGTACGCGCCCAGTGTGCAGATCAATTTCTGTAAGTTGCCTGCCGGCGTGACGGCTAGGCCATGAGCTCGCGGGCCCGCGTTCCGCGCGGACGCACGATCGCGAGGCTACTTTCTGAGTTGACGGGCTTTCTTCCGCTTGTTGCGCTCGCGTCGCCGTGTGTCTGGATCGTCGGCTTTCTTCTGCGCTTCGATCTTCTTCTCCGCGTTGGAAAGCGCCAGCATTGCTACAGCAATCAGCGATGCTGCGGTGACCGCGACGCCCCCGCCCATTGCTATTAGGACGGGGCCGAGGGCGGTCAGCAATAGTTTCAGAGAACCCACCCACTGAGACGGAGTAATTCCAAAAGGATCGTCGAAGACAAGCGGAGCCAAACGGGGCGCCGCGACTTCCACCGCTGCCTTCGCGGTTTCTGGGCCCTCTTGGGCGGCGGGCGAACGCAACGCGGCGATAAACGCCGACAGTTCGTCAACTGTCGGGGACGCCTCGATGATTTTTCTGACAAGCCCCCGCGCGTCGTACGTTCCGTTTGGAATGACTGTCGACGCAGCGCACTCGGGGCACTTAACTGTGCAGCCGTTGAAGTGCACCGTGCCGCCGCCATGGATATTCACGTTGGGGCGAAGTCTTCGTCCACAACCCGAGCAGGTGACCTCCATTTGAGCACAGCCCTACCACACGGCTCTTTCTCAAGCGAGGCACCTGCGAGCCCGCGGATATCCGCGGCGAAATCTTACGTGACGTTGCGCGAAGACCTTGAAGAGCTGGAATCTGGATGTTACGCTCTTCGAACCATCGCAGAGTTCCCGTCCCTGGGGACTGGCCCGAACGAACAAGGGCGCTCGCTGCAAAAAAGGCATGGCTTGGCCGGGGACATCAGGCGGAAGTTCGCCCGGTGTCGCGTACCCCAACCCCTAACGGAGTAAGCCAATGTCTAAAGAAACGGTCACGAAGTCCGCACTTATCAAGCGCGCGAACCGAAAGCTCGCGCCAAGTGACGAGCTGCGTTTCGTTCGCGGGCACAACGCTCAACAAGAGCTTGGGCAGTGGTGCGTGTTCGATACGCACCTGGGAAATCCCGGATACCCTCGCTTGCATACCGACGCGGACCTCGAACGGTTCGGGAGAGAGCTCGGTGTTTTGAAGGAGAACGAGGTCGTCGTCTGACGATCATTGCTCGTTGAGTGCGTAGCGCGAGGCTTGGAACGCCTTCCTTGCCGCACTGAGAGCGTCCCGGTCAGCGCTAGTCGGGACGCTCGGGAACCCTGGTTGCGACCGGCGTCAGGCGAAGCTCACCGGGCCTATTTCTCCTGCGTCGTTTCGCGTTTGGGTTTCGTTTGCAGCTCTTCTTTCATCTTCAAAATCGCCTGTCGTTGCTCGGCGCGCATTTGGGGGACAACGTAGAGCTCATTGAGGATCTGCTCTAGCGCGGCGAGGATTACTCGCACGTGTGACGACGACCAACCGTCGTACGACTGCTCGTGAACCTTCGCGCTCGTCATTTCCTGAATCGTCAGCAGCGTGTCGAAGAAGGCGGACTCAACTTCTGGGTGCGTGTCCTTTAGTGACTTCAGGCGTTCGTCGTAGTTGCCGCCGGAGGCGTGTTGATGAATCGCCAACTCGTAGATCACCTTGCGAATGCACGCGGATGCGCCGGTCAGGAAATTTGACTTCAAGCACCCTTCAGCTTCGGTGACGAGCTCCCGCAAGATCTTTGGAACATGCTCGTTGATGACGAAGAACGACGTCGGAACCGAATAGAAGAACAGTTCGTCGATCGGCTGTCCTTGTTTCAGATCTTTGAAGTGGAAGATCGAATCTTTATCCCTGCGCATTACGAGTTCGAAACCGAGAACGCTGTAGGTGAGATGCATCGATATGTACTTGCACGATTCGCACCGTACAAATACGACCATGCATTTTTTCGTTGCTGTCCAGTGGAACGTGAACCAGTTAGTGACGTAGTAAGCAACGTTCCGCCTGTTGCAGAACGGGCAATTGTACACGTGATCGTCGATGAAATAGCGGGCATCCAGTGCTGAATGATCGGGCATTCGGTTGCGTCTAGAGGTACGGCAATCAGGAATCGCGTCAAGTCCATGTCTGGGCCCTCAACTGGATGCTACCGTCCACCCATGCCGCCCAAGCCGCCCCGCCCCAAACGCGCCGGAACAATCTTCCGCTACGCGCCCGCCAAGCCCGGCGAGGCGCAGGGCCATTACATCGTGCGGTGCTCCGCGCCGGATCGCTCGCGCCCGCTGTTTCACCTCGAACCGTCGGCAGAGTCTCCCAAGGCGGCAGCGAAAGCGCTCCGCACCGCCGAAGCCATCACCGAGGACATCTGGAAGACGGGTGAGGGCGCGGCCCCGCTCCGCGAACGCGCTAAGCGCAAGGTGACCGACGCCGACGTGAAGGCCGCGAACAACTGGTGGGATCGCTTTTTCAAACACCGCGACGGGCTTGGCATGGGCTCGGTCTCGGGCGTCTACAAGACGCACATCCAACCTGTTCTCGACCTGCCGTGGTCCGTGGTCACGCCCACGGACGTCGAGCGCCTGCGCGACGCGTTCGACGCCAAAGTCGCGGACGGCAAGGCCAGCGCCAAGACCATGTTCAACGCCTGGGCCGTCTGGACCGTCGCTTCGAAGGCGGCGGCCGGCCAGTGGAAGAAGGACAAGCGCCGAGCCTTGAAGGAACGCGACGACGACCCGAGCGCCGGCATCGCCGGGCCAGATTACGACCAGGACGACGCCAAGCAGCTCCAATGGCTCTACCCGCGCGAAGTACTCGCTATCGCCGGCTGCCCTGACGTACCGCTGAACGCCCGGCGGCGGATCGTGCTCTCGACCTACCTCTGCGTGCGAGGTGGCGAGCTCAAGGCGTTGACCTGGGACAAGATCGACCTCGAGCGCGGCGTCATCCGGGTTGACGAAGCCTTCGACCGCGAACGCGACGAAAACAAGAGCGTGAAGACTGGGAACCGTGGCGCGCGCCGCTACGCGATTGAGCCGACGTTGCTACCGCTCCTGAAGGCCATGCACAAGGAAAGCGGCGGCGTCGGCCCCGTCGTGCCCATGGGTCTACAGAAGCTCTGGGCGCTCGAACTGCGCAATGCGCTCGCGGCCGCGAAGGTGAAGCGGCCCGAGCTCTTCACGACGACCGACGCCAGCAAGCGGGTCCGCTTCCACGACCTGCGCGCGTCCGGTCTGACCTGGATGGCGATCCGCGGCGACAGCCCGGTGCACATCAAGCTCGTAGCGGGGCACACCGCGTTCGAGATGACGTCGAAGTACATCGCGGCCGCGGGCGCGGTCGACTTGCTGCCCGGCGAGACGGTGTTCCCTGCGCTGCCCGAGAACCTGCTCAAGCCGCCCGAGCCGAGCAAGGTTCGCAAGGCTGGGCGGCTGTCACAGAATCTGTCACAAGAGTTGCAAATGCTTGAAACTATTGTGGAGGCGCCGGGAATTGAACCCGATCCCTCGTGAGCGAGCCAGCGACGAAGTCTTGCTCGGCTCGACTCACCGCCCCGCGGAACAACTCGGCGTCAAATCGCGATCGGCAAAGAACTCGCTCACTAGGGCACGCCAGGCGCGCCCATTTTCGGGTGGACCACATTTGAAGGCGCGTTGGGAGAGTTTGCCTTTGGCGAGCAGCTCGCTTTGCTCCTTGAAGTAGCGCACTGCGAGCTCGGCAGCATACTCGTGGACGGTGATGCCGTTGTTCGGTTGGAAGGCGTAGTATGTTCCGCCTCTCACCCGCGTGTCGTTGGGCGCGTAGGGGGTGAGGCAGGTGAGCGTGGGCTGTGCGCCGCAATGCTCGAGGATGGCGCGGTAGTCTTGTTCGAGGTTTCGCGCTGACCAATCGCCATGCGCTTCGTCGTTGAGGTGAAAGAGTTCGTGAAACAGCGTTTCGCGCACGCCCTTTTCGCTGATGTTCAAGGAGCCTTCCACGTTGTACGTGATTGTCCAGTCGCCGGCATAGGCGCTCGGGCGATGCTTCACGAGCGAGCGCACGAAGCGAAACTCGAGGGCTCGCCAGCGATAGTTCGGCGGGTCTCGCCCGGCGAACAACTGGTCGAAGAATTGATCCGTGGCGGATGCGCCGCGGGTTACCCACAGCAAATGCTTTCGATAGCCGTTGATCGGTAGCTGGGGCACGAGCTCTATCGTGCCGCGAAAGCCGCCGTCCATCACCAGCGCCGGGCCGACTCCGGCGACGTCACCGGTGGTCTCGAAAAGCGTTGCGGCCAGGTGACTCGCTGCCGCATCCGCGAGATAGGCGTGCTCGATCAAGCACGGGACGTCAGCGCACGCGTCAGTGCCCGCGCTCGGCAGCAAGTGCCGGGCGGCCGCGAGCTCGACGATTGGCGTGGCGGGTGTAGCCGCCAAACAAGCCATTGTCATCATCAGCAGTAGCCAGCGCATCGGTCGAAGGTTCGACACTTCAGAGCTTCCGAGCATTGGCAGTATTTTGCCGAGAGTTCGTGGTTTTCAAAAGCGACGACCCCTGCGCGCCGAGCTCCGTTCGCATAATGGCTCGACGCCGACCGCCGCCGAGACTAACACGAGCTCCTGAGCTCACGGAGAACCGTCATGCGTTTCATGGTCATGCACAAGGTCGACGCGAAGATGGAAGCGGGGGGCCCGCCCGATCCGCAGATCATTCAAAGCATGGGCGCGCTCGTCCAGGAGAGCCTGAAGAACGGCGTCTTCATCACTGGCGCCGGGCTGCATCGCAGCGAGAAACGCGTGCGCATCAAGAGCGAGGCCGGCAAATGTCGAGTGTCACCCGGGCCTTACTCGGGCGAAAACGAGCTGCTCGCCTCGTATGCCATGATCAAGGTGAAGTCGCTGGAAAATGCCGTGGAGCACGCGCAGCGTTACGCGCTCGCCGAGGGCGATAGCGAAGTCGAAGTCGGTCCCGTCGTCGAGGCCTGGGATCTGGGTATCGTCCCCAAACCGGCGGGTGACATCCCGCTACAAGTCTTGCTGCTGACCAAGGCGGACGCTGCGTTCGAGCGGGGCACTCGCCCGAAAGAGAAGCGCACTGCAGCCTTGCGCACGCTGACGGAATCGCTCGGCGACAATGGTGCGCTGCTCGTCACGGGCACGCTGACTCCGAGCTCGAAAGGCGTGCGCGCGCAGCCGGGCACGGGCAAGCGAACGTGGATCGACGGCCCGTTTACGGAGTCCAAAGAGCTGATCGCCGGTTTCTCGATCCTAGACGTTCCGAGTTTGCGCGATGCGATCGCCTGGGCCGACCGCTATGCGACGATTCTGAGCGACGCCGAGGTCGACGTGCGCCAGCTGAGCGACCAGTGACCGCATGACATTGTCGTCGCGCTGCGAAGCGAGCGCGTGAGCTCGAAGTAGGTCACGCGCGTCACGCGACGCCGAGAAACCTACACCGATCACCGGGAAATTCGCGCACGAGCGATCACGCTCTCCGCGATTCGTCGCTGAAATGCGACAATCGGCGGCTCGCTGTGGCCGCTGCGTGAATCAGAGCGCCGCTCACGACGTCCGACCTCTGTCGCTGGCGCGCTTTCTGCCTTAGCACGCACGAGCCGTAGGCTCGAAATGGCAAATCCAACTGCATTTCAACCCGTTGTCGCTCGTCGCTCGCCCTCGCGCGGCTCGTCGGGCGGCACCTTTTGTCTCACTGAGTCGGGAAGTCACTACACATGAAGAGCCTTAATCAATCTACTTGGAAACGCGCGTTCGCCACTGTCGGGGCAATCGGCCTATTGGCATTGGTTTCGGGAGCTGGCTGTAGCGGCGCCACCGACGGAACAGGGACGCCCGCGAGTTGCGCTGGGCTCGACACCACCGTCAGCGCGCAAGCGACGGTGAAGGCCTTTGGTCAAGCTGCCGGCGCACTGCGAAATGCGGCGCTCGACGTCGAAGCGCAGTGGCTGGCCACGTGCAACGCGATCAATCGCGATTTGGGTGAGGATGCCACCAAGACGAAGGCGGCCGACGCCTGTGCCATCGTGAACAAGCGCATCAACGACGCGCACGCCACGGTCACGCTCGACGTGAAGTCGGAGTGCCACGCCGACATCAGCGTGCAGGCTGATTGCGAAGCCCAGTGCAAGCTGCCCAATTGCGACATCGAAGCCAAGTGCGAGCCGGGCAAACTGGTGGTCGCGTGCAACGGCTCCTGCTCGGGTGAATGCGATATTCAAGCGCCGAGCGCCACCTGTACCGGCAGTTGCTCCGGCAAGTGTACCGCGGACGTCGCGGTGACCTGTGCTGGCTCGTGCACCGGTGATTGCTCGGATCTGAAATGGTCCGGTACCTGTGACGCCGGCTGCACTGCCGATTTCAAGGGCACCTGCGGCGGCACGTGCATGGGCACCTGCGACGGCAAGGATTCGAGTGGCGCCTGCAACGGCAAGTGTGAAGGCACCTGTTCGGCAAAAGCCAGCGGCAGCTGCTCGGCCAAGTGCACCGGGCAATTCAGCGGCACTTGCAATGCGCAGTGCAAGGGTTCCTGCGAGGTCGCCGGTGGCGCCCAGTGCAGCGGTAAGTGCGAAGGCACCTGCACCTACGCTCCGGGCAAGGCCGACTGCAACGGGGAATGCCATGGTGAGTGCAGCGCCGAGGTTGCGCCGCCCACGTGCCAGGGCAAGTTGAACTGCGAGGGCGACACCGAGTGTCACGCGTCCTGTCAGGCATCCGCCTCCGCCAAGGCGAAGTGCGAGTCTTCGGCGACGCTCGCGGTCCAGGGCGATGACGAGCTGTACGGCGTGCTGCAAGCGCATATCGGCGAGATCAAGGCGGCGTTCGCGCAGACCTACGCGCTGAAAGACCCGATCGCCGACCTGGCTGGCAAGACCACTGCCACGTTCAGCGCCCTCGGTCAGATTGGCGCCAGCGGGCTCGCTTGTGCGGCGTCGTCGGTGCAAATCGCGGCCGAGGCCGAGGTGAGCATCAGCGTATCGGTGAGCGCCAGCGCCAGCGTCCAGGGCAAGGGCCAAGCCGGCACGTGAGCTCGGCCTCGAACTGAGCGCGTAGAAAAGACCACCTTTCCGAGACCCGCGTTCGCGTGATTCTCGGAAGGTGGTCTCGAATGCGCTAGGCTCTCGGCGGGGTCATGAACCAGTTCGTCGCCGATGCCAACGTTCGCACGCTGCTTCAAGTCGATACACTGCTGGTCATGGGCTTGATGTCCATGACCGGCTACACATCCTTACTGCGACTGACAGGCAAGGTGTATGCGACCGCCGAAGACTACGCCTGGAACGGTCGCGCGTTGCCGGCCGCCGGGGCTGAGCCCGCATCCGCAGCGCTCTCCGACCCGATCGCGCGCGTGCGTCGCATTCACCTGAATCACTTGGAAAATGTGCTGCCGTTTCTGGTGCTCAGCACTCTGTATGCGCTCACGGAACCCGCACACGCTTTGTTCGCTGGGCTGCTCTGGGCATTTTTCGCCACCCGCGTCTTCTACACGTTGTTCTACAGCCGCAGCATGCAGCCGCATCGCACGATCACTTTCAGCTTGGGCATCGCGATTCAAGTCGGCATCGCCGTGCTCACGTTGCTCGCGTCTTTTGCAGCCTGATCAGCCCGACCGCTTACGGCGATCAGGCCCCGCGCGCGGATTGTTCGTACAGCCACTCGATCTCGAGTGTGGCGTCGTCGGCCATCGGCAGCGAGACGACGCGTTCTCCGAGCAATGCGCTTGCCAGCGAGCCCCAGGTGTCGCTGGACAGCAGCAGGGTATAGCCGTCTTCCATGACCCGGATCTCGTCTTGCTGGCCGCCTGGAACCACGGCCAAGCAACCGCCGGTGAGGCGCGCGCCTTCGGAGTTCTCGGAGTAAATCGCCTTGGGTTCGGCTTGGCCGGGGTACCAAACGAGCAACGCATCGGCGTTCTCGGCCGGTTCGGTCAATAACGAAAACGGCGTGCCGGGCGCGAGTGCACCCACGCCGTGGGCCACGACCCCGCGCGCGAGCTTCGGGACGCTCACCCGCAAGCGCTTGCCTTCGACCAAGAAGTGCACGCCGTGCGCTCGGATGCGCGACAGCTTGCTCAGCGCACTCTCTGCCTCGCGAGCGCTGGCCACGCTGCGGCGCGCGAGATCGCTCCAAATTGGGAACGGAAAGCAGCCCGATTTTTCGCCCAAGCGCGCGAGCACCCGATACGTGCCGTGGGCGAGCGCGGTCTCGACCTCCGCCGGATCGACGACGATCGCGGCCAATGCGCGGCCCGGCATCGTCACCCCGCGGAGTGGTCGAGCAGCCACGTACAGTACGCCATTGCCGCTGCCTCCGAACATGCCGCGCTGGCCGAAGCGCGTGACATCGCCAGTATCGACCAAATTCCGTTGCTGTGCCCAACGCCACACGGTCAGGAAGAACCGACTGAGCTCGCGCATGTGCTCGCTCACGTCGGCGTCCGGCGCAAGGCGTAGGGTCATGACCAACTCGCGCTGCCCGCGTTTGAGCAGCCCGTCGCTGACCGCCGTCAGGAAATTCCCTTCGCTGCCATCGGCCACGTCGTGCGCGTGAAACGTGGCGCTCAGCTTGTCGGTGACGAGCGGAACCGTGCTCGCGCGCGCGCGCGTTGGTGGCGTCAGTCGAGCGAGGTCTGGCGCCTCATTGGACCCGCCGAACAGCTTCGACCAAACGCGCATTGTTCGAGGGTTTAGCGCGGCCAGGCAAAAATCCCAATAGCGGCCGAGTCGCCGCGGGCAGCCGCCGCTGGATTCGCGCTATTCTGCGCTCTGTCATGTCTGGCACAGCCGTCACGTCGCAGGCCGAGCCGCGCCGAGTGTTGTTCTTGTGCAGCGGCAACTACTACCGTAGCCGTTTCGCCGAGCTGCTCTTCAATCACTTGGCCGAAAGCGAGCGTCTCGCGTATCGCGCCGATTCGGCTGGGTTGTGGCCGGAGTGTTACACGCACAACCCCGGGCCCCTGTCTCCGCACACGATCGCGGCGCTGGGCGAGCGCGGAGTGCCTTTGCCGGCCGTGCTGCGCGCCCCACGTGACGTAGAGCTGTCGGACTTCGAGCAGGCGGCGCTCACGGTTGCACTCAAAGAGGCCGAGCATCGACCGCTGGTGATGCAGCGGTTCCCGCAGGCGCTCGAGCGAGTCGAGTTTTGGCACGTCGATGACGTCGGCGATGCGCCGCCCAGCGTCGCACTGCCGATGATCGAGCGTCTCGTACGTGAGCTGATTCAGCGTTTGCGCGCGCCGCGGGCCTGAAGCACGTCTCAGCCGCCCTCAGATCCCGTAGTGCTCTTTGATCCCGTTTGCCGGTGCGGCGGCGGGCGCAGGCGATGCCGGGGCCTTGGCGGCGCGGGGCGGGTTCGGTGCCAGGCTGGGCGTGGCGTTGCTCTCGCTGACCGAGCGATGCACCGGAGCACTGGCAGCGGGCTCTTCTTTCGTGCTGGGTGGTTCGGGTGCGGGAGCTCCCGGCGCGACACTCGGCGGTGCGGGCGTCTGAGCCTGAACCGGGGACTCTTGCTTGGCGTCCGCGGCGCCGTCGCTGCTGCGCGTCGCGACGATGGCGATGATGAGCACGGCGAGCACCACGAGGCCGAGGGCGATCAGCGAGCGCCGGGAAGACCAGCTCCGAAACTTGGCTACGTCGCTGAGCGGGATGGACTCGAGCGTCGAACGAGCCACGACCGCCGACGATGAGGTCGGCGCTTGCGAGGCCGACGACGGAGCCATGGTGAAGCTCGCCGCCCAGGTCGGCAGTGCGGGTGGCAACCACGAGGTGGGCGGCGTCGCGCTCGCGCGCGCGGCTTCGGGTGCTGCCGCGTCGAGCACCGAGGACGGTGTACCCACGGAGGTCAGAGTCTTGCGACGATGCGAAGCGGGGACGACTTCTCCTCCCGTGCCGATGAGCGTCGCGAATGCGGACTTGTACGTCGCGCTCCTTCCTGATTGAGCAGCGCGCCCCGAAGAAGTTGGAGCGGATGTCACCGAGCGCGGCACGGGCGGATCCGACGTGACCGATTGCGGAGCGTGCGCGACTGCGGGAGCCTCAGGCGTGACCGAGCGCGGCTCGGACGTGACCGAGCGCGGCTCGGACGCGACCGAACGCGGCACGGGCGTGATGGAGCGCTGGGTGGGGACCGCCAACGGAAAGCCGTTGCGCGACGAAGGGGGAGCGCTGACGCTGGCGGGCGCAACGGGCAAGCTGACGCTGGGGAAAGTCGAGCTGCGCGTGGGCACTGGCCGCGGCTGCGCGACCGAACCGCCCGACGGCATTTGCGGGCCGAAAAATGCGGCGATCTCGCCATGGCTGGCGACGCGCTCGCGAGCCACGATCGCGATCGCAGTCGCGAGTTCGGCGCAATCCGCGAAACGCTGATAGGGATCGACGGACAGCGCTCGCGCAGCGATCGACTTGAGCGGAATCGCCCAAGCAAGCTCCGGGGGAAGTTGCGGCATCGGCAACTTCTCGCCCATCAGCCGATCGATGATCGCGTCGGTGGACGTTTCACTGAACAGCCGTCGTCCTGCGAGTGCCTCCCAAAGCAGCACTCCCGCGCTGAACACATCCGCGCGCACATCCACGGGCTCGCCGAGCAAGCGTTCCGGTGCGAGATAGCCGAGCACTTCCACCCGCGGTCGAGAGTCCGGGCTCGAGTGACGGGACGTGAGCGGTACCAGGCGACACACGCCCTCGCTGTCCACGCGGAACTGCGTCAAGGCAACCTCGCCATGCACGAAGTTGACGCCCTGGGCGTCGAACGTGTCATGCAGCGCGGTCAGCCCGCGCAGCACGTCGAGCAGCATGCGCAACGCGCGACCCAGACCGTAACCCGCAAGGCCAGCTGCTGCGGGGAGCTCGAGCCAGCCGCGGGCGCTCGGATCGAGCGTGTAACCCAGCTCGTCCCGCTGCATGGGTACCAGTCGCGCGTGCACGCGCGAGAGCGCCAGCTGCATCGCAAACGCGTCAGCTGACTCGGGCCGGGCGAGGTGGGAGCGGGTCATGCTCGAGCGGTGGAGGGCCATGCTGGGGAGTGTTTCTCGGACCAAAACCTCAAATCTCGAATCCTTTCCACATCGGCCCGACACGGCATTCCGAAACGATTGCGCACGCGGGGCACCCTGTGGCTATTTGTAACGGTGCCCCTTTCCGGGGTTTCTGGCTAGCGTTTCAGGCAGGCGACCGGCATTTATTTAGTAACCCGCTTGGTTTCTCGGTCTTGCTCACAAGGCTGCGCTGCGCGCAGTTTCACGTGCGTTACAGAAGGGTGCTGAGAGTGCTTTTGCTGGCGTCGGCGAGACGTGTGCGGGGCTTCGGTGCTCTCGCCAACACCCCGAGCCGAGCCTGATGTAATGTGCAGGGATCGCGGTTCTGGAGTCGGTGAGACAGGTGGATAGTCCGAACACTGCCGGCGCGCGCGTGAACCGGGGCTGATGGCTGGGCCGCGCGTCGTTACCCAGCGGGCCGGGCGTGCGCCTCGGGCGCTCGATACCACGGTCGAAATCGAGACGCCGGAGCACGTGGTGTTCAGCTGCAGCCTGGCTGGGCCGGCGCGCCGTGCGCTGGCCTACGCGATCGATCTGCTGGTGAGAGGCGCGCTGCTGGTCGCGATCGCGACGGCCTTGTCGCTCGCTTCGCTCGGCCACGGCGAGGTTTCTGGCTTTCAAATGGGCGCGTTCTTGCTTTTGATGTTCGCGCTGGAATGGGGCTACTTCGTCGCTTGCGAGTCGTTCATGAACGGCCGGAGCGTGGGCAAGCGAGTGCTGGGCCTGCGCGTGGTCACGTGCGATGGGCTGCCCGTGTCGTTCGGCAGCAGCGTGCTCAGGAACCTGCTCCGGGCAGCAGATTTTTTGCCCACGGGCTATGCCGTCGGTCTCTTGACCATGACGCTCGATTCGCGCTTTCGTCGGCTTGGTGATTGGGCGGCGGACACCATGGTCATCATCGAAGAGCGACCACGCTTGCGCGAGCCGATCCGCTTGGACCCGCCGCCCAAGCCCAGCGAGCTCGAGCAACTACCGTCGCGCCTGGACCTACCCGGCCCGGTCGTGGAAGCGCTGGAGCTATTCCTGCGCCGCGTTCCGGAGCTACAAAAACTTCGCGAGGACGAGCTCGCCAGCATGCTCGCCCCCATTTACGGGCAGCGGTTGAACGTGCGCTATCGAGACGCCTCGCGTTTTCTCGGCCTACTCTACGTGCGCGCACTGGGGGCAAAGCATCGTGTTCGATAGAGAAGCGTTCGTGGCGCGGCGCTCGCCGGATTGGCAAGAGCTGACGGCGCTCCTTGCGCGCGACGTGTCGCTCGGAGAGCTGTCTGCGCCACGCATCTCGCGCGCGGCGAGCCTTTATCGAGCGGTGTGCGGGGATCTGATGCGCGCGCGCCAGGCCGGTTCTTCGGCGGACATCGTGGCATACCTCGACGCGCTGACGGCTCGCGCCCACAACGCTCTGTACGGCTCACGCCGTTACGCCCTCGGCGGCGCAGTCCGCGCTCTCCGAGATGGCTTCCCTCGCGCGTTCCGCAAGCACTGGCGCTTCATGTTGGCCAGCGCGCTCTTGTTCTTGGTGCCGCTGGCGGTTGGCTGGCAAGGTGCCCTGCACTCGCCTTCGTTTGCTGCCTCGGTGTTGCCGCTTTCGACCTTGGAGGAACTGTCGCAAGCCTATTCCGAAGGCTTCGCCAAAGGTCGCCCCGAGCAAATGGATGCGGCCATGACCGGCTTTTACGTGGATCACAACGTCGGCATTGCCTTTCGTTGCTTCGCGACCGGCATCCTGTTCGGCCTCGGGAGCGCCTATTACGCGCTCTACAACGGCCTGTTCATCGGCACCGTGTTCGGCTTCGTGCAGCGCGCGGGGCATGGCCGAAATCTGTTCACGTTCGTGTGCGGGCACTCTCCCTTCGAGTTGACCGCGCTGGTGATCGCGGGTGGCGCGGGGCTGTGCATGGGCGCGGCGTTGATCGTCACCGAAGGATACACTCGGCTCGGCTCGCTGCGCCGGCGCGCGCCCGAGCTCGCGTTGCTGGCGCTGGGGGCTGCGGCCATGCTGTTCATTGCCGCGCTGATCGAGGCGTTCTGGTCGCCTTCTTCACTGCCCGAGCAGGTCAAGTTCGGCTTCTCGGCGCTCGGCTGGTGTTCCGTGTTCGGCTTTCTGGCGCTCGCTGGGCGAACCGAGCGGTCGAAGCCATGAACGTCTGGGAAGCGCGCGTGGTCGTGCGCGAGCGGAGCTTGGCCGAGATCGTGGATTTGGCGGTGCGCTTCAGCTTGGTGTTGGGTGCAGGCTTGTATCTTCGGCTGGCAGCGTGTCTGTTGCTTCCGTCGTACGCTCTGTGCTGGTGGTTGTTGCACCGGGAGCTCTCACCCGTGTTCGTGGGCATAGTCGGGCTCGCGCTGTATTCGTTGCTTCAGCTCCCGTTCACGGTCGCTGCGGGGCGCCTGATGTTCAGCGCCCGAGTGTCGCTCGCTGAGGTGCTGGCGTCTTCGCTCCGCCTCTTGTTTCGCGCGACCTTGGCGCGCTGTTTGGCCTTGCTGTTGATCGTCGGTGGCACATCGGTCGTGATCCTGGCCCCGCTCGCCCTTGCGCGCGCCCTGTACCTGGGCGAGGTCGTCGTGCTCGAGGGCGCGGGCGCGTGGGCAGCTTATCGGCGCACGACGCGCGTCACGTCTCGTCGGGTTCCGGAGACGTTCGGCGTGTGGCTGACGCTGGTCGCGACTTCGGCAACGTTCATCGCGCTCACCCAGATCTTCGCCAGCGCGCTCTCGGCCGAGGGCTTGGACATCGAGGCATTGCCCTCGGTGTGGGCTGGTCTGAATTGGGAAGCCGGCATCGCTGGCTTGTTCTTGTCCGTGCCGCTGGTCTCGAGTCTGCGTTTCTTGTCCTACATCGACAATCGCACGCGTCGCGAAGGCTGGGACATTCAAGTCCGCTTCCTGGAGCTCGGTCGTGCGCTGAGCGAGGACTCGCTGTGAACGGCGTCGCGACTCGCCTCGGATTGATCGGGCTCGTCACGCTGTGCTGCCTGTCTTCGGTCGCACGCGCGCAGCCGAGTGACGATCGCCCCGCGTGGCAATCGTTGCCGCCGGCGACCAGCAGCAGCCCCGAAGAGCAAGGAGAGGCAGAAGACGAGGACGAAGGAGAGCCCGAAGAGGCGTCGAACGACGACTCCGGCCCACCGCTCGATCCGTTCTCGGATGTGCCGACGACTGGCGTCGAGGGCTCGCTGTCGCGGGTTTTGTCCGCCCCGGAAGTGCCGTTCTGCAAGGCACGACAAGCCGCGGTGAAGCACGATCCGCTGCTCTGCTCACTTTCGCAGCTTTCCGTTCGCCAGCGTTGCCCCGGGTTGCGCGACGCCTGCTCGAACAAACCAGCCGAGCGGCATCCGAGCTCCGCTCCGTCTTTTGGCAGCGGCGTCGCCGCCCTGGCAGACGTGGCCTTCTGGCTGCTCTTGGCGGTGCTGGTGGTCGTGGTCGGACTCGCGCTGCGGCGCATGTTCGTCTCCGCGCAGTTCACGCCGCCCCCGACGCCCGAGCGAACGCCCGCGTCGCCGACCGAGGCGACTCCGGTCGCGCGTCACGTTGCCGAGACAGACGTGACAAGGTTGTGGTCGCTGGCCGCCGAGTCCGCGCTGGCCGGGCGTTTCGATGAAGCCGTGGCCGCGCTGCAAGCTGCGCTGATCCACGCCCTGCGCATCTCGGGCAAGCTGCACGTCAGCCCTGCGCAAACCAATGGTGACTACTTGCGCGCACTGCGCGCCGAGCCCGAACTGCACGGCCCCGCCCGCGACGTATTTCGCTCCGTAGAGGCCGTGCAATTCGGCGGCGCACCCGCCAGCGCCGAGCTCTATCGCAAGCTGCTCGAGCGCGTGCAGCCGATCGTGCTGCGTGTGCTGTCGATGCTGGTGCTGTGCCTGTTCGCCTTTGGTCAGAGTGGCTGCTCCAAGTCACTCGGCGGCGATCCCGAAGGCGGTGCCCGTGGCCTTGGGGTGCTCACGCGTTTGTTGAGCGAGCAGAACACCACCGTGCGCCGCCGCATCCGGGCACTGAACGTGATCGAGCCGGAGGTTTCCGCGATCCTGGTGGTTGGTGAGCAGCCAGAGGAGGCCTGGGACAAATTGCTCGAGTTCGCTGCGGCGGGCGGCCTGTTGGTGGTGACCGAATCGAGCGAGGAATTGGCCAAGGCGACCAAGGTAAAGTACAGCTTGGCCAGCTACACCGGGCGCCTGGAGCTGCCTGCCGAGTTCTCACCCACGCGACTCGAGTTGTCCGCTGTCACCCGCCACTCGCTGGATCTATCCAAGGCCGGCCACGATCGCACTTTCGCTCTAGCCGACGGTCGGCCGTACGTCGCCGAGCGCGGCTACGGCGCCGGTGGCGTGCTGTACTTCGGCGACGAAGAATTTCTTTCGAATGCCTCATTGAGTGTGGGCGACAATGCGTTTTTCGCCGTCAGCTTGTTGCTGCGCCGCGACGGTCGAGTGCTCGAGCTCGTCGGCCCCTGGACAGGCGGCGGAGCGTCGTCCACCTCCGCGTCGTTGCTCAAAGCCGGGCTCGGCGCGCTCGTGGCGCAACTCGGGCTCTTGGCCGTGCTCTTCGGCTGGCACGGCGGTGCCGCCTTCGGTGTGCGACGCGATCCGATCGCCGTACGTCGCCGTGCGTTCCGCGAACACGTGCTCGCGCTCGGCGAGAGCTATCGCCGCGCACGCGCCACGCGCTTCGCCCTCGCCAGCTACGGTTCGTGGCTGACCGAGCGCTTGCGGGAGCGCTTGAGCCCGCAACAGCCAATCGGCGTGATCGAGCTGGCAGCACGTGTTGCCGCGCGCACCGAACAACCAGAAGCGGAGCTGGTGTTGCTATTTGCCGAAGCGCGCGAAGCGCAAGACAACCTGGAGACGGCGCGCCCATCCGCTGCCGATTTGCATACCTTGGAAAAGCTGGAAACCATCACCCAACGAGCAGGAGGCTCGAAGTGACTCTCGAAAATTTGAGCCGCGAACTACGCAGCATCGAGACCGAGGTGAGCCGCGTGCTCGTCGGTCAAGAGGCGCTGGTGGAACAGGTCTTGATCGGCCTGGTTGCACGGGGACACGTGCTGATCGAAGGCGTGCCGGGGCTGGGCAAGACGTTGCTCGTACGCGCGCTCGCCCGCGTCCTCGGCCTGTCGTTCCGACGCATTCAGTTCACCCCCGACTTGATGCCGAGCGACATCACCGGCAGCACGCTGTACAGCCAAAAGCTCGGTGAATTTTCGTTCGTTCCGGGCCCCGTCTTCACCGAGCTCTTGCTCGCGGACGAAGTGAACCGAGCCCCCGCCAAGACGCAATCGGCACTGCTCGAAGCCATGCAAGAGCGCAGCGTGACGACCGACGGCATCACGCGACCGCTCTCGGAGCCGTTCTTGGTGCTGGCGACCCAAAATCCGATCGAGTCTCAAGGCACTTATCCGCTGCCCGAAGCCCAGCTCGACCGTTTCCTGTTGAAGCTCGAGGTGAGTCACCCTTCGCAAGCCGCGGAAGCGCAGATCTTGGCCAACTACGTGGCAGGTTTCGACCCTGGGGAGCTCTCGCAGCTGAAGCAGGTCGGAAGTCAGGCTTCGATCCTGGCCATGCAGCGCGCGCTGGGAGACGTGCGCATTGCCCGCGAAATCATCGACTACGTGACGGACATCGTGCGTCGCACTCGGAATCATCCCTCGGTCAGCCTGGGCGCCTCGCCGCGCGCCTCGATCGGGCTACTCAACGTGGCTCGCGCTCACGCGCTTTGGGAAGGACGCGACTTCGTGATCCCCGATGACGTGAAGTCGTACGCGCACGCGGTGCTCCGCCATCGCTTGCAGTTGCAACCCGACGCGGAGCTCGAGGGAATCACCGCCGACCATTGCGTGGATTCGGTGCTGCGTGATGCGGTCGTGCCCAAGACCAGCGCCTGAGTGGTGCCCTGCCCGTGATCGTCGTTCCTACACGGACCCTGGTTTGGTTGAGCGCGGCGCCGCTCGCATTGAGCGCGTTCGTGGCGCTCGAGCCGTCGCTGCTTCGGAGCGTGCTGCTGCTCGATGGGGCACTGCTGGCTTGCGCCTTGGTCGATCTATTGTCTTGCTGGCGTCGTCAGTTGGAGATCCAACGCATCGCGCCCGAGGTGCTGTCGCTGAAGCGTCGCAACCTGGTGCGGCTCGAGCTGAGCTCGAGAGCCGGCCGACGTTTGCGCGTGGAAGTGAATGACGATCTCTTCGAGGGCGCCCAAGCCACGGACTTGCCCGCCCGCGGAGAGCTCGGCCCACGCGGCCAGTTGTCCCTGACCTATCACGTGGAGCCGAGCGTGCGCGGCGCCTATGTGCTCGGCGATCATCACTTGCGCTACCGCTCCTTGTTCGGCTTGTGGCAGCGGCAACTGCGCGTGACCGCGCATTGGCCAGTGCGCGTCTATCCAGACTTGAAGCAACTGCAGGCTTTCGAGCTCATGGCGCGCGAGAGCCGCGAGTATGCCCTGGTGCGCGTGTCGCGCATGAAGGGCGGCGAGAGTGAGTTCTCGCGTTTGCGCGACCAAGTTCCGGACGATGAACACCGCTCGATCGACTGGAAGGCCACCGCGCGCCGGCAACGTCTGACGGTTCGCGAATACCAGCTCGAGAGCAATCAGAATCTGCTCTTCATGCTGGACGCGGGCCGCACCATGACCGGCGTCGAAGCTGGGCTATCGCGCTTCGATCACGCGCTGAACAGCAGCTTGATGCTCTCTCACGTCGCGAGTCGCGCGGGCGATCGCGTCGGCCTGCTCGGCTTCGATCAGACGGTACGCGTGTTCGTATCGCCCACTGGTGGCTCGAGCGCCACTCGCCGCTTGATCCAAGCCGCCTACGACCTGCACCCGGAGCTGGTCGAGCCGGACTACGAGCGCGCGTTTTCCTACCTATCGAGCCGCGTTCGCAGTCGCACCTTGGTCATCCTTTTTTCGCACGTGCTCGACGACACGATTGGCGAGCTGCTGCTACGCCGAGTGAAGGCCTTGCGCGGCACTCATCTGCCGCTGATCGTCCTGTTTCGCGACACGGACATCGAAGCGTTGGCCGAGCCGGGCTCGCGTTTGGCTCCAAACCTGTACACCAAGGCCGCGGCAGCGGAGATCCTGAGAAACCAGCGTGCACTCGCGCTGGCCATGAAACGCGCCGGCGCACTCGTGCTGGAGACCGACGCGCGTAGTCTGACGGGCAAGCTGGTGGGGCGCTACTTGCAGCTCAAGGCCAGGAACCTGCTCTGAGCTCGCGTCGCCCCTAGCGCGAGAGCGCAAAAGAGCGCGAAATATTTCGATCGACTCTGCCCAGCGCCGCGCAGCAAGCCGCCTCATCGGTGCAACGAAACCTGGAGAACGTCGGAGGTACGGTCGGCCAAACGGTCTTGCCGACGGTCGACTTGCTGAAGCTGGGGATGCTGTTCTGAGCTGGCTTTTTTCGAACGCTCAGACACGGGCTGGGTCTTGCTCGTAGAACTCGGCCAGCTCTCGGTACAGCTCGGGATGACGACGCTCGAGGGCGCGCGGCTTCTCGAAGAACATCTCGGTCACGACCGCAAAAAACTCGGCTGGGTTCGTGGCGCCGTAGGGATCGATGTCGCTGCTCCGCCCAGCGTGCAAGCGTTGCGAGAGCAGCTCGTACTCGGCGCCCAGCACGTGCGCCCAAGACGTATAGCGTGCACGTGCCCCCAACTCCGGCGTGCCGTTCATCACGCCGTCTTCACTGTCGAGTTGGTGTGCGAACTCGTGCAGCACGACGTTTTGCCCATCACGCGGTTGCGCCGCGCCCGAGAGCACGTGATCCCAGGCGAGCACGACGAGCCCGCGTTGCCAAGACTCGCCGAGACGGGCTTGATCCTCTCGAATCACGACTGCGCCCTCGTGTTGCTCGGTGGGGACGCGATACGCACTCGGGTAGACCAAGATTGCGTCCACATTCGGGTAGATGTCGGTGTCGCGGTGCAGCAAGAGCAAGCAAGCTTGAGCTGCGATGGTCAGTTTGATCTCGTCGTCGAGCTCGAGGCCGCCGCAGCCCTCGAATGACTTTTCGGCCAAGAAGATGCGCACCAACCCCTCGAGCTCGCTGCGATCCTGCGCATTCAGTTTCTGCAGGTAGGGGATGTTCTTGTCGAGCACGGCGCGCTCTTCGCTGCTGAGCGGCACGGCGCGCAGCGCTTCGCGCCGTTTATTTTTGAAGAAATCGAACATGTTCGAGGCGCATCATCGGCTGCCGTCGAACATTCCGCTACGAGAAGGTGGAGGACCCGAACATCACAGGCCGTAGCGGCCGCTCACTGGATCGGGGGCGATTGGCGGCGGGTCGTTCGTTACCGAGTCGTCGCTGGGCTCGGGGTCTCGCGGAACGGCGTTTTCGGGCGCGGCCGGTTGCGTTTGGACCACGGCCGGCTCGACCAGATTCGAGGCGATCGTCGGCGTTTCTTTGAGCGTCGTGGTTTGGAATGCATTCCACGTGGCAGCCGGCTTGCTCGCCAGCCGCGCCGGTCGCACCATGGGTGCAGGCTGCACGATTGGAGGCTCTGGCAACGCTTGCCAAATGGAGCGCGCCGCTGCGGCAATCACCGGGCGAATCGGCTGCGAATCCAAACTTGCAGCGCTTCCGTGCGTCTGCCAGAGCTCGACTCCGCCCAGCACCAGCAATGCGCTCAACCCGACCATCGCCAAGGGCAAGCGCGCCGATCGCCGCAAGCGCGGGGTCGGTTCCGGTTGGGGCAACTCGACATCCTCGCTCGGACGCCACGATCGCAAAGCGTGCGCCAGCTCACCCACGGTTTGATAACGGAGCTTGGGATCTTTCTCCAGGCAACGCGCGATCACCACATCCAGCTCGGTGGCGGTGCAGTTCGAAAACGCACTCAACGACGGCGGCGGGTCGGAAAGCACCTTGCCGCACACTTCCGTGAGCGTATCGCCCTCGAACGGACATTGACCCGTGAGCAACTCGAACAAGATTGCACCCAAGGACCAGATGTCGGCGCGGGCATCGATGTCCGGAGACGCGCGCATCTGCTCGGGCGCCATGTAGTACGGGGAGCCGACGGGATCGCCCGCGCTGGTGAGTGAGGTGCGCGTGAGCCGAGTCGCGCGCAGCGGTGTGCTCACCTCCTTCGAGATCCCGAAGTCCAGCACTTTCAGGACGACACCCTCGGGCGTCTTGGCCAGGAACAAATTGCCCGGCTTGAGGTCGCGATGCACGATGCCCAAGCTGTGGGCCTCTGCCAATCCGTCACAGGCCTGCAACAAATAGTCGATGGCTTGCGGTACCGAGAGCGGGCCGTTTTCCCAAAGCGCGACGCCCAGGTCCACGCCTTGCAGCTGTTCCATCACGATGTACGGACAGCCCGAGTCGAGGCGAGCGACGTCGAGTACACGCACCACATGGTTACTTCGCATGCGCGCGACCGCGCGCGCCTCGAATAACACGCGCTCCACCATTAGCTCGCTGCCCGCGAACTCTTCGCGCACGATTTTGATCGCCACAGGCGCATCCAGCTCCAGGTGGGTCGCGCTCAGCACGACCCCCATGCCGCCTTCGCCGAGGCAGCCATCGATGCGATACTTATTCCCGAGGATGGATCCGGGAACGAACCGGGTGTTGCCCGGCGTTGTCAGTGGGGCGCTCATGATTGATCTTGGACAACGCTCGCCAGCCTGCGAGCTCATGCCGCACCGATCAAAAGCAAGAGCGATGCCGACCTCCCGAGCGCAGAAGCGTCACGCCGCGCCCCATCGCTCTCGGCGCTGCTCGCGTGGAACCGGCCGTAGCTGCAATCAATTCATGGCAGTGTTTCCGCAGTGAAACAGGGCTTCTCGCAAGATTGACACGGGCGCTTTGCCACGCTGCGGCGGGTTGACCAACGCGTCACCGGCCGAGGCTAGTCATCATCGCTTCCGGGTAGCGCGTGCCAGCGGCCGCGCCGAGCGGGAAAGCGGCGTCCAGCTCGGCGATCTCCTCGCCGGTCAACTCGAGTTCGAGCGCTTTCAGGTTTTCTTCCAGGTACTCTCGGCGTTTGGTGCCGAAAATGGGCACCACTTGCGGCGACTTGACCATCAACCACGAGAGTGCGATTTGCGAAGGCGGCACGGCCCGGGCCTGGGACAGCTTCGAAATGCGTGTCACCAGGTCCAAGTTCTTCTGAAAATTGGCGCCCTGAAAACGTGGGGAAAAGCGGCGGTAGTCGTCTTCGGCGAAATCTTCGAACTGCTTGATCTGTCCGGTCAAGAAGCCACGCCCGAGCGGACTGTAGGCGAGGAAACCGATGCCGAGAGCCCGGCAAGTTTCGAGCACCCCGTCGACCTCGGGATCCCGGGTCCACAGTGAGTATTCCGACTGTACGGAGCTGATGGGACTGACCGCGTGGGCTTTGCGCAAAGTGGCCACGCTCACCTCCGACAGGCCAATGTAACGGACTTTTCCGGCCTTCACCAAATCCGCGAGCGCACCTACCGTGTCTTCGATCGGCGTATTTTCGGCCACGCGATGGTATTGGTACAAGTCGACGTAATCGAGCCCGAGCCGCGATAGGCTGCCGTCGATCGCCTTCTTCACATAGGCCGGGCTACCGTCCAGAGCGCGATCTTGCGGCTTTTGGCCGCGCACGACGCCGAACTTGGTGGCGAGCACGAAGCTGTCCCTGCGCCGGCCGCGCAGCGCCCGCCCCACGAGCTCTTCGTTGGTGTGCGGGCCGTACATGTCGGCCGTGTCGAGCAGCGTGACGCCGAGCTCGAGCGCGCGGTCGATGGTTCGAAGCGACTCTGCGTCGTCGCGTCCACCGTAAAACTCGCTCATGCCCATACAACCGAGCCCGAGCGCCGAGACCGTCAGATTCCCCAAATTTCGTGTGCGCATGACACGCTCCTGGAACTGGCCAGCAAAGCCTACGACCGTTTGTGCGCAATGCCAGTGGCTACTTGGATGTTCCAGGCGTCAAAGCTTGCTAGTGTCGTGACGCTTTTCGACCAACTCGGACGGACCCAATGAATTGGCTTTTTGGCGCGGCTCTCCTGGGCGTTTTTGCAACGAATTTGGCGGCGTGCAGCCCCGGATACATGAAAGCCAGCGAGCTCGAATCGAAGCATCAGGGACCGGCCGATTGCGAGGCACGCTGCGCCGAGCTCGGCATGCGCATGGGTGCCCTCGTGCTCGTGTCGGATACCCTCCCAGGTTGTGTTTGCCAACCCAAGCCCGCGCCGGCGGTGCCGACCGTGAACCCCGGCCCCGCTCCGGCTTCGACCCCGAGCCCTGCTCCCGCTGTGACGCCAGGCTCCGCCCCGAATCCGGGCCCCGCTCCTCTGCCGAGCTCGGGCGCAGCTCCAATCTCGGATGCGTCGCAAGATGGCGCTTCTGCGGCAACCACCAGCTACGCCGTCCTGGCGGCCGCCGCCGCCGTGCGCGCCAACCAAACCGACCAACAACGCCGCGCGCAGCAAAGCTATATCCCGCAGTAGTCGCGGGGCTTTCGCGCTTTGCAGCTCCCGGCCGAGACTCGGCGATGCTAAGGCATGCGCCGATGAACTCCGACGCCCTGGTCACGCCGCGCTCCGACCGCACCTTTTTCACGTTCAACGCCGTGTTGTCGACGGTCGCGGTCGCGTTCATTGCGTTCATCTTGCTGCGCGGGAAGAGCGCGGGCGGTCCGGATCTGAGCTTCATGCCGGCGGTCAATGCCAGCTTCAACGCGCTCTCGGCGCTGTGCTTGGTTGCAGGTTACGTCGCCATCCGGCAGAAGAAGATCGCGGTCCATCGGCTGTTGATGGTGAGCGCGTTCGCTTGCTCGGCGTTATTTCTGGTCGGCTACCTCAGCTATCACTTCGTGCACGGCGACACGAAGTTCAGCGGTGTCGGCCCGATTCGGCTCGTGTACTTCGCCTTGCTGATCAGCCACATCTTGCTGTCGCTGTGCGTGGTGCCGCTGGCGCTGACCTCATTCTACTTCGCGTTCAAGCGCTCATTCGTGCGTCATCGCCGGTTGAATCGCGTCTTTTTACCAATTTGGTTGTACGTGTCCGTGACCGGCGTGCTGATCTTCTTGATGCTGCGCTAATGGTCGGGGGCCACGCGGTCGATGCCACCGCGCGCTAGGTCCGTCAGCAATTGCGCCCCACGCAAGAGCCTTGCGAGCGTGGAATGAATGCGTGGGTCCAAATCGACAGGCAGCTCGGGCAGCGGTGCGTCGGAAGCTGGCGGTAGGCCGCGCGCGAAATCGGCAGCCTGGCGCATGCTGCCGACCAAGAACGTGCGCAGCGTTTGCACGAGCTCGGTGTTCAGCGGGGCCGCACGCGTCAGGTCGCGCGCAAAGTAGGTGTCGATGGTCGTCAGCGCGCCGGCCGCGCGGCGCGCGTACGTGATCAGTTGCAGCGCATATTCACCCGCAGGGGTGTCGTGGCGCGGCTCGGTCAGCAGCCGCTCGAGCGAATTTTCGGCCTCACCCAGGGCGACGCCCGCGTCGCGCCGAGCGTTCATGATGCGCGTTTCGGCGGCCTCCGTGTGCCGATTTGCGGCCTCCTCGAGCACGGCCACGGTGTAGTTTGCCAAGGCGTCCAACATGCGAGCCAAGAGCTCGGGCAAGCGCGTGCGCTCGCGCGAGGGGAAGATGAATACTGCGGCCACGAAGGCGATCGCGCCGCCGATCGCGGCGTCCGAAGCACGCGCCGCCGCCACCCACCAATTGCCCTGAAAGCGCTCGGCCAAGAGCACGAACACCGGCGTCAGAAAGAACGTGAACAGTCGATAGTTGCGCCGGTGCGTCGCGACCGCGGCCACCGACAACGGGAACATGGCTATGGCCAAGGCCACGGGTGAGTGCAAAAGGAGCGTGATCACCACGGCCGCGATGCTGCCGAGCACCGTGCCCAGCACTCGTTGCGCGGCCTTGGCCGAGGTCGCACCAGAATATGGCTGCAGAACCGCCAGCGCCGTCACCGTCACCCAGTGGGGATAGACCGAAACGCGGTGCCCGACCAGCGAAGCGACCCCTACCGTCAACGCGACGCGCAGCCCATGGTGAAAGAAGGTGGAGCGCGGCGAACAAGCGTCGCGCAGCACGGACAGCTCGGATCGCCAGGAGCGCAGCCGATCGCGCAGCGTCTTCTGACGGCGGCTCGCTGGCATCGGCTCGGCGTCGGCTCGCGCGTCCAGGGCAGAAGTGAGCGCCTGGGCGGCGCGGCTCGCGTCGTCGAGGTGCTCGAGCAGCGCGGCAATCGAGGAGCTCTTGTCCGCCGCGCTGCCCGGTGGCGGAACGGTCGGGGTACTGTCGTGAGCGCGCAGGCTGGGAGTGCGGAGCGTAGTCGCAGTGTCCAAATTGCGCTCGGCAAGCCGCTGCAAGCGCCTGAGGATCCCTTGACGCACGCTGGGCGCGCCCTCCAGCTCGCTGGCCTCTTTGAGCGTGACCAACAGTGGAAACTGCGCTTCTGCCAAGCCGAGCAAGATGCGCAAATTGCTGCCGATGCGAGTTTCGCCTGCGCGTCGTGCGCGACCGCCGAGCGCCAAGCGGCGCGCTTCCTCGATCGCTCCGCGAATCCGTCGATGGTGAACGCGCGCCAGCTCGATCCAGCGCGGATCGCCGTCGGGGACCCCCGCCTCCAGGCAGGCCTCGATCTCCGCCGCGTAGCGTGAGAGCGCTTCGAACACATTGGCCTCCGCGCGGCGCAGCGGCAAATGCGTCCAGATCGGCCAAATTACCGAGGAGAGCAGGGTCGCGAAGCCCGCGCCCAAGGCAAAGCACGCTCCGTCGAGCAACGGTGCCGAGCCGCCTTGCGCGCTGCCGATGGCGACCACGATCGTGACCATGGTGCCGGCGCTGGCCCAAACGGCGCCGAGCGAGCGCAAGAGCGAAGCGGGAAATGCGACGAGCGTCAGCCCCAGGGTCGCGAGCCAGGCACTCTGCGCGAGCGACTCGGAGAAGCCCAAGGCGGCTCCGCCGAAAATCGCAAATGCGCTCGTCGTCTTGGCGCGCGTGCTGCGGAGCCCACCCGGGTCGACGAGAGTGCCGAGCCAGCCACCGAGCGCCATCCAGGCAAACTCGTGGCGCCCCAGCCAAATCGCCAGGTAAAAGGGCACCAAAGTGGCGATCCCACCGCGCAAGCCCTTGGCCAGATCCGGCGTCGCGGCATCCAGCCAGGCTCGGTCGTAGCTGCGCAGGCTGGGCAGCGAGGTCAGCGCCGGAGCTCCTCGTATACCCAGTGCGCCAGGCCCTTGGACGCATCGATCGAGAAATGCACGCCGTCCGGACGAATGGGTTCGGGGGCGCCGATCTCTTGTGCGCAAACGCCGGCGGGGCACAGCTGAGAGCCGACGTCGAGCACGCGCACGCCCGCCACGCGCGCGGCCGCTTTGCGAATGACGGTGTTGATGCAGTCGACGCGCTCGTGAAACTCTCGTCGATCGTCGCTGTCGTTTTCGTAAGGTCCGACCGGATAAGGCACGGTGGCGGTGAACACTAGGCCACCTTCGTGGGCGAGCTCAGCCAGACGCAAGTCGAGTACGCGCCCGAGCTTGGCGTCCCAATCTGGGCGACAGGCAGTGTGCCAATCGCCGTTCACGTGGAAGCCATACAGAAAGACTCCGGCCAAATACACGATGCTCGCGTTCGGATGCAGCGAGCGCACCTGCTCGACCCATTGCGAGCCTTGGCAGGTGTCTTCCAGCATGTTGCAACCATCTTTGCCCATGAGCTCGACCGCCACGCCTTGCCCGTGCAGGTTGCGCAAGCTCCAGCCGAGAGAGTTTGCGGTGGAGTCGCCGAAAACCGCGATGCGAAAGCGCACGAACTCCGGCGCCAACGTGGAGCTCGGCAACTGAGCCGCAGGCGCGGGGGGCTCGCTGCGGCCTTCGGCATGGGTGGCGTGCACCACCAAGAGCACGGACAGCGCCACCGCGGCGGGCACGATGTACAGCGGGCGATTGAAGGGCAGGCCGTGCTTCCGGATCGGTTGCTCGAGAAAGCGATAGGAGACGATGGCGATCGCGAACGTGAGCGCAAAGCGCAGCGCATGCAGGGACAAACCATGCAAATGCGTGCGCTCCGTCGACAAGAACACGTTCACGGGCCAGTGCCACAGATACACGCCGTAGCTGATCGTCCCGAGCCAAGTCAGCG
>DASSMT010000420.1:0-2494 GCA_035688655.1 Polyangiaceae bacterium | reverse complement strand
CGAACGAACGCTGCGAGCGCGCGAAACTCGAAGTCTGTTATCGACGGTGTTGTTGCTCGCCTTGGTGGGCGGCGCGGCATTGCTCCTGCGATCGCACGCGGTTCAGATCTGCCGCGTGCTCAGCAGCTCGATGTTGCCACTGCTCGAGCCAGGGGACTATTTGCTCGCGAAGCGCGGCTCTCGTTGGAGCCCGCAAGCGTTGCCCAAGCGCGGCTCGGTGGTCGTGTTTCGTCGCGCTTCCGCGCAAGGCAATGATGAGCTGATCAAGCGGGTGATCGGCTTGCCGGGTGATGTGATTGCAGCACCGAATGGCTTCCCGGTGATCAATGGTTGGGAGATTCCGCACTGTGACGCCGGGCGCTACACCGAGATCACGCCACAAGGCGCGACGGATGGTCGCCTCTTGGTCGAGTTCCTCGACGATCGAGCTTACCTGGCCGTTTATACCCCACTCACTCGAGCGGCTCCTGAATACACGGTGAAGCCGGATGAGGTGTTCGTGCTGGGTGACAACCGCAATGAGAGTATGGACTCTCGATTTTGGAACGACGGCAAAGCCTCGGGCCTAGCGCTCTCCGATATCGATGGCGAGATCACGCGGCGCCTTTCCGACGTGCGCCGTGATATGACTCCTACCTTCGGTCGCTTTTTGCAGCCCCTGGATTTGATCGTGCGCATTCCAGGTGTGGACTCATCTAGGCTTCAGGAAGGGATCGAGCGCTGTCTCGCCTCGCCGCCGAGTCAGACGCATCCACCCGAGACTAGCGTGGTTCGCCAATGACCCGTGCCGATCAACGCGCTCGACCGCCCGCGCGCCACTCGCTCGCCTGGTCGCTGCTCTTGGCCGTTGCGGTCGCGTTCGTGCTCGTCATCGCCCTCCGCGCACCAATGCGCGCTGCAAGCTTCGACTTGCCACGTCCGGAGCCGCGCCCTCCGTTACTCGACGTCCCCGTGATCTCGCCCACGACTGGCAGTGTGAAGTCGCCCAAGCGCTGAGTCGTCGGCGGATTGTCGCTGGTTCGTTGCGCAGCCGACACTGGATGGCCCTCCGCTATCGAGTCGAGCTCGATCGCTGCGCATGGGCCGTGTTGTGCGTGTTTCGAGTCGAATTCGAGGCAACGAGCGGAAGTAGAAATTGACAGTGCCCAGTTTCCGGAGCCGACCTCCTAGAATCGGAAGGATCGCCGAGACTCAGGACGTTCATCGCACGCGGCACACCTGCCCATCCCTCCGAATGTTAAGCTGAAGTTGGGGAACAGTTTCGGGCGCGGGTAGTGGCGCGCAACTTGTATAGCGGCGTGCGGCTTCACTTCGCCGTTGGGTGGCGAGGTGGCTGAACCGAGGATCCACATGAAAAAGACGATAGCCGCTGTCGCCACGTTTGCCGCCCTCGGGGCGGGAACGCTCGGCGTACACGCGTTAGACCTCAAGGGGTCAGATACGCTCAAGAAGCTGACCGTCCAGGTCGTCGCGGCCTGTAACGGCGCGACCGGCGCCATCAACTACATCGGCGGCGGGTCCGGCGCTGGCGAAGGCGCGATGATCTTGGCCTCGCCCACGCAGGCCGTTGCGCCGATGTCTCGCTTCTTGGCGGGCACGGGCACGGGCGGCATCTGCGCGACCGACACGACCAAGGCCAACGGCATCGAGATCGCAGGCGACGCGATCGTCGTCTCGATGAACCAGCAGCATCAGGTCGCGTGCGACCCGGGCAACACGGGCGCCAACGCGGATCCCACCTGTCAGGGCTACACCACCGGTGGTTTGAACCACAGCCGCACGCTGGCTACCGGCGTCACCCTCAGCTCTTGGAAGGACACCCTGCGCATGGTGTACCTCGGCCTCGCCCCGAATGACTTCCCGTTGGTTTCGGGTACCGGCCCGGGCGACCAGGTGCTCGCGGTGAACATCGCACGCCGCGACTGCGAGGATCCCTCGCGTCTCGAGCTCGTGAACAACTTCGGCAAGCTGTTCAACGTGGACTGCGGCACGGACGGCGGCTGCACCAAGCTCCAGCACGCCTTCCGCCGCGATGAGAACTCAGGCACCACGGACTTCTTCCGTGAGACGCTGGGCGTGGAGTCCGGCACTCAGTTCGGCAACAAGGGCTTCCCGTTCTGCAACGAGTACGTCCCGGCCGTCACCATCAACGCGGCGAACACCGGCACCAAGCCGAACAATCTGTGCGCGGTTTCGAGCAGCGCCACCGACTGCACCGCGGGCTTCAGCTGTGACCCAGGGCAGCTGCAATGCGCCAAGACCTGCACCATTGGTGATGACGCCAGCTGTTCGGCGGTCATCCCGGGTGCCACCTGCCACGCGGCTGGCGTGTGCAAGCCGGGCACCTGCACCACGGACGCTGATTGTGGCGGCACGGTGGGTTCGTGCGACACGGCCGCTGGTCTGTGCCGCCTGCCCCCCTCGAAGGTGAGCTGCACGGCCGCGGCCCAATGCCCGGGCGTTGGCGCCACCTGCACCATCCCCTCCGACATGA
>DASSMT010000405.1:0-25082 GCA_035688655.1 Polyangiaceae bacterium | reverse complement strand
GTACACAATCGTCGGATTGGACCACGTGCTGGAGGGCTGAGCGTTGATCTCGATGCCAATGCTCTTGATGCTCGTCTTCACGATGCCAGTGCCGTCCGCGTCGGGTTCAGCGCCCACGTTCCAGCTGATGGTCGTCCAGCCGCTCGCGCTGCTCAGCGGTTGGCGGTTGGCGCTAGGCACGCCCAAGAAATGATACGTGCCAGAGTCTTGGACATAGTTGAAGATCGTGCCGCCCTTGGCGTCTTGCATGTAGATGCGCATGCTGACTGTCGCGCCGCTCAGATCGACGGGCGACGCGAGGCCGATCACGAAGTGCGCCTTGTCGCCCGCATCGTCGAGCGGCACGGAAAGCTTTGCGCAGCCGCTCGCCGTCGGGATGGCGCCGCCAGCGCCGCCAGTGGTCGTTCCGCCAGTGGTCGTTCCGCCAGTGGTCGTTCCGCCGTTGGTCGTTCCGCCAGTGGTCGTGCCGCCGTTGGTCGTTCCGCCATTGGTCGTGCCGCCGTTGGTCGTGCCGCCGCTGCCACCGCTGGTTTCGGTTCCGCCCGTCTCGGGCGCTCCCGCCATCTCGGAGAATCCGCCGAGGCCCGTGTTGCCGCCGCCGGTACCCGCCGCTGACTCACCGGCAATGCCTGCATGGCCTGCACCCGCTGTGGCTCCGCCCGCGCTTCCCGAGTGCCCCTGGCCGCCCACGACCAACTCGGCTTTACCTAGCAGTGTGTCGTTGTACACGTTGCAACGCAACGTAGCCGCGAGCGAAAGCGTGGCCACGCACAGGTTGGTGATTCGCCGTTTGCTCTCTTGGCTCACTCTCGTTGCGCTCCGATAGCTTGGCAACGACCGCAGTGCCGGGTGGAATAGGGTCTCCGCCCGAACACTGGTTCAGACTTGCCCGGCCTTCAGCCGTTCGCTTTCGCGTCGCCGACCTCGCCCACCCAGCAGTGCCACCAGCGGCAGGCTGAGTGCCCACCAGGCAGCACCGCTGGCGGGTGAAGGGGCGAAGCTACAGCCATTGTCGGTCGGTGTCGTAGTCGCGTCGCTCGCTGAACCGGCCGCGCTCGGCGCGCCCGTGCTGCTCACGACACTCGCGCCGGCGACGCCGCTCGTCGAGCCAGCGGAGCTACCGCCGACGCCCGTTGCTCCGCTCACGCTATGGGCACCAGCCGCCGCTGGCGTGCCACTCGAGCCGGCAATCCCGCTCATCGCTCCTCCGCCACCGGCACCACGTCCTTCCAAAGAAAGAAGGAGCTTACGACGCCATCGCCCGCTGCAAAGCGGAGGCGGGCTTCGAAGCGCCCGTAGTCGTAGGACTTCGCGCTGTACAGCTCGGCGCTTCCCACTGCCAAACACAGCTGTGAACCAAGGACCGTCGCAAGAAAGGTCGAAATCGGCAAGAAGTTCTTCATCGAATGGAAGCGGCTCTGGAGGGGAGGGCTCGACGAAAAGGAAGCAGCGGCGGGCCGGGCGGCGCGGGGGGGTTGTGTGCGGGGTGTCGAATTTGTCAAAAAAGTTCCGCGCTAGGCGACGGCGCGCGGGGGTCTGGCCTCGGTCATTAAGTCGGTGATTCACTTGCGATCCATTTCGCAATCGCCATACTCGTTCGTTTACATGCTGACCCAGCGAGGGTTCCTCGCGTGCGCGGCTTTGCTCCACCTCGCATGCGGGCATGAGCCAAAACCTTCGCCGTCTCGAACGGCGAGCTCGGCTAGTGCGCCGGCTCCGTCGCCAAAAGCCGCCATTCCTTCGGTCAAGCGGCTCGTGACCATGCCCGTCTCGGCCTATCAAGCCACGCTCGCCATCGATGACGATGCCGTTTACTTGATGACCAGCAACGCCGCCTACCGGTTGGTCGACGGCGAGCCCACGCAGGGGCTTCGGCTCGATCTCGGGGTCGGCCCGGTGTTGACGCGAACGTCCTTCGTATTTTGGTCGGCCGGCTCGATTTGGAGTGCGCCCAAAGTCGGCGGCCCAGCGCGCGAGCTCGGGAAATTCCCGCATCAACCTCAGTACTTCGTCAGCTCGGGCGAGGCACTGGCTTGGGTGGACCATTCGGACGACGGCGTATTCACGATCCAGACGCTGGACGCGCGAAAACCCCGGGTTTTGCTGTCTTCCGCGGGGGAGCTACGCGCCCTCGACATGGTAGCTGACGTCGTCTACTTCGTGCAGCGACCGAGCGACGACTCTTGGCGCATCGGTTTCGTTCGTCGCGGCGGTGGGGAACCGGTGTACGCGGCTACGAAAAAGGGCCGCGCACCAGCGCAGCTCACTGGTTCGGATGGCATCTATTACTATGACTTGGACACGAGGCGCATCCTCAGGCTGTCGCTCGACCTTCGCCAGGAGGACGTGCAACTGACCGATCTCGTCTGTTCGCCCATTCAGGTGGCCACTCGCATCTACTGCGGCTGCGTCGAAGGCTTGTTCGACGTCAGCAAAGACAGCCACCAACCGAGGGTACTGGTCTACAACCGCCCCGGCTCGATCACCGGCGTCACTTCCAATTCGAAGGCGGTCGCGTGGACAGTCGACGTCGGCTCGGATCAGCTCGCCGTGGACTTCATGCTGGCGGCGTCCGACGCCGACGGACAAGCGCCCGTACCTTGAGGGCTGGCCGCTCGTCAGACGCGACCGGTGGGGCCGAGCTTGGGCTCAGTTCGGTGGGACGGGTCGCCCGAGCTCGCCCATCAGCCAAGTCATCGCAGAGCGCGGCGTCGTGCCATTGACGAGGCCGGTGTTGGAAATCCAAGTCCTGCCGTTGATCCAACCCCAGATGGTGATGCCTTTGACCGCCGCGGTGTTGCGGAAGACCGGAATTTGGGCTTTGTACGTGGCCAGCTGGTTTGCATCGTTGGCCTCGCCGATGTCGTACTCGGTGATGTACACCGGCAATCCGGTTTGGCTCGCCATGGTATCGATGTTCTTCTGAAGCGTGGATGCGGACATCCCCTTCAGCGCGTGAGATTGGCAGCCCACGGCATCGATCGGAGCTCCGGCGGCCTTGATCTGCTTCACGATGTCGATGAAGTGGTTCTCTTGATCTCCATACTCGATGTTGTTGTAGTCGTTCATGATCAGGACCGCGCCCGGGCAATACTGGCGCGCCAGCTTGAACGCCTTGGTGATCCAACCGTATTGACCGCTTTCACCCGCGCCCAAGTTTGCGGTGTAGTTGGGGGTGGTGTGCGGCGGCGGTTCGTTCACGACATCGATCAGCCGAGTGTTGGGGTAACGCTGGCAGAACGATTTGATCCAATTTTCGACCTGCGCCAAGGTCGGCGTGCCACTCGGCTGTTGCGAGCCCCAGACGAAGGTGTGTTGCTTGAAAATGATGTGGTTGGTCTCGGTGTATTCGTAGAAGGCGTCCATCGTCGACCAGTTGAAGTCGCCGCTGGCCGAACGCTGAATCGAGCCCCATTTCCCGGCATTTTCAGGGGTGAGCTGATCCCAATACTTCGAGAACTTCATGCCTCCGGTGTCGATCGAGCTCCCGGTGGTGATGTTGCCGACGAACTTACCGAGTGGCGGCGCGCCGCCCGCCGCTGCGCCTGCCGCAGCGTGGCCCGCTGAGCCTGCTGCTCCGCCGAACCCGCCGCGCCCGCCGGCGCTCGAGCCGCCCATCGCGCTGGTTCCGCCATAACCCGCAGCAGTGATGCTGCCGGATGAGCCGGCACTGCCGTCTGGTTGCTGTGCCCCGCCCGCGCCAGCGCCCGCGACACTGGTAGCGCCGGCACCACCCGCATCGCTAGCACCGGTCTTGCCTGCGACGGCCGGCGCGCCGCTCGCGTGCATGCTGCCTCCCACACCCACGGAGTCGCCTGGCTCACTGCCGTCGCTCCCGGCGCAGCCGCCGATGCAGAGTCCCGCAATCAAGACCAGTAGCTCGAAACCAATCTTCTGCCCGACGACTCTCGCGCAGATTGAAAATTTCGTTTTCGCCACCTGTGCTTCGGCGGCCGCAGCTGGCTCGAACGGCATCATCGTGTAGGCAGTAGCGGCGGATGGCTATTTCCGTCGGGCAAAGTGTGGCGGTCGCGCACCGCGTCGCGCGAGACGCGTGATCGCCGCTCGCGCCGTCGCAGATCGAGATGTGGGTGTCGCGCGCTGAGCGCGGCTGTCGAAGCTGCCGGCCGCTCGCGTCGTGTTCGCGTTCGCTCGATTCGAGTGACAACCTCGCACCGGCCACGACAGGTCAAGTGCGGCGTGTCAAGGACCTCGAAGCGGGTTGCTCAGAACCCTCGCTCGACGCTGCTGCAAAATTTTATGAGCCGATTTCACGAAACCGCGCCCACTAAGGGGCATCCGCCGCCATGCCGAAGCGCTCTTCTCAGGTTTCCCTGTCGCTCGTAGCGGGGGCGAGCCGACGCGACGTGAGCGATACAGAACTCGCGCGCGGGCTGGCGGCCGGTGAAGCCTGGGCGATCGGTCTGGCGTGGCACCGTTTTGCGCCGATGGTGCTCACCACGGCGGAACGCTCCCTCGGCTCGCGGTCTGACGCAGAGGATCTGGCGCAAGAGGTTTTCCTCAATGTGTTCCGCAGTGTAAAGACTCTGCGCGAACCCGCGAAGTTACGCAGCTTCATCTACTCTTTTGCGATCTTCGCCCTGAAGTCCGAGCTTCGCCGGCGCAAGCTGCGCGGCTGGCTCTCTTTCCTGACACCCGAAGCGCTGGTCGAGCTAGGTTCGGGCAGCGTAGACGTGGAATCGCGAGATCTTTTGCGTCGCTTTTATGCGCTGCTCGACCGGCTCTCGGCCCGCGATCGACTCGTGTTCAGCTTGAGAGAGCTGGAATCCATGACCGTCGAAGAGATCGCCGAGGTCATGAACATCTCCGTGTCCACCGTCAAGCGCTCGCTGGCACATGCCGCGGCCCGACTTTCACGTTGGATCATGGCGGACCCGGATCTCGCGGACGTGTTCGATACACGGCGGTGGCAGCGATGAATCCCGATCAGTCGACAGGTCTGGGAGCGCTGCATGCGCTCGTGAGGCTCGTGCGTGATACCGTGCAGCCGCCGACCGCTCTCGCGCTCGATCGCGGGCTCAAGCTGCTGCTGACTCGCGCGACCGCCCAGCGAGCGCGACGACACAGGGTCGCCCGCTGGTCGCTCGCAGCGGTGGTGACCGCCGCTTGTGTGTTGCTCGGCGTGCAAGTTGCGTCGCTGCTGCGCGGCCGCGCTCGAGACCTACCAGCACTCGTCTATCGCGTCGAAGGGGGCAGCGTTCTGACCGGCGGATACCTGCGCGATGCGGGCGACGGAGTCAGACTTTTCTTCAACGAGGGAACCAAAGTCGAATTCTCGCGCGGGGCTCGCGGACGCTTGCGGGCCGTTGAAAAAGAGGGCACGCGCGTGGTGCTCGATCAAGGCACTGCCTCCTTCGACGTCGCGCGCAGCAAAGAGCGAAGGTGGTTCGTCGAGGCGGGCCCGTTCTCGGTTGCCGTCAAAGGCACGTTCTTCAATGTCTCGTGGGAGCCCGCGAACGAGCGTTTCGAGCTACGACTCCAGCACGGCAGCGTGGTCGTCAGCGGCCCGATCGCTGGCGGCGACATCGAGCTGCGCGCGGGGCAACGCTTGGTCGTGAACCTGCCCAAGGCGGAGACCTTGATCAGCGAGATGCAAGCAGACCCGAGCCCGGCAACCTCGAGCAGCGCACCTTCGACCAGCACACCTTCCACGCCCAGCGCGGCACCGCCCGCGGCCGCTGTGAGCTCGAAGGACGCTCCCGAGAAGAACGCGTCGCCGGTCACCAGCGCCGGCAAAGGGGAGCGCAAAACATCCTGGTCCGAGTATCTGGCTCGAGGTCATTGGGATCGCATTCTGGCGGAAGCCGAGCAGAGGGGCGTCGACGCGACGCTGGACAATGCATCCAGTGACGAGCTATTCGCGCTCGCGGACGCCGCGCGCTACCGTCGGCGCGGCGACTTGGCGCGGGCGGCGCTACTAGCTGAGCGGCGCCGATTCCCTGGTGCTGCGCGCTCGCTCGACGCCGCGTTCTTGCTCGGCCGAGTCGAAGAATCGCGCGATCGCGCTCGAGCGATCGGCTGGTACGCGGAGTATCTCCAGCACTCGGCGACGGGCACCTACGCCGCAGAGGCGTTGGGGCGACAAATGGTGCTGACCAACGAGCTCAAGGGACGCGCTGTCGCTCGGCCAATCGCTGAGGAATACCTGCGACGTTTCCCCAAGGGCAGCTACGCCGGAGCGGCGCGCACCTTGTCCGGCGAGCCGTGAGCGTCTGCCGTGCGTTGGTTTCGGCTCGTCCTCTACTTCGCTCTGTTGCTGGTGTGGAATTCGCCCGCTTCGGCGCACACGGTCGTGTTGTTGCGCCCAGCGAGCCATTCGCCCACGACCACTGAACTGCTCGAACGATTGCGTGGCGAACTCCTATCAGTGGGATTCGAAGTGAGCGTGCGGGATCGTCCCGAGTCCAGTTCTGGCGCTGCAGCCGCCGAGTCTTGGCAGCGAACCTTGGCGACCGAGGCGCGCTACGACGCGGCGGTCGACGTGGTCGGCGAAGCGACTCCCGTTGCGGTCGACGTGTGGATCATCGATGGCGCTCAGGACTTTCAATTGCTCGCTCGGGTGAAGGTCGACGAGGGCAGCGAGAACTCTTTCAAAGGTGTGGCAATCCGAGCCAGCGAGGTGCTGCGAGCGCGCCTGTTCGAGCCTGCGGTGGACCACCGCGAGCAGCTTCCGAGCGGCGCGGTGCCGTCGCCCGCGGTACAGGCCGGCGAGGTCGAGTCCGAAGGCAGTCAGCCGTCTGGACGGCTGGGATTCGAACTGGGTGCTGCGGCGCTGTCCAGCCTGGACGGCGTCGGCCCGGCGTTGTTGCCGCTGCTTCGTTTCGATTGGGCCATCGAGTCCGAGCTCGTACTGCAAGCGACGCTCGCGGGCCTCGGAACCCGCCCCAACGTGGCTACGACGGCGGGCGAGGCCGAGGTCGCGATGCAGTATGGGCTACTGGGCGCCTGCTATCGAATGGACTGGCATCATCGCGTCCGACCCCTTGCTGCACTTTCCTTCGGAGCGCTTCGTACTTCCGTGGTCGGTCAGGCCGAGCTGCCGCGAGTCGGACATTCCGTGGCTCAGTGGTCGTTTCTGTTCGACGTGAGTCTCGGCGCTCTTTTCCCGCTGTCGCAGCGATATGCCGTGGCGCTGGCCGGGCATGCACAGCTGGCACAGCCCTACGTCGCCGTTCATTTCGGCGATCAGCGCGTCGCATCGTCAGGTAGGCCGAATCTGCTCGTATCTTTGACGTTTGGAGCCTGGCCGTGAGCGGGCTTCGTCGCCTGGGTCATGCGAGCGTGCTGGCGTTGCTTTCGTCGAGCTGCTCGCGAGCGGATCTCTACGCCATCACGGAAGGCGTTGGCGGCGTGGCTGGCGCGCCGAGTGAGGCTGGCGCGCCGAGTGAGGCTGGCGCGCCGAGCATGGCTGGAGCACCGAGCGAGATGTCACAGAGCTGCCGCACGCCGGCGCTCGCCCCGGGAGATTCGAACCAAACCGTGCAGGTTGGTTCGACCAGCCGCAGCTTCGTGCTCCATGTGCCGAAAGGCTTCGACGGCACGAAGCCCGCGCCGCTGATCGTCGATCTGCACGGCTTGGGGAGCTCGGGCATGAGTGAACTGCAGAACTCGCCCTACCCAGCGGTCACCGATCCCGAAGGGGTGCTGATGGCGTTCCCGGATGGCTTGAAAGGCCCGCTCGGGAGTGCCTGGAACCTGGGCCCGTGTTGCGTGGCAGACGTGGATGACGTCGGCTTCATTCGCGCCCTCGTCGCTCAGCTGCAGAACTCCGCTTGCATCGATTCGCGGCGAATCTACGCCGTGGGCGTGCTCACCGGCGGCGGGATGGTCTACGAGCTCGCCTGTCAGTCGGCAGATCTCTTTGCGGCCGTCGCCCCGGCAGCATTCGATCTGTTGCAAGAGAACGTCGACGATTGTGTGCCGAGCCGCCCGATAACGGAAATTTCCTTCCGCGGCACGGACGATCCGCGAGTGCCGTACGCGGGCGGACCTTCGTCTTTGGTGCCCGGTATGCCGATCACGTTTCTCGGCGCGAAAGCGAGCTATCAGCGCTGGGCCGCGATCAATCACTGTGTGGGGACCGCGTCGCCCGAAGACAGCAATGGCTGCTCTTCCTATTCGGGCTGTGACGGAGGCGTCGAGACGATTCTATGCACCAAGCAGAACGGCCGCGACGAACCCGGGAACGCGAGCCTGGCTTGGCCGATCTTGAAGCGCCACACGCTCTAGCCGTTTTTTGAACTGAATTCCGTTCGAGCCGACGACTACCGGGGCGAGCTGCATTCGGCTGAATCGAGGAGTAACCGAGAGTGACAGAGCGTCGGCCGAGCCGGCGCTGAGCGCCCAAGGACATATTTGAAACGAAAAGCGAAAGGAAGCGCTTGCCTAGGGCTGAGCGAGATGTCGAAGGGCAAACCCACCCACAATGGGCAATAGCGACGCCTCCGCATTTCCGTTCAGCAAAACGATCCCACATGTCTGATTTTTGAACCGGTCTGCGCCCGCTCCTGCGTCACGCGCAATCCGGGCGGAAACTTACTGCGTTTCGGGGAGGGCAGAATTGCCCGCTCTGCGGCGCCGCGCGCATTGCATAGCCTTCGAATTCTCGGTGCCGGATTTCATGGGTTCCGAGAAGAGAAGCCATGCAAGCAAGCCGTTCCCGAACTTCTCACGCGCGTACTCTCACACAGCTGCTCCTGCTTCTGGCGCTCGCCTGCTCGAGCTCCGGCAACGGAACTACGCCTGGAAATGGCGCGAGCGGCGGGTCGGCTCCGAGTAGCGCAGGCTCGACATCCGCAGCCGCGGGCTCGACATCGGTAGAGCAAAAAGGCGGCGCTCCGGGAACGGGCGGCATGCCGTCCGCCACGGCGGGGCAAGGGCAAGTGAGTGCGGCCGGCACGCCAGCAAGCAGCGCCGGCGGCTCGTTAGGCAACGCGGGCAGCGCGCCCGCTGCTGGAGGCAGCGCGCCGACCGCTGGAGGTGGCGCGTCGAGTGTCGCGGGCGCGCCGAGTACTGGCGCTGCCGGGGCCGGGGCTACGGTGAAAAGCGCCGGCTGCGGCAAGGCCGCGGGGCTGATGAACGGCCGCGCGAGCATCGATGTTTCGGGCACGAAGCGCGAGTACATCCTCGCGATTCCCAGTGACTACGATCAGAATAAAGCCTACCGCCTGATCTTCGGCTGGCACCCGTGGGGCGGCTCCGCGCAACAAGTCGCGAGCGGCGGCTACTATGGGCTGCAAAGCCAAGCCAAAGGCAGCGCGATTTTCGTGTCGGCCGAGGGTCTGGATTTCGGCGGCAACGGCTTGGGTTGGGGGAACTCGAACGGGCAGGACATCGCGTTTCTGAATGCGATGCTCGATAGCTTTCGCTCGCAGCTGTGCATCGACGAGAACCGGATCTTCTCGGTCGGGTTCAGCTTCGGAGGCATGTTTTCGTTCGCCGCTGGCTGCTCGGGGAAGAGCATGATGCGCGCGATCGCCCCGATGGCCGGCAATACGACGGTCGCTGGGTGCGAAAACGGTACCCGGTCGGTGGCGATGATGGGCTTCCACGGAACCGACGACCAGGTCGTCGCGATCGATGGCGGTCGTAAAGGTCGCGATATTTTCGCTCAGCGCAACGGATGCTCCACGACCACGGTCCCCAGCCAGCCAACCTGGTGCGACGTGGCAGGCTCGAATTATCAGCCCTGCACCTGCGTGAGCTATCAGGGCTGCAAGGACGGCTATCCGGTCGTCTGGTGCGAATACAAGGGGCCACACATGCAAGCACCCAATTCGGGGGCGACCGTGTGGAACTTCTTCTCGCAGTTCTGAGCGTTGCTACTGGCATGTTTGAACTTTTCCAACGCCTCAGGGAGGACGCTATTGTCCACTCCCGCGCACTGGATACGCAGCGTACAATGCCGCATTCAATCAGCTCAGATTCGGAATGCCTTGCTTCGGGCGGCAAACGCCCTTTTTTGCCACAGATTGACTGACTGCCCTCAACGACAAGTAGAGAGAATGACGCCGAGCGATGCTGTTCGGCATGACGCGTTCAGCGTTGTCGCGATGATGCGCTGACGGCTGTCGCACAGTGAAGATCCTGATTCGTTTCCATTCCCGGCTGTGCGCTCTGCTCACGGCCGCAGCGGTTTCTCGCACTTTCAACTCGGTCGCTTCGCGCGCTCGCACTTCCGCGCTCCGGCGCTTGCTCAGATTGTTCGATGGAGGAAAAATGATTTCAAAACAACACAACAAGCTCGGAGGTTTCGTCTTGTTCCTCGGTCTCGCGGGCCTCGGAGTCGCTGCTTGTTCGTCCGACAACACTCGCAGCTACGGTTCGGGCGGCTCTCCGGGAGGCGTTGCAGGCACACCGGGCACGAGCGCGGGCGGCAATCACAGCGCAGCGGGCAGTCCCGGTCTCGCGGGCAGCCCCGGCTTGGCGGGTTCCCCCGGAGCGGCTGGTTCGCCGGCCGCAGGCGGCAGCCCCACGGTGGGAGCCGCGGGAGCGAGCAGCAGCGCAGCCGGCACGAGCAGTGGCGGCACGAGCAGTGGCGGCACGAGCAGCAGCGGCGGCACGAGCAGTGGCGGCGCGGGAGGCAAAGCGGGCGGTAGCGCGGGCAGCGGCGCCGGCGGCGCGTCCACCGGGACCTGCCAAAAGGGCCAAATCAAGGCTTCCGAAGTCGTGATCATGGGCGAGTCGTTCTACGCCATCGCCCCGCAATACATTCAGAACCGGATCCAAGACAACGCGAGGAAAGCCGGTTCTCTGGGCGCGAGCGAGACCTACCGCAACGTCGCAGTCAGCGGCCAGAACATGAATTACATCGCCACTACGGAGTGGACCGCGGCGACTCAGGGCAACGCGTCCGTCAAGTTCGTGATCATGGACGGCGGCGGTATCGATTGCCTCTCCGGCTCTTCGTGCCCGACCTGCGGCAGCACCTTCAAGACGCTGCTCGGCAAGATGGCCACCGCTGGAGTTCAGGATGTCATTTACACGCGCTATCCGGAACCGGGCGCCCCGCCCGGTTCGAACGCATCCTTGAAGGCCTGCCTCGACCAGACCATGCCGACCATGCAGCAGACCTGTGAAGGCTCGACCTCGCCCAAATGCCATTGGGTGGATCTGAGGCCCGTGTGGGTCGCCGGTGACACCACGGACGGTCTCCATCCGACCGACTCCGGAGGACAGCACGTTGGCGACCTGATATGGTCGGAGATGGTCAAACTCTGCCTCGCGCAATAATCCCCCGGAAGATGCCGACGAACAGGTGCGAACGCACGCGAGGCTTGCACCTGTTCGTCACCCCGCGAGGGGCAGTGCGCTCGACGCGCACCGGTGTCCCGGCTAGCTTGGTGACGGTAAATGAAGGTCTCTTATCTGGCTACGACGATCACGATGGCGATGCTGGCGCTGGCCGGCTGCTCCTCAAATACGGCGGCACCTCAGAGCGAACCATTCGAGCTCAATAGTTCGTGGATCTATTTGGGGCCTTCGGATGTGCCCCATGATCTGAAGATCGACAGCGCCTCCTCGTCCGCGTCTTTCACCGATGTAGCCGGGACCTGGGCGTCGAACTGGACGCTCAAATCCTACGACAACGACCTTCATCATTTTCAACTGGTGTTCGTTTCAGGCTCGGGCTCGTATCTTCCGACCGGGGATAGTCTGAGCGCGAGCTATGAGTTGAGCGGCACGCTGTTGACCCTCCAATTCGCGAAGGGCTTGGCCACGTATCCGCCGCTGCAGGGCGCGGGTACCTGCACCAGCGCGACGGACGGCATGCCTCTGCCCGATTGCAAACTCTATATCAAGAAGAACTGAGCGAGGGCGGCGCACGGGCCTGAGCTGTGCGCTCGCTGAGTCGCGCAGCTGAGCTCGAACGGGGACCGAGCAGGGGATGCGCGCCCCCCGGCGATCGCTCGCGCGTTTTCTGAACCGTTTCGAGCAGCGTCGAGCGACTGCCGGGAGCGGGCCGCGCAGGTGGCCTGGCAAGCGAAAGGCACCCGCTCGTTGCATCACGGTCTGTCGGTTCAGAAAGCGCGCAAAAGGCTGGGTTCGGCGGCGCTCATCGCGTCGCTCGTCGGCTGCGCCGGCGCGAGCCCCAGCGACAGAAACGACTCACCCGGAAGTCCGAGCGGCGGCTCCTCCGCAACCAACGCTGCCGGAGAGCGCTCTGCTGGCGCGGGCGGCGAGCGAGCTGGCGCAGGGGGTGTCAGCCAGGTAGCTGGCATGAGTGCGCTCGCTGAAGCGGGAAGCCGAGCTCTCGGCGGCGCGGCAGGCGGCACTGCCATGGCCAGCGCCGGCGCAGGACCAAGTACGGGCGGAGCTCCCGCAGGCGGTGCCCCACAGGGCGGCAGCGGTGGACCAACAGGTGGAGCGCCGGCCAGTTGCGGGCAAGCAACCAGCAATACGCGCGTGATCGCGTTTGGCACCACCTTGGATCCGCAAGCGCAGGTGTGCGAGTCGCGAGCCCTCGCGCAAGCGCTCGCCAACCCGAGCTCATCACAGTGGCGCGCCAAAGGCGATCAAAAGCGCTCCTATCGCTTCAAAGCCGCCAACGCCGACGTCCCTTATCGCGTCGTGGTGCCCATGAACTGGGATGGAAAGGTCGAGCTACCACTCGTGATGTTCCTGCACGGTGCGGGCAACGACGAGAGTTCGTATCTCGATCAGAACAACAAGCAGATGGTGAGCCTCGCACAGCAGCATGGCTACGTGTTGGTCTCACCGCTCGGCTACCAGGGCGCGTACGGCACCTTTCTGCGCTTGCCCGCGGTCTTTGGTAAACCCGAAGAAGCGAGCAAAAAGATCGCAGCCATCACGCCCGATACCGAAGCGACCAATGAGCTCAGCGAGAAGGACGTCATCAACGTCCTCGAGCTCGTCCTCAATGAATATCCGATCGATCGAGCCGCCATGTTCCTCACCGGACACTCGATGGGCAGCGCTGGCACTTGGTACATTGGCGCAAAATACTCGGATTATTGGGCAGCCCTCGCGCCGATGTCTGGGCCCTTCGTGCAAGAGACCGGCTACCTCTGGGACAACATCCGGAGGATGCCGAACTTCGTCACTGAAGGAACCCAGGCGGAGTCGCTGGCGGGCAGCCGTGCGCTGAAGGATTGGATGACAACAAACGGCTTCAAGCTCCAATACAAGGAGGTGAACGCCGATCATCCCGGCATGGTCCCGCTAGTTCTGCCGGATGTGTTCAGCTTCTTCGATGGCGTGAGGACACCGTGAGCAACGGCGGCGTCCGCCACGCGAAACAGACCATCATGCGAAATCGAGTGTCCATGTCCGTTACGAATCGCGCGCGAACGTCTTCGACGTCTTCCGCTTTCTTGGCTGTCGTTCTGTCGGCTGGACCATTGAGCATTCAGGGCTGTGGTAGCTCGGCTGCCGAGGGCGGAGGCAACTCTGCTGGCAGCACCAGTATGAGCGGCTCATCGGCGCATGGTGGGCAAACGCAAGCGGGCTCCGGTGGTGCATTGCCCTCCGCGGGCTCTGGAGCAAGCGCTGTCATGGCTGGGAACGCGAACCTGGGCGGTACGAGCCCGGGCGGCGCGAGCTCGGCGGGCGGAGCCGGTGGCGCTGCTGGTGGCCTCGCGCTTGGCGGTTCAGCTGGGTCTCCGGGCGCAGGTGGCGCTTCGACTGCGGGAGCCGGCGGAAAAGGAGCAGCGGGGACCGGACAAGCGGGTGGCAGTGCCAGCGCGGGCGCTGCGGGCAGCACTGGCACGGGTTCCTGTACGGTCTCGAAACCAGCCTCCGTGAATGCCAGCGGCAGCGGCCCGCATAAGGTGACCGTGGAGACGAACGCAGACTCGGGCATCAAAGAGGGCACGATCTATCGCCCGACCGATCTGGGTGGCACGGAAAAATATCCGATCTTCGTCTGGGGGAACGGCGCCTGTTCGCAGGACGGCTTGTCGAACACCGCGGCGATGGCCGAGATCGCCTCCTACGGCTACTTCGTGATCGCGGACGGTACGCCCAAGGGCAGCGGCAGTCGCAGCCAGACTTCGAACTGGGCGGCCATGGGCAAGCCATTGCTCTCTTACGTGTCCTGGGCGATCGCCGAAAACGGCAAGAGCTGCAGCGCGTATCACGATAGCCTCGACACGACGAAGGTTGCTTCGAACGGTTTTTCGTGCGGTGGCTTGATGTCGGAAGGGACAGCAGGGGACTCACGCATGACCAGCGTGGGCATCACTAGCAGCGGGCTGACGAGCGCCGACCAGGCTTTCTACAAAACCGTCCACAGTCCCTTCCTAATCATCCTCGGCGGCACGAGCGACATCGCGTACGAGAATGGAGAACGGGACTACGACAGCCTGAGCGCGCTCGGTATTCCGGTCATGCTCTTCAGCAAGAACATCGGGCACGGTGGCGACCTGGGCAGCGCGCGCGGCGGCGACTTCACCAAGATCAATCTGGCGTGGCTGAACTGGCGGCTCAAGGGAGACGAGGGCGCCAGCGGCAAAGGCGTCCTCGTGGGTTCGAGTTGTAGCTACTGCAGCAACAGCGCTTGGGAAGTGAAATCGAAGAATATCCCGTAGCGGCGAAGAAGCCGCGGCCGCCGCTAGAATTGCTTGAAAAACGCGGTGATTGATTTGCTGCCGAAGCTCGGGATGCCATGCGGCCCGTCCCACTCGCACCAAGTGACGTCGTAGCCGGCGTCACAGCCCTCGTACTTCACGCAGGGGCTGGGATCGACCGGCGTGGTCGTAGTGCCGCAATGGTTCTCCTTCAAGATCTTGTCCCGTGCGGCCCTGCCGTCGTCGATGGGGACGACCGTGTCGTTCGTGCCGTGTGAGCCCCACATCGCCACGTGAGGCCCGGTGCCCTTGCAGTTGAAATCGCTGTAGAGCGAGCCGGACATCGGTGCGATCGCGCGGAAGGTGTCGCTCATTTCGCAGCCGAGCGCGAACGACATCATGCCACCGTAGCTGAACCCGACCGAAAAGATGCGCGAGCTGTCGATGCAGTACTTGCCTTTCACGTCTGCCAGCATGGCTTTCGTGAAAGCGATGTCTACGCCATCGGTATTTGCCCAACCCGGGCCGTTGCCTCCAGCATCCAAGCCCTGCGGCGTGACGAAGATCGAATCTGGCAAGCCGGAGTTCAAACCATACATGGTGAGGGCCTGGTCAGCCGATCCGCCCCAGGGATGGTACTGAAAGATGAGCCGGTATGGCGTCGAGGCGTCGTAGTTCTTGGGCAGCTGCACGTAGTATTTTCGATCCGTCCCGCTCACGTTCAGGGTGCACGTCGTGCCTTTCGTACCGCAAGGTGACGTCACGTTCGTCGAGCCGCAGCCGGAGGAGGTCGGACCGGCTCCAGCCGCGCCCATTGCGTTCGCCGAGCCACCAGTCATCCCCGCGCCGCTCGCGCCGACGCTACCGCCCACGCCCGCACCGACGCCGCCGCCGCTGCCGCCTTTCGGCCCTCCGCTACTCTGTCCTGCCTCGCCACTGGGAATGCTGGGTCCGCCGCCGAGTGCGTTCGAGCCGCCCGAGCCGATGGCGCCTCCGTTACCGGCGGCAGTGTCGCCAGTGACGGGGGCGCCCGCGTGGCCGGCGTTGCCTCCCGCAGGCTGCTCGCCTCCGCAGCCCAAGAGTGCCAATCCCCCACAAATCAAATAGACATTCGATAGCTGATTTAGAGATGTCATTGGCGTGCTCCGGATGCGCGTCGAGACGTTGCTCTGCGCTCTGGCTCGAAGGTAAATACAAACAACTTTGTAGTGCAGTAACGTAGTAACCAATCGAGAGACGAGCAGGCACTCGCGGCCGCTGAATACGGCGTCACTGAAGCGATGAACGTGGCGGCGTTGCCGCGCTTGTCACTCGCGCTGACTTATTGTCATCCCATTTGCGATGCGCTGACAAATGACAAGTTTGAACGGGATTTCTGACTGAGACTCCGGCCTGCGGCTACTACGTCGGGTGGGTCAGACGATGCTCCGTTTGGAACGAAGAATTCTTCAAAAATGCTGACCCGAGCGTGCTCGCTGTGACACCGCTTCAGAGGCGACCTTGGTGGTCGCGGTGGCGCGCCTGGAGGCGCGGCCGACGGAATTCGATGCCAATTGCCAATCTCAATTCGAGCGCACAGATCGTGATCCTCGCGGCTCGCAAAGAATCGCAGCCTGCGGCGGGCGAGCGTGAACGGCTCGAAGCGCTGCTCAACGTGCGCATCGGCACTGCGCTCGAGGCTTGGCCCGCGTTGGATCAATCGCTCGCGCACGCACCCGAGCGCGCGCCGTGATGTCTGCCTGCGCTCGTAAAACGACGGCTACTTGCGCTCGTAAAAAGTGATACTGACGCCGCCCGAACCAGAGCCCGGGGCCGAGCTCAGGAACTTGCCGTCGTTGAGGAACTTGTACGGTCCATCGACGGCCGCCTCGAATGCCGGCACCAGGCTGTTGATGGGGCCGCAATTGCGCACGATGATGAAGGCGCCATCGCTCGGTGCCAGCGTGTACCGTGCATCCAGCGTGGTTCCGGACGAGCCAGCGAGCTGATAGTCCGCGCCGCCGTCGAGGATTTTCCCGGCGACTTTGCCCGTCGTGGTGCCCCCGGTGATGGGAATGATGTTGCGGCTGCCACGCTTGGCGTTGCTGACGCTGAAGGACGAGCCGAGCGTGACATTTTCGGTGAACACGGAGTCCCCCTTTGTGCCGCTTCCGCCGACACAATCCCAGGACGTGTTGGGCACACCCGACGGATCCTTGAGTTGGATCTTGTTCGTGGCGGTGGCTGCCTTGGAGACGTCGTACACGTCGAGCGTGATCTTGTCGCCCGCGACCGTGCGTGTTCCGACGAGCTTCGTGGTGTTGAGCCAAGCGTAGGAACCCGACGTCGGGGCCTCGATGTCGGGCACGATGCGAACCACTGAGTCGCCCGCCGCTGCCACGCCGCAGTTGCGCAGGAAGATGCTCGTGTTGTCACTGGTCTTGTACACCAGCACTTCTTCGAGCTCCATCGCGCCATTCGAAAGCGTGAGCTCGTAATCGAGACCGCCGGCGAGCACCGTGCCTTTGAGTTTGTCACCGGTGATGGTTCCGCCAGATACGTCCAATTGGCGCCGCTTGCCGTACTGCGTGTTGCCGACGTTGTGTGTGGCGCCGATCGTGAGCGAGACGCTGAACGCGAGCGTGCCCGAGGTCGGCGAAGGGATCCCGTCCGCCATGCCACAAGTCCAGGAAGGATCGGGGACGATCGTCGCGTCGCTGCTGCTGCCAGTGCTCCCTCCGCTCGAGCCACCGCCAACGTTCGTTGCGCCAGCTACACCGGGAGCGCCTGCGACCGAGCTCGAGCCCCCGGTGCCGGCAGCGCCGACCGGTTCGGAGCTACCGGCAACGCCGTTCGAACCAGCGGCAACGGACGGCATTCCCGCGCTCCCGGGGGCTCCTCCGAAGCCCGTCCCAGCCGTCGCAGGGCTGCCGGCACCACCAGGGGTTGCCTGCGCGCCAGCTTGCGCCGGGGCGCCCCCAGCGCCGAAGGCACGCGTGTCCGACCCGCACGCAGTGAGCCCGCCGAAGCCGACAGAGACGAGCGAGCAAAGCACGAGCTTGACCGTGGACGGAGCGGCGTGGGCGAACGTGTGACTTACGATAGAGCGCATGGTGAATGTGTTTCCATTGCAGGGGAAAGCGGAGAGCAAATCGGCATGTAAAGCCGACAATCACGGCGAACATTCTGCCATCGATCTCGATGGCCGATCAGACTATCAATCTGCAGTAGCGACTGAGCTGCTCGGTGCTCGATAAACTCCCTCGAAGTTCCGGCAGCTCGGATGCCTTGCGACCATACCCTCGGCGGTGCCTGAAAACAGGGGGCAGTTCTGTCCCCCCATCGCTGGTGTAGTTATCCATGTGGTCAGTTTGCAGCGAGTGCACGTGCCGCGTGCCGCCGATCTTCTCGCTCCGCGATCCTGGTCCCACTCGAGCGTGAGCAAGCGCGCGCAGCAGCGATGCGATCGTGCCGGCGCGTTCATGTCGAATCCGAGCGAGTGCTCGCTCGCTCGCTCGCGTCTGTGACGACTCCACGCTGCGCACGATCCCTTCGCGTCGACAGCGAGCGCGCGCTCGCTGGATGAATCGAACGAGTGCGAAAAGGTGGTTTGCACATCGAGTGCAGTAGGACGTCTGCAGCACCATTTTCCATCCTTGCGGGTAGAGGCGTCGAGTCGTGGCGTGGAACATGCTGCCAGGGCATTTTTCTAAACGGAAATGGGCACCTGACGCTATTGCTGGGCGAGACGTGAAAAGCGCCAAACGCGTGTCGATTGGGAGAGCCTCGTGAATAGAACTCATACGCCTCGCTTTGCGCGATACATTGCCCTCGGTCTGGCCCCGCTACTCCTCGCGAGTGCCGGCTGCGTCGTGTCTGGCGCTGCAGGCGACAAGAAGGATACCGGGTCAAACTCGACCCCCGGCGTCGGCACGGGTGGAGGCACGGGGACCGGCACTGGCACAGGCCAATCGGGGGACACCGGCAGCAATGGTTCGATCGCACTGAGTGGCAAGCCGCTTTACAGCCGCTTTTTGCGCCTCACCAACAGCCAGTGGGAGAACAGCGTACACGACATTCTCAAGCTGACCGCTGCCACTGGTCAGTCCGATCAGTTCCTCCACGCCGTCGCGAACACCACCGACTTCGACAACAACGAGCAGGTCGTCCTGGTGAACAATGACAATTGGAGTGATTTCCAGGGCGCGGCCGAGGCGGTGGTTGCCAAGGTCACGGCTACGGATCAAGCGCTGAAGGCCGTCGTCAACACGACTGACGCTGCCACATTCATCAAGACTTTCGGTCGGCGCGCATTCCGCCGCGATCTCACTGACGCCGAAGTCAGCACGTACAACGACCTTTACCAAAAGGGCGGCACGTACTCAGGCTCGCAGAGCGCGTTCACCAAGGGCGCCGCGCTGGTGATGACCGCCATGCTCCAGTCCCCCCACTTCCTGTACCGCACGGAGCTCGGGGACAACGGCGCACCCCTCTCGGGTTACGAGATGGCGGCCAAACTCTCGCTCTGGCTCTGGAACACGACGCCGCCCGATACGATGCTCGATGCCGCCAAGAAAGGCTCGTTCGATTCGGCCGACGGCGCGCTTGCCCAAGCAAAAGCGATGCTCGAGGACGCGGCTGCGGTCACGGCCATCCGCGAGATGCACAGCCAGCTGTTCAAGATCCCGTTGCTCGACACGATCACCAAGGATAGCAGCGTGCAAGGCTACAGCGAGGGGCTGAAGGCCGAGTTCACGGGCGCCGCGAACTCCTTCTTCGACTTCATTTACACCAAGAATTTGGGCGTAAAAGACATCATGACCACGAATGTTGCGTTCGCTGGTCCGCTCACGGCCGCACTGTATGGTGTCCAAGTGAGCGGCTCCGGGATTCAGCAGGTCACGCTGAGCGATCGCAGCGGCTGGTATTCACAGGCACCTTTCCTCACCCAATGGGCGGTCAACAACTCGCCGGATCCCATTCATCGCGGGGTGCGCGTTGCCACGGACTCACTGTGCCTCGAGCTCGGACCTCCGTCAGGTGTCACCCTGCCACCCGTGCCGCCGCAGGGAACGGATCAGACCAATCGTGAACGTTACGAAGGCCTGACCAATGGTTGCGGTGCGCCGTGTCATACGGTTTACATCAATCCCGTCGGCTTTGCCTTCGAGCAGTACGACGGCGTTGGGCGCCATCGCACGATGGACAACGGAAAGCAGGTAGACAGCAGCGGCAGCTACCCGTTCTCCGACGGAACACGCAGCTTCAAAGATTCGAACGAGTTGATGCAGGAAATCGCCAATGGGCCTCAAGCCCACCAATGCTGGTCGAAGAAACTCGCGAGCTATGCGCTCGAGCGCACAATCGTCGACAGCGAACGGCCGACCGTCGAGGCCCTCGCCGCGGTGAGCCAAGCTTCGGGCGGATCGCTCAAGCAGGTGATGCTCGCCTTGGTGCAGAACCAAGCGTTCCGGACCCATGTGGGAGGTAGCCAGTGATCGAGCACTTCAAGCGCCGTAAGACCATCAACCGTCGCGCATTCTTGTACGGTGCGGGGACGATCGCGATCGGTCTTCCCTTCTTGGAAGGCTTGCCCGAGCGCTCGGCTTGGGCCGCGAATGCACAGCCGATCTTCACCTTCTTCTTGTGCGCCGCCTGCGGCGTCGAGCCGAAGAAGTTTTGGCCCGGAAGCACCGGTGCGCTGAGTGGCCTGCTCTCTTCGGGCAAGGCCGTCGATGCCCTCTCCGAGCAGGCCAAAGATCTGCTGATCGTCAAGGGCATCAATTTTCCGCAGACCTCTCCCAGCGGTTGTGGGCATGCGCAGGGCCTCTCGCAAGCGCTCACCGGCAAGACACCCACGGGCAACGGCGGCCAGGCGACCGCCACCGGGCCCTCCGTCGACTTCGTGATTTCCAAGGCGATCAACGCGCAGGGTAACGACCCAATGACGTTGTACGCGGGCAACGTGCGCAATGGTTACATCGCGGACCGCCTGTCATTCGACGACAGTGCGCGCGTGCGAGCGTCGGTCGACAACCCGTACAAGTTGTATCAAAAGCTGACCGGGTTGGCGGCGCCGGCTGGCAGCGGCACGGGCAACACGGGTACGGCTGGTGGCGGTGGCACCGTCTCGAATCCCCAGGCTGAAGAGCTGATCGCCAAGCGCAAGAGCGTGAATGACACGATCCGGGCGGAGCTCAACTCGCTGATGCAAAATCCCAAGCTCAGCGCAGCGGACGTCCAGCGTCTGAAACAGCACTTCGACGCCATCCGTGACACCGAGAAGACGATGACCAACATGGGCACGCAGATGGCCACCGTTGGCTGCACGATGGACGGCGTCGACACCTCTGTCTACCAAGCGCTGTCGAGCTGGAAGTACAACCCGACCAACGTGGCGAACGGCGGCATCGAAAACATCGTCGAATTGCACATGGGGCTCGTCGCGCTGGCCTTCGCTTGCGACTACAATCGCACGGGCACTCTGCAATGGGGCGACGGAACCGACCACACCGTGTACCAGGTGCCGTCGAACCAGACGCTCGGAAATTGGAACTTTCACTACATCAGCCATCGCATGCAGTCGGACGGCAGCATCGGCTCGAACTCCACGGCCGAATCCGCCCATGCCGAGATTGATGCCTTGCGCATGGCGACCCTGGCCAAGTCATTCAAGCACTTTGCGGACCGTGGGCTGCAGAACAACGCGGCCATCGTCTGGACGAACCACGTCGCCGAGGGCAATCACACCATGAAGAACGTCCCGTTCATCATTTGGGGGAACGCTGGTGGGGCGCTCAAGCAAGGCCAATACGTGGACGCAGGCGGCGCCGGCAACGCGCAGCTGTTCAACACGATCATCACGGCCGCGACAGGCAACGCGAGCCCGAACTTCGGGTCGAGCAGCGGCAAGGAAATTGCCGCCGTCAAAGCGTAGCCAAATTCGAGAGAGTCAGCTGGCGAGCCGTTCGGACTTCATGCAAACTATTTTCGTGGCCTCCTCTGGGACCGCGCGCTTCGTTCGCGCTCATCAGCTAGGGTTATGGGCGATTGCGAGCGCCCTTTGCACTCAAGCGCTCGCTTGCTCATCCGATCCCGGTACGCCCGCTACCGGCGGCGCTGGCGCAAATACAGCGCTCGCTGGCAGCAGTAGCGGTGGGCATCCGGGTGCGGCCGGTTCACCAGGCACCCAGGGCGGCAGCGCCAACGCCGGCGCCGGCGCACCATCAGGAGGTAGCGGGCCGAGCGCAGCAGGCTCGAGCGCAGCGGGCTCGAGCGCTGCCGGGGCGAGTGCTACGGGCGCCGGCGGCGGCAGCGGCGGGAGTGCGGGACCCGGCGGTGCCGGTGGCTCTTCGGGCTCGCCCGCCACTGGGGGCGGTGGCAACACGGCCAACGCCAAACCGAGCGCCGGCTGCAGCGCCAAAACGCCGCGACCGTCGGGTGGCAAGGTCGAGGTGGCCAACACCTCGCTCTACCTGTTCCCCGAGGGCTACGACGGAACGAAGCCCTTCCCGCTGTTGATCGCGCTCCACGCCTGCGGCAACGCGAACACGGAGTTCGTCAATCCGACCAATAACACCGGTTTCGCTACAGATTACGTGCGTATCTTTCCGAACACGCCAGACAGCGGTCAATGTTGGAGCAACTACACCGCCGACGCGTCGCGAGTCCTCGGGCAATACGACGAGCTGATGAGCAAGTACTGCATCGATCAGAACCGCGTGTTCGCCACCGCACACAGCTCTGGCGCTCAGCTGTTGGTCAATATCCTGTCCCACAAGAGCGACGCCCAGCACTTGAATCTCAAGGGCGTGGCACCCGTTGCGGCCGATCCGTACAACGTAGCGCTGCCGATGCCGGTTTTGTACATCGACGGGGTGAAGGACAACCAGCGTAGCGCGGACTCGGCCAAGAACACCGTGGCCAAGTTCCGCGCTGCCAATTCCTGCATGGATAGCTCGAAGCCGTACACCGCGATCATGGGTTGCAAGAGCTCGGAAGGTCCACAGGTCGATCCCGGCTGCAACATCTACGACGGCTGTAGCGTGCCGACCATTTGGTGCGCGCACAACGATCCGGCCTACAACGGCACCCAGCACGGCATCCCGTGCTTCGCGATCAAGTCGATGCTGGATTTCTTCGGCGGCCTCTGAACGCGGCCGCCGTGCTCGAAGCGCGCCGCGATTTCGTCGCGCGCGCTGTCGCGGATCTCCGCAGAGCGGCCTTCACCTGAGCTGCCGCGCTCACTGTGCGCTGCGCGCGACTGTCGACACGACTCGCCGGCGGGGCGACGGCGACCAGCGAGGTGAGCGTGGTTCAATGTGCGCTGTGCTCGACAGCGTCGCCGCCAAAGCGCTCTTGAATTGGCGTGCTGGTCAAACGCAGCTCGTTCGAGCGGACACTGGCCAATACGAGCAATGTCACTATCCGCCGAAATCCGTCGCCCGGTTTTGGGCGCGAATATTGGGTTTGTTTCGGGGCGGCTCCGGGTGTGCCGTACGAGTTGTGCAATCGCGCGGGCGTATGTTGCACAACTCGTGAACGACACAGCGGTCGAGTTGTGCAATGGCGCTCACGGTGGGCGCATCGGGCGAACTGTATTCTTCGTGTGTGGAAAGCTCCGCGATGACCGGTAAATACCGTATTTGTTTCAGGGGGGGCGCGAGGTTCTCGGGAAATTGCACGGGTTTGGAGTTCGGCACGGCGGCTGCAATAGGGAAGGCACAACCTGACTCGGAAAAGCAAAAAGGGAGGAAAGAAGAAAATGAAAAAAGTGTTTGGGCTAGCGAGCGCCGCCTTCCTAGGCCTGTCAGCGCTCCAAGGCTGCGTCGCCACGACTGGCGACGGCGGCGAACAAATCGGTAGCTCGGCTCAAGCTGCCAACGCCTGCTACACGAACAGCGGCCTGAACCCGACCAAGGCAGCCCTTGCGGTTGCAATGGCCGACGAGCTCGGCCGCTGGGCTCCCGACAAAGACTTGGTGCGCGTCAACGGTGGGTGGGCGACGCAGTGGAACTACATCGTGCAACTCAGCAGCAACGCTGTGTGCCTCAAGAACAATTGCGCGAACACCAAGGGCATCTTGGGTCTGCAAGACGATAAGCTGATGCAGTTCGTCGATCAGAACGTGTTCAACCCAACCACGTTCCGCAACGACTTGAGCGCAGGCGTGGACCGTTCGCAGACGATGATGAGCGACCTTGCGCGCAACAACCCGAGCCAGTTGCCGCCCCAGCATGTGCTCACCAAGGTGGGCGGACCGGTCGATCTCGGTCTCGGCGCCTGTGGCCCCCACTATATTTTCCAAGCCGATCATTTGGACGGCACTCCGCTGTCCTCGACCGAGGCCACGAACCTCGGCAGAGCATTGTGTACCTATGGCTACGGCAGCTGCGGTAGCAATCCGTACATCAGCTACGCGGTGACCACTCAAGGCTGCCCGACGGGCCGCACCTGCATCGCTGTGGACCCGGCCGACGGTGACAACGGCACGACCACGACGACCGCCGGCACCGCTCCCATGTATCCGATGAACCGCCTGTGGGACCCCGCCAATACCTTCATCAACACCGCCTGCACCACGACTACCGGCAAGGTGACCAAGTTGGTCAGCAAGTGTTCGACGACCCCGTCGACGTGCGGCTACCTGTACTGCATCTGAGACCGCCGCTGCTTTGGCCGTGATTCCGAGCGGATGATGTAAGCGCGACTGTATGAAGTGATGGCCGATTCCTGACCTTCAAACCCTCCCCATCACAGAGACGAGGCTGGCAATGGTGCCGGCCTCGTCTCTTTTTGTGAGTTGCTCGGCTCGAAAGCGTCGGCCACAGGCAGTGACGGTTTTCATGTAATCCCGGGCAGCCTCGCGACCTTTCCCCCGCGAACCCCTACGGTGAGGAAAGAAATGGCGCGCAAGACCATGCTCGACTGCTCGATATGGGCGATACATTCCCGAAGCTTCGGCTTTCGTCGAGCGATGGGCGAGAGCTCACGCTCCCCCGCGATCTCGACCGGCCCTTCAGTGTGGTGCTGATCAATCGCGGTGCGTGGTGCCCGTATTGCACTGCTCAGCTTACGGCTTTTCAGGCAGGGCTGCCAAAACTCGCGGCCCGAGGGATCGGTGTCGTGAGCTTGTCGGCCGACACTCGGGTGAACATGCAGCAGCTCGTCCGCAAGCACGGGCTCGAATTCCCGGTTGCTGGCGACGCTCCGCTCGACGCGATCGCCGAGCAGCTCGGCGTCTACTATCAGCCTGCCAGCGAACGGATGCCCGCATATCTTCACGCTGCAGGCTTCGTACTCGGCGGTTCGGGAGAGGTCCTGACCGCCGTTTACAGCTCGGGTGCGATCGGGCGCTTGGTCTGGCAAGACGTGCTGGGTTTCGTCGAGTACATCAAGGCGCACGCGTAGGCGTGTTACGCTGTCCCATGTCAAGTCACTTCACCAGCTGGGTCTCGCAGCTCGCGAAGGTGCACGCTCGGCCGCTCGCCGCGGTGGCCGTGCGCGAAGGGCTCAGTCGGGTGGATGCGGTCGACGCGGTACAAGAGGCGTTTT
>DASSMT010000363.1:0-14741 GCA_035688655.1 Polyangiaceae bacterium | reverse complement strand
CATCCAGCTCGGACGCCTTCTTGAATCGACCTCGGGTGGCCTGCCAAGCATCGCGCTTGGTGAATTTGTATACCTGGTGGTTTACGATCCAACTCAGCAGCTGTTTGGCATTCTCGATCTCTGGGTCGGTACCGATGAGCGCGAATGCTGCTCGGGCGTGAGTGAGCAGGTAGAGGCCGATCAGGATGGAACGATCGATAGTCTCCACATGAATCTCGGCTTTTCGGTGGTTCCCGGGGGACCCACAATCGTCCGGCTCCCCTTCGCACGTGGATTCATTGGGGCTCCCACAATTCCCAGAATACCCACAATGGAAGCGATCGCCGGCCAGGTGTAGCAGTGCGGCGACTCGCGCGACGCCACCAGCAAGCTTGTTCGCCCAGTCGCAGATCGGCCCGAGATCGCTGCCCGCCGACAACCGAGGCTCCAGATCTTCCGAGAATCGTTCGAGTCGGCCGCACGCTTCGGGTGAGAAGTAGATCGGGAACGACACCACCTCTCCGTCGGTGCGGTGTTCAGGCATGCGCAGCAGCAGCGTGCAGAGTTGGTGGTAACGCGCCGATACAGCCTCGGGCACCGGCGGAGGAGAAGCGATGCGTCGACCGACCGTGCTCTCAGGAAGCGAGTAAAAGAACCGCGCCAAGAGTCCCGAGCCGCGGAACGCGGGCTTGCGAGCGAGCTCTCGGATCACCTCCGGCTGCATGGCGACGCCGAGCGTGAGCGCGGGGTGCCTCACATGCACCGGGCTGCGGCCAACGCGATCGACGCGAAGATCGTCACCGGGGTGACCCTTGAGCAAAACATCGAGGTTCGGGACGCCATCGGAGTACCGGCCGCCTGCGACCTCAAAGAGCCCACCCTCCGCGCTCAACAGAGCAAGGCGCCCGCCTTGCTCGGCGAGCATCGCAGCCAGGCGCTCAGGCGTCACGTCGTCGACGACCAGGCGGGGGATTGCTGGAACACGCTCGCCCTCGAGCTCGATCGCAAGCTCAGCTGCGTTCTGACGATCGGCGGGCAAGCCGGAGCGCGCGGCCAGGTCGATCGCTCGCTTGAGCTCCCGCTGCTTAATCTCGTGCGCGACCGTGGCTGCTTGGACTTGATCTCGTAACGCTTCCGAGACCTCCTGCTCGTAGTCGTGAAGGGGGCGGACCGCGTCTCGAAAGACGGCACTCTTTCGGTTGCCAGGTTCGAGAGCCACGAGCCAATAGGTGTTCAACGGTTCGCGCCAACCGGGTCGGATCTCCACCTCGAACTTTTTCGCTACGCACGCCGAAATCGTCGCCAACACAACGACGGCCGCGAGATCGGGTGGCGTCTGGGTGGCTGTGGCCTCCGCCTCGACCCACTCACGCAACACCTCGCCGAGTGCGTGCGTGGGGAACCGCGCAGCGCCGCGGTGGTCGTTGAGCGCAAGCGGACGACTCCACAGTGCAGGCACAACGGCCGTGGAACTCAGCGTCGAGCGCCGAGAATACTCTAGGGAAAACCATTGGCAGATCCGCTCCGCAGCTGCCACGGGCGAGAGCCCTTCGTGCTGCGCTACTAGGTCAACGTTGAGCCGCAAGCCCGGGAAGTTCGCGGGACCAATTGCGCTGCAGCGTGCGTGCAGGCACTTGATCCCACCGCTCCGACAGATGAGAGCACCTGCCTCGCCGCAGCCTGGGCAACGCGCAAACTTATGGTCGTGCTCGATGCCGCAGCGGTCCAGGACAAGCGAGGTCTCGACCGCGTTCGCAACCGCAAACACGCTGTCCGTCTCGCGCAATCGCGACGGGCGCGCCGATTCGAGCGCAGGGGCGCGGCCTAGCGCCTCACCGAGAGCGTCAATTACCGTAGCCAACGACGCTCTCCAGCGAAACTCGACGCACGCTGCCACCACAAGAGAATGAGGTCTGACGATGGGGGCGCTCGGGCGTGTTCTCGCCTTTGCGCTTCCAAGTCCCCACCGCCGGCATCAGACGCGCGACGTTGCCGACCGAAGTGTCAATCTTGACCTGGTCCGTGTCGTAGGCGGCAGCGAGCCGCTTCAGGAGTTCGCGGATGCGCGCCGTGCTTTCCGTCGAGATGCGCGCTGGCTCGACGGCAATTAGAATGAAGTAGCCGTTTCCGCTGTCTCCCCGCCCAAGAACGCTTTCGTCTCGCAGTACCGTCAGCAGCAAATCTTCGACGCGACGGCACACGTCGTGCGCAGCCCGCTTTTCGTCTTCGGTGGCACCGATCCCCTTCGGGCGAATCGGATCGATATCAATGTAGACCGCGCGCCGAAGCGCGATGTCGTTGTCACCGACCCGACCGTTCCACGCCGGATGGATTCGGTTCGATTGATACCTCGCGAAAATGGCGGGATTGATCGGGCCATTGACCAGCTGATAGGCGCCGTTGAAACCGGAAAGCTTTTCACCTTCCCGTAGCAGCCTCGCGTGGTCGCGCACGGTAGCCGCGTGCGCCAAGTGGACGCGCCCACGGACAAAGAACGTCAGCTCGGTAGGCTCCTGGTCCGAGATGCCAAGAAAGCGACGCAGCGCCAGAGTGCAGTTCTCGATCTCGCAGCGGTCGTGGACAAGCCGGAGACGACGATCAGTCCACGTCATTCCGTCCCCGCAGCATCAGCATCGACCGCTCGCCGCTCCGTCAGCCCGTCGCGGGCGAGGAAACGCTCCAACTCCTCGCGACGCACCAGACGGCGCCTACCCGGTTTCACGCTTTGCAAGCGCCCCGACCGCAGCCAGCCCCGAACCGAATCGATCGACGTCCGCGCAATCTCCGCGACTTCACTCAGTAGCAAGTACTCGTGCATGGTTTTGCTCCACGCACACGAGCTTGGCGACCGATCGCCAATCGACAAGGGGCCCCCCTTCTACGTTCTTGACCTAGCGCGAACCTGTGATCCGCGAGTTCGCGCGGGCACCGTTGGCTCGTACCCCGCGACACGGAGCCGCCTTCGAATGCTGCGGTCGAGCTTTCGCCATCCCGAGAGGGTCGTCTCTTCCTCGGGAAGCGCCGGGATTATTGTCTGAATCGCTTCGAGCACGAGATCCAGCTTTCGACGGACTACTGCGATTTGCTGAATTGCGTGAGACGCAAAGAATTTCGTCTCCATCACCGTGTCTTTCATCACGTGCGCATTGGCTCCCTTTAGTTTGGCGCGCTTTACCTTCCTGAGCGCCACCTGACGAATCAGCCGTTCGAGGTGCGCGAGCTTGGGGTCAAATGCTCGGATAGCCTTGTCGGTCTCCATTTCGGGGCCGTCATCGTAGAGCAAGCTCTTGTCTTCGTTGCTCAATCCCTCAAGACGGCGAGCCGGTACTTCCGAATCACGCCTCTGCGCTGCCGCCAGGAACATCTCCACTTCGAAGAGGCACTGTGCGACGACGTTCTCCAATCGACCTTCGTCGGGATAGGTCCCCAGCACGTTAAGGCTCGCCGTGAGCGCGCCAATCTTCCGAGTCGCCAGGTTCCGATCAACGAGCCAACTGAGGAGCTCGTCGCTGAGGTCGATCACCTCGTCGCAGGGAACCTCCTTCGGTTTGGTTGCCATGCGTCATAGCGTGGCATCAGTTGTCGATGCGCGCAGTCCGCTGGCAGAGACCGCCACAACCGAGTGCAACCGGTGGTTGGGATTGGCTGCCATCGGGCTCAGTCGTCGCGACCAAACTCAGTCAAAAAACGTACGTCGCGAGGTTGCGCGGAGTGCTACGGCAGCTCACTCTGAACCTGTCAAAGGGGCCGCCAATCGTGACAATGGGCGAGAGAAGGCCGTCGAAAATGACCCAAATTGCCGATGAAAATGCCTCGTGCGAAGCAGAAATCGTCGACCCTGCCGACCGGGCAGGCCCTTCTGGCAGGCTCCTGACACGCGGACAGGTGGCACGGCGGCTCGGAACCAGCCTGAGCACCGTGCGCCGCATGGAAGGCGAGCAGCTCAAACCGATTATTGGCCCCCGCGGAGTCCACTACTTTGAGGAGACCGAGATCCAGGCGGTGTTCGTGCGCGTGCGACGGGCGCGCATGCCAGACACCGAAGGCGCGGACGGGGTGCTCGCGGCCGCCGTCTTCGCACTCTTCCAACGCGGCGCCGACGCGGTCGCCATCGTCAAAGAGCTCCGCGAGGCTCCCGAGAAAATTGAGGCGCTATTCGCGCACTGGAATCGTCTTCGCGGCACCATCTTGCTCGACGCTAAGTGCCTCGCGGCCATCGCAAACGACTTGGGCGCTGACGCGCCTACCGACGAAAAGGCCTTGCGGTCGGCTATGGCCGAATTCAAGAAGCGAAACGCGCAATGCTGCGTTCTGTGCGAGCACGAGACCGCCTATTGGTGTCGCAACTGCGCTCAAGAGGCCGGCCTCGCGGAGGTTCAGGAACGCGAGGCGCGAAAACTCTTTTGAGTGAAGAAGCCATGAAGGAACTGGTACTCCCCCAATCCCCCGGTGGCGCGACATCGAACGGAACAAGGGCCGAGGGCGACGTAGCGGCCGGCGTGTTCGAGCGGTTCGATCGCGGCGCTACCCCGAACGAGGTGGTCATTGAACTGGTGCTTGCACCCGACACCGTCGAAAACCTCTGGCGAACCTGGGCTAGACTTCGCGGGGCGACACTACTCTCGCCTGAGGCCGTGCGGGCGATGCGCGAGGCTCTGCTCGCAAACCAACCGATACGTAGTGGCGCCGACGCGGCATCCGCTGTTCGGCGATTCATCGAACGGCCCATCAAGCAATGCACACACTGCAAAGCTAGGTTCCCTGAGTACTGCACAAAGTGCCCCGCACTGGAAGCTCACAAGGCACGGAAGCGAACAAGGGGCACGCGCGACAAGCGAAACGAATCCCGTCCGCCGGATTTCGAGAACGAGTTGCTGGAAGCGGCGCTGAATGAAGCGACGACGCGCCGACGTGACCCGTTGGGCTAGTTCGTTGACTCTACCCGGGCTCGCGCCGGCCTGGTAGAGTTGCGGCAAGATGACCAGCGATCACGACGCTACGGAAACCACGCAGCTCGACGTGTTCTGTTCCCGTCAAGACGACGCTTGGCGTGCCTACGTTTGGCCGGGTTGGAGACCTCGCTATTTGGACCAGCACCTCGACGATGAGGGCGAGGCGTTCCCTGCGCATTTCGACTTCGACGATCTCGAGCGGCACATGCGCGAGCAGCACGCGGTGTTGGAAAAACAAGCGTCGCCCAACGGGGATGTTCGGCTTGTTGCGCGTGGGCGCTCAGCTGAAGCTTTGGCATCGTGGCTCGCTGGCGTATTCGGAACTGCGATGCGATCGCGCGGCTCCGCGCCCGACGAAACAACGTGACACCAAACGCTCGTGCCTAGCTCGCGCTGCGTACCCGCTTCATCAGGCGCACCATGGCCCGGGCATGCAGACGGCTGGCCCATGATTTGCTGAAGTTTAAGTCCTCGGCAACCTTGTCGAAGCGTTCGTCCTCGAGGTAGTGGCGCCGGATGAGCTCCGCCTCGGCTTTCGGGAGCTCGCCGACGAATCGGACAACAAGCTCTTTGAGCTGAGCATCGGAGACCTTTTGCTCTGGATTTGAGTGGTCGACGCTGACCAATTCGCCGTCGTTCTGCGTCACGACTTCCGCAACGACGCCAAGCGCGACCGCGGTGCTCATGGCAGCCATGGTTTCGGCGAGCTTGTGTGCCATGGAGGGAGGAGAAGCTCCGTCCTCTGCGGTTAGCGTCTGTGCAGTCAGGCCCTCGCCAACCCGCGTGGCGGCCTCAGCAGCGCGAACTCGTTCGTACGTGCGGCGCGACAGCGCCATGCCGCGAACGGCATCGATGATGGCACGCCGGATACGAAAGAACGCGTACGCTTCGAACGGGATCCCAAGGCTGGGCTCGAACCGTCGAGCCGCATCGAGCGCCGCAACGCGCCCGTAGCCGACCAGGTCTTCGGCATCGATCGCACCTCGGAGCGAACGCGCGAGCCGCTCCCGCGCCACTTGGTCCACAATCGCGAGCCCGACACGCACCCGCTGGAGGACCTCTGGCGAATCGGTTACGTCCACGGCTGGGACCGTAGCCCACACCCGCAACGTGATGCCATAGCTTCCCTCGACCTACCGGGCTTCGGGCTCAGCCAGTGTGCCGATTGCATCCCGCACCATCTTGGTGAGGATGGGGTTCGTTTCGACTTCCTCACGCATGCGCTCTCGGACGATCTCGAGTTGTTCCGGCGACACGCGGTCGCGAAGGTGAGCAAGGCCCAGCTCCACCGTCGCGTCGTAGTACTGCTCGAGGCTGATCTCCCTGGCGCGCAGCTTTCGCGCCAACTCATCCTGCTCACTGAGCGGTGCGTCAGCAACAGCGGTCGAAGAAGGAATTGAACGGAGCCGGCCCATGGCCATGGCAGCAACTGTATCAGATCGCGCTAGGCTTCGCCCTGCCGAATTCTGTGGCGAAATCCGCCTCGGATGCTTGGTGCTCATCAGTATCAGTCCTTCCAACCGCTCGTGTGCTTGGACAGTGACGGGCTGGCGCTTCGCTCGACGACGGGATGCCGCACGAAGTACGGCCAGGCGCGCACGGTCTGCCTCACCAACGCGGCCAACGAAAGCGCAGCGTAGAGCGCTATCACAGCAACGACCCTCGGGTCCCGCCCCAGCCCAGCCGCGAAGCGCTGTCGGAGCGGTGCGATGCTCGCAATGAAGCGAAGGGCAAGCAACGCGCGCAGGACCTGGGCCATGCGAAGGCGAGCCGAGATGCGGTCTCGCAATGCCCGCGCGATGAGTACTCGGGGGGCGGGTTGCCCGAACGTTGACAGAGTTGCGCTCATCGGAGGTTGCTGGGAGATGACCCGATGCCGCGAAGTTGGCTCGTGGTCTGGTGGTACTGCGGGTACCGGCGCAAGGCGATCGTGGCCTTCAATCAGAATGCATGGCGATGGCTGCAATGGTTCCGGTGTCGCTGCCGCCCCAGCTTGCTGAATGCGCTCAGTCGTCCACTCACCCTGGTCGGCGATAGGAACATCGAAGACCGCAGGCCGGGGAATTCGAATGGTGTCGAAGCACGGTGTTGATGCACGCGTTACAGCGGTAATTGGGCGCGGGTCTGCGACAGGCGCGGCCGTCTCGACGCTGTCTCTTGTCGGGCTGCTCGAGGCGTCTTCTCGCTCCCACCTTTGCCACGCCGTCGTCGCGAAGGTGCCGAAGTCGACTTGCGGATCGATCGGAGCAGTTTCAAAGAGCTCGGGCGTGACGCGAAGGGCTCCCACGTCGATCACCTCGGTACCGAAGGACCCGTAAGACGGGGAAGCTTCGTCATCTTCTTTCACCACGACCAGTAGGCGCGCCTCGCCCACTTCAAGAATGCAGCGCTTTCCCAGCTTCCTTCGCCCGACGACGGCTTGATAGTTCACCGTGATCGCGGCGTCGGCGTTGGCAGCCGTCAGCCAAATGTCGTCGTGCTCGCGTTCGAAGTAGCAGTGAACCGGCAAAACACCGACTTCGCTCAGCAGAACGTCCGAGTTCGGCGACCGCCCGACCACGCGCGCAACGTCGTCGGCAGCGTGAAACTCGAGCACGCGTTCGAACTCGCCGGCCTTGGTGAGACGAACGGTCAATCGCTTGCTCGGGTCCGCTTCTATCAGCTTGTTCGACTCAGGATGCATGGCGCACTCACACCGTGACTTGCTTGACGCGGCGCGGAGCACCGCCGCGATACTTGCCTGTCTCCTGGTCCCTCGGACGAAGTCGGGTTGGGTTGCGTGTTTTTTGTTCGAGGTTCGAGTTCGGGAATAAACCTAGCGATTACGGCCACTTGTAATGGTCGTTGGAGTGCGCGCGGGAGGGGGGCCAGCTTACGGGCACAACCCAGCGCGAAAACGGGTCAACCTCTCGCGCCGTCGGTTTCGAGCCCGTGAGCGCTGAACTGCTCGACGAACGAATGACGGTACCCAGTCGCGTAAAATTCGCCCTCGACTTCGCCGCTTGGTCCTATGCGCGCGACCTTGAATCCGAATATCTCCCGCGGTTCAACGTCGCCGCCATCGTCGATGCCGACAACCTCCGCGATGCACGTGATTCGCCGTCGCCCATCCGAAAAGCGGCACTGGTGAATCATGATCTGCGCGCTGGAGGCGATCTGTTGACGGACCACGCGGACGGGCAAATTCAGCGCGGCCAAATGGCACAACCTTTCGATGCGGGCGACAGCTCGGAGCGGGCTGTCTGCGTGAATGGTCGTCATGATCCCCGCGTGTCCCGTGTTCGCGGCCTGAACCAGTTCGACGGCTTCGCCGCCTCGACACTCACCGACGACGATGCGGTCCGGTCGCATACGCAGAGCGTGCTTCACCAGGTCGCGAACCGAATATTCGCCCTTGCCGTCGAAGGTCGGCGGATGTGCGTCCAGTGAGACTGCGTGGGGCTGTGAGAGGTACAACTCGGCGGCGTCCTCAACCGTGACGATCCGCTCGTGTGCAGGCAACAACGCCGAAAGTGCGTTGAGCAGCGTCGTCTTACCGCTCGCCGCGCCGCCCGAAATCACGACATTCTTCCTAAGTTTTACTGCCCCTTCGAGGAACGTCGCCATCTGGGTGGTCATCGCCCCAGAGCGCGTCAGGTCCGCCAGCGTGAGTGGGGGCCTGGGGTGCTTTCGGATTGTCACGCTCGACCCCTTGATCGCTAGCGGCGGAAAGATCGCGTTCACGCGAGAACCGTCTGGAAGCCGGGCATCGAGCAGCGGGCACGACTGGTCGAAACGAACGCCATGGGGCGTCACGATCTGCTCGACCACCGCGCGCACCGAGTGATCATCAGTGAATCCGAGACCGGTGAGCTCGAGACGCCCGCGGCTTTCCGCAAACATGCGCGCGTTGACCACCATGATTTCGCTAACGTCTGGGTCCGTGAGCAGGCGTTCGAGCGGGCCTAGCCAGGGCAATGCATGTTCGACGCCACTGGCATCCAGCTGCGAATCAGGCTTTTTTTTCTGGGATCGAAGGGTCAGTATCGGCGGCGGAATTGAAAGGGATCGGAGTCAAGGTTTTGCGCGCGGAGGCTCCGCCAGGAAGGGGGCGAAGCCCCGGCGGTGGCGCCGTCCGTCTCTGTTCGCGTCCGCTCCCGCGGCGGATTGCTATCAGATGGGATCCGACTAGGAGAATGCAGGCGTCCTCCGAGACAAACCTCGAACTTCTGTGCAATCGGAGGTCGTCTACAGAAGTGCCGTTTAACGACGCATCGGTTATTTTCAGTCCTTCAGGGCACTGCTCGATCGAGGCGTGCCATCGCGAGATGTTGGGCGCGATTATCACGATCTGGCAACCTGTTTCGCGCCCTATCCAGAGCAAGCCCGGGTTGTCGAACGAAAGCTGCCGAACGCTCCCGAACGGATCGCGGATTTCAAAGTGAATCGCTGTCATGGCAAACGCTTCAAGTTCCACCAGATGGCGACGAGTTCGCTGGCCCATGCGGCTGACTCGAGGGGCGGCGCGCTGCCGGGATGTTCCACGTCGCGACTGCATTGCGCATTGATTGAAACGCGGCCAATATTTGCGAAGCGTTGGCGCTCAGTCGACCTGCTCGGTCCTGAACCGCGCTGAAATACTCGACGGCTTCGTCGCCGCTAGCGCCAAGACAGCGCATGCGCACGTAGAGCTCTTGCGCAGCTGCGACATGCCTCTCGAAACTGCGTAGGAATGCATCCATTGCGCAGTCGAATTCCAAGAGTTCGAGAACCGCCGGGCTGTCTTCGCTGTGCAACCGACGCACGACGTCGCGCATGTCTACTTCTGCCATCGTGATGTCCTGTCCCGAACCTGTTTGCGACTCACTGCGCCGCCCATTGGGTCGAGCACCGCTTAGTTTTCGCTCGGATGCGGCGACACATCTGTTTCAGAACAGCGCCGCCCCGGCCCATCCCTGAAGGGTAATGCCGGTGCCCGCGAGGACCGGGAGCACGCTGTACGCGAAGACATGGATCCAAAAGCCAGCCCGATCACCCCAACGACGCTGCATTGCCGCGAGCTTCGAAAGCACCCCAGGCCGCCAAATGCGCAGCGCTGTCGTCAGCAAGCCGAACGCGACCATCAATATCCCAATAGAAACCGTTGTAACGTTCATTTTTTCCAATGTCTCCTTCGTTGCCTGAGCAGGCGTGCTAGTCGGCGAGGGCTTCAGGCACACGCCGTCCATATCGCTCAGCGGTGCTTCGAAATTCCCGGTAAAAGTCACCGAGCAGGCCGCGAGCCGCCCTCATCACCTCTGAGCTGGTACCACAACGCTCGAGCTGCGCGGACTGCTTCGCTTCGCCGATCGCGAGCAGAACGGCAGGCGTCATCAGCCACTGAACTGCACCGCTGCCGGCAACGGCTCTTGGCCCGGGGACGATCGCGTGAGGTCGGCCGTCGATGACCACGTTGAGTGCGGTGCAGGTTCGCGATGGCGCGCCCGATGAAGTGCCGTTCAGCAACGTGGCCAGCACCGAGTTTGATTCGTGATTGGGTCGACCCATCACGCGCAGTCGCCGGCCATCGCCGAGCCAAATCTCAGCGCGCATCGTTCCGTCGGGCTCGCGCTTGATTTCCAACGGCGGAGGCTCCTCGGCTGCAACGGGTGGAGGAGCTTCGGTCGAATCGATGGGGGCAGGTGCAGCAGCGGGTGCATTTGAAGGCGCAGGCGCTGCCGCAGCGCCTGCAGCCAATGCGGCGGGTGGATCCGTCCCGAACCACCCGGACAGCGACACGCCGAGGAGAAACGCAAACCCGCCACGGTCGAGCTTCGCACTGCCTGCTTCGCCGCTGCCCGTGAGCGCTAACAGCGCGATACTCGGATCAACGGAAAAGCCCTGCGCGGCGAATACACGGACTCCGGCCAAGCCACCGATCGAAAAGTCCGACGTCGAGCTTTTTGCGTCGGGTCCGGCGGATGCCGAACTGCCGCGAAAACCGAGCGTGGCGCCCAGGTAGGGCGACACCTGCTTGTCCGGCGCGAGCCAGTACTCAAGCCGCGGCATCACCGCGTACGCGCTGCGCGTCAGGGCCGGAGTCCCATCGCGACCATCAGTGACGCGCGACCTGCTGCCGTGCAAGTTCAGCCCTACGAGCCATGATTCCGAGGCACGATAGCCCACACCGACCGTGAAGCCTGCGGCCTCCGGCCCGAGCTCCGTGCTCGTTGCTGTCGCGCTATCTCCGTCGATGGACGTCTTGGTGCGTTCGTAGGCGAGCGCATTCGCACCAAAACTGAGCTGAAATGGGCGAGAGACGCTCTGGGCGAAGGCATTGACGCTGCACAGTAGCGCGGCGGAAGGACCAAGGAAGAGCAGCACGAAGGCGGTCCATTTCTGTTTTGGTAGACGCATGGGAGTCTCGAAAGTCAGCTCGGGAAAAATGTTTTGCGGCGTGCGAACGAACCAGCACGCACGTCCGCGGCGGGGCGTGAGAACGCCACTGTTCAGCGCTGACGAACGAGCTACTCGCGGATCAACCCGAACGTCGCGTTGTGGCCATCATAGTGTTTTCGTCAGGCTCGACAGTTTCCTTGTCCGATAACCGAAGCACTCTTGTTGAGAAGCTAGCTTCGCCCGATTCGACAGCGAAGAACTCACAAGCGAGGCCGCTGCAAAAGCGCAATTTTTCATCTTGTCCACCGCAATGGTTGAGTAGTTGGATCGAAAGCGACTACTTGATGCTCGCCAAGCACGACAGATCGACCGACAGTGGGGAGTTCTTCTGCGGCAACGCCTCGTGCTTGATCTGCAACGTGATGTCGTCGAGGTGGGTGAGATCCAAGTCAGCATTGGCCGGCGCGCTGCCCACGCCCGGGACAACGAGGTGCCATGACGCGCGCGCGACGGACTGCCCGTACAAGGACGAGTTTTCGGGCGCCGTTCCGAAGGTGTTCACGCCGGCTTGAATGACCGCGAGAGCATCCGAGTCTCCCGATTGGTTGCCGAACGACCAGGCGCGAATATTGTCCGACGCGCAATCGCGCAGCACCGCTGCGCCAGCCAGTGACAGGTTGATTTGCGCTTCGTTATCGCCCAAGAAGTCTCCAACGAGCTGCGCCTGCACCGAGGCAATGCGGTCCGCGCACACGTCGGTCGACCAGAGTTGGTTGCCCGGCTGCAGATTGGTCGGGAAAGTGATGCCGACACCGCCCTTGCCGTCGAGATTTTGATTCTGAAGTAGCAGCTGCCGGAATTGTTCCCCCTCGCTCAGCACCTGGCCGGTCACGGTGTCCTTACGCGGCCCCGTGATCCCGAGCATTGCCCGAACGGACACCGTCGTGTTGTAACTCTGCGGCACCCCGTACGCGGTTTGATACCCGTCCGCGATCTGCTTGAGGCAGCTCGTCAGTTGCCCCATGCTGAGGCCATTTCGCGCGTTCAGCACGGCGCCCGGCATCGAGCTGATCGGCGTGTTGATCTCGTACTCCAGCGCGTGACCCGCGAGGTAGAGCAATCGTTGGGCACGCGCACGCGAGCCAAGCAGATTCAACGCTTGTTGGTCGCGAAGCAGCCGGAAAGAAGGGTCGTGTGCAGGGCTTAGGTCCGAAACCGCAACGGTCTTCAGCTTGTCGTTGTAGACACGCTGCCCTTGCTCTACGGCGTTCAAGGCGCGGGCTCGTGCTTCGTCGAGGGCGATCACGTCCTGTTGAATCTCGACGCCAAGCTGAGCCAGGTCGATGCACTCTTTCTGAATGTTTCCCATTCCGTTGATGAGTTCGATGCTGGAGTTCGCTTGCTCCATGTGCATCTGCTGCGCGGTTTGGACGTCCTGGCGACGGACTTCCAGGCCCGTCTTTTCGAGCTCGAGCACCGCGTTCACAGCACCCCATCCGGCAGGAGCTCCGAAATTGACGATTGAGGATTGCGAGGCCACCTGAATGAACGCCTGCTCGGCCTTGATGATCCCTTCCGTCCAAGCGATCGTGTCCAGCTCCGCGCCCGTCTGGTCGATGAACATGAGCGTGTCCTCGTGCACCTGCTGCGTCTCCGCCAGCACGCGCCGATCGATGGCAATCTTGTCCTTCATGCCTTGGATCCGACTGAGCGAAGACTGAAGGCGCGCCTGCGTTTCTTCGATTTGCATCAGCAAGATCCCTACGTCGCCGCCGTAATCGGCTCCGCAAGCCGACCAGTCGGCGGGGGTCGCCGCTTTTGCCGGATCAAATGCCGACCCGCAGGTATTCGCAATTTGAGTGTCATAGGTCGTTTGGACTTGTAGCGCCTCTTGGCGCAACGTCGCTTCGTTCTGCTCGAACGCGCGCGCGTTCAGCTTGTACTCGTCCTCGAGCGCGCGGTAGGAGCCGACCGCCTCGCTCGAGATCGCGATCATCTGGGCAAAATTGTTCGTGCCTTTCGCCACATCCTTCGGATTGAACACGAAGGGAACGAAGCTGTCAGGCACCCCGAAAGCGCCTGCGCCGCGCAGCAGCGCTCCGAAGCCGCTGTCGACCGGCGTCAGCACGCCCGTAAAGTCAGCGGCGATGCTCGGGGGAGCGATCTGCCATTCGTTCAGCACAGCGACCAGTGTCGCGGTCTCGAAGTATCCGAGCACTGCGCGAGCCTGCGCGTCGTTGACCAGATCGATCCGTTTGGACGGTGTAGCAACGCCGGAAATGCGCGCGCGCTCGCCGTCGATATTGCTCATCACGGTCAGCAATTTCGACAGGGCCCGAGCCGCCGGATAGCTGTCAGTGACCGGGACCGGTAGAGGCTGCGGTTTGTCGCCGTCTGACGAGTCTTCCGGCGACGGCGGTGGTTGCCCGCTTTCGGCGTCGCTCGGGCTCATCGTGCGCAGGTATTCGAGGATGTTGGGCATGAAGACCCATTGGGCAACGGGGTCCAGGACAGCCATGGCCGCGTCATATCGCTGTTGTTCCGCGAGGGCTCCGCCGGACGTGATGGAATCCCTCAGGGCCTGAACCACGTTGTTTTGCGCGACCAACAGCGGCGGTGCGAGTGTCTCCTGCATCAGGCGATTGAACGCCGGCGAGAAGTTCTCGTCGTGTGCTGAGTCTGCAGCATCACTGAGGGCGATCGCCAACGGGGCCATCAAGCCGCAATTGTTCGCTTTGGCGAAGTATCCCCCAGTGGTGGCCTGCACGCACTCGTCCGCCAGGGCATTGAAGTCGAGTGACCCGCCGGCGAGCGCGTCGTAGAGCGGGTTCGAGAATTGGCCCTCGAGTTTGACGTAACAGGGGACCTTTTCCATTCGAGTACACGCATCATCGAAGGTCTTCTTAGAAGTACGATTCCAGCCGAGGAGGGCGGGTTGCGGATCTGCGTCCGGCGTGTCCGGCATGCGCAAGTCCGCGCTCAGCTTGAAATCGGGTGCGTCCGTGTGGGGCTGGTATTGCAATGACACACTGCCCTTCAGCGTCACCGGCTGCTTGAAAAGCCCGTAAATGCTGTCCTCGAAAGTACCCGCCAGGTTTCCGCTTCCGCTCGGCTGGAGCTTGAGTCGCGTCCGGCGCCCGATGTCGCGCGCAAAATGATTGCGCGTGCCCCCGAACGCCTGCTCGATGCGCTGACTGCCATTGAGCTCGATCGCCTGACCCGGTGCGTAGCGGCCATAACCCGTCGCCGGCCCGGTGCTCGCCTCGGGAAAGAGCAGCGACTGCTCAGGATCGAAACGCACCGTCACTTCACCGTTCTTTTCGATCACATCGAGCGCGATCCGCGCGTCGCCGAGATTCACGAGGCCACCATCGAAGCGTAGCGATCCCCGGTATTTGCCGGTGATGCCCGTGTGGATCGGTGCGCTGACCGTCACATTGCCCAGGTTGGTGA